>NZ_JBIINP010000001.1:0-98872 GCF_044337415.1 Luteitalea sp.
TCCGCGTGGTACATGCTGCGTTCTTCGGACCCGAACAGGCCGGCCTCGGCAAAGACCGTCCACGTGCACGCCTCGCTGCGCCACTGCGGCGCCTCGGTGGCCTCGTACTCCGGGAAATTGAAGCCGAAGCGACTGACCTGGGGGCCTTCGGGCGCGTAGATCTCGACGGCCGAGGTCAGCCCGCGATCGGCGAGGTCGGTCTGCTTCCACAGGCCGTAGGCCGTGTCGGTGGGCGCGCGGCCCGGCTCGCGTGGCTGGGCGGCAATGCGATCGGCCAGGCCGCGTACGGCGTCGATCTGCGCGAGGGTCCGCGTGAGGTCCTCGCCGAGCGCGCGGCGGTGGGTCAACACCTCGGGAGCGTACTGCGCCGCGATCAGGGTGCGGCGCGTGTCGTCGATGGCGTGCAGGAGCAGGGGATAGAGCAGTAGCGCGGGGAGCAGCAACGCCGCGTAGGCCCAGAGCAGGCGGAGGGCCTGCGTGCCGCGCCTGAACCACGACATACCTCTGGCGCTGGCCAGCGCCGCGGTGCCGGCACACAGCGCCATCGCCGCCAGCGCGAAGATCGGCGGGTGGGCGCCGCGCCAGCGGGCGATGGCCACGCCGGCGGCCAGCGGCGTCATCCACAGGATGAGCGGCCACCACAGGCGTCGCCAGGGGCCCAGCGTGGCGGTTCGCCAGCGGATGAGCCCGATGCGAAGGGCCATGACCGCGGCCCAGAACACCGAGGCCGTCAGGCCGAGCAGGCCGAGCAGCACGAGGAGTCGTCGCGGCTCGATCGGCGGCAGCAACGCGAGCATCAGGACGTCGAGCTCGGAGTGGTTCACCGTGTCCTGCACGAGCCTGGCGAGCAACCCGAGCAGGAGGGCCAGCACCAGGCCCGCGAGCAGTTGCCCGCCGATGAATCGCAGGCGCCTCGGGAGAGGGCCGGTGGGGCGCCGCCGCACGCGGCGCATGGCGAGCCGGACCCGTCGGACGGGGTCCACGGCCAGCATGACCAGCGCCAGCAGGAGGAAGGCCGTGAGGCAGAGGTCGAGGGGCGTGCGGTGGAGCCAGCCGAGCCAGTCTCCCTGATAGACCGCGTCTGACCAGCGCGGCAGCAGATCCTGGAGCGGCAGCCATCCGAACCACCAGAGCAGACGCGCGATCACGAGGCTGGCGACCGCGCCCACGGTGAACAGGCGGTACTCCCGCGGCGCCAGCCAGCGTCGCTCCCATGCGAACACCCCCGCCAGCACCATCGCCGTCAGGCCGAGACTCAGGCCGGCCATGCCGGCGAGTCGCCGCCACCAGGTCTGGCGCAGTGCCCGCAGGGCGTCGTACGGCACGATGACGTCCGCGAGCGCTTCGCCCGTCGGCGCCTGGAGGGTCAGCACGCGCGCGGCGCTTCGCGGGCTCGCGTCCCCGAGAAAGCGCGGACGCAGCCGCACCGGCAGCAGGGCGGTGTCGATCTCGGCTTCGAGCGCGCCGCGGGTATCGACGGTCGAGGCGCCAGACAAGTTCAGCTCGGCCGCCAGCAGGCCAATCACCGGCGGTTGCCGGTTCGCCTGACGCAGGGGTTCGACGTAGACGAGGCGCAACCCGAGTGCCCCGGGCGCGACCACGAGGCTGGGGCCCCGGTCCTGCCGGACGACGGGCAGCGCCTGTGGGCGCCCGGCCCAGGCGATGGCCGTGCCGTCGGCGGCCGCAATCGACAGGGCCACGTCGTTGCCGCTGCGCCGCGTGACCTCGTCGAGGGCGGCAAACAGGGCCCGCGGGTCCTGGCGCGGCGCCATGAGGGTGGGCACGATCGCCGGCTGCGCCCTGAGGTCGTCGACGGCCCGGGCGAGGCCTTCGGCCTGCCGGGCGAAGCGCGCGCGGACGTCGCGTTCCACGCGCAGCGCCGTCCCCTCGACGTCGGTGCCGAGCCGCCACAGCAGCCACGCGGTGCCGAGGAGCAGCGCCACCACCGTGCCCACCGCGCCGGCGGCCAGCACGCGCGGCGCGAGGCTGGGAGACCGGGACGGCGTGAGCGCGGTTGGCATGCGGTGGGGGAATCTTACCCGGCCTTCTGACGATGCAGGCAGGGCCGTGGCCGCCCTTCGCTATAGTGATGGCACGGGTCCGCCCGTCGTCATGTCCATCCCCGCCCTCAAGCTTCCGATCAAGCGCGGCGCCCTGCTCGCGGCGGCCAACTGGCCCGTGGTCGTCGTCCAGTTCATCGCCGAGGCCACCTTCAAGATCCTGCTGGCGGTCCCGATCGTGGGCGGGACGTTCCTCGTGGCCCTGGCCCTGAACCAGGACGTGCAGGACGTGCTGGCCGACGACCTCGACCTCAGGCGGAGCGCGACGGGCGTCGCCACGTCGCTGCTGGAGCACCCGGTGGCGCTCGCGAGCTTCCTCGCCGCGCTCGCGGTGGTGGTCGTGGGTGGGGCCGCGTTGATGTTCATCCTGAAGGGCGGGACGCTGGCGGTGCTCGTCGACGCACAGCGGCATGCGGGACCCGTCGAGCGCCATCCGGTGCGCCTCGCCCTGCTGCGGCGAGCCTCGCGCACCGACGTGGACGTGTTCCTCGACGGCACCCGTCGCCTGCGCCGGCGCTTCCTCCGGTTGGGCGCATTCCTGTTGGCGACCTACGTCGTGTCGGGGGCGATCTACCTGAGCGTCGTCGTGGCGGGCTACCGCGCGGTCGGCGACGACGGGTTCCTCGTCGGCTGGACCGTCATCGCGGCGCTCTGCAGCGCGGCGCTCGTGGCCTGGCTGGCCGTCATCAACGCCGGGTACCTCGTGCTGCAGATCATCATCGCGGCGCGCGACGTGTCGGTGCGCGCGGCCGCGCGCGAGGCGGCCCGGATGCTCAGGTCCGATACCAGGCGCACGCTCGGCGTCTTCCTGGTCACGGCCGGCCTCGTCGGCGTGGCCACGCTGGCCTCGATCGTCGCCACGGCGGGACTCGGGCTGATCTCGTTCGTCCCGTTCGTCGGCCTCACGGTGCTGCCGCTGCAGCTTGTGGCCTGGTTGCTGCGCGGGTTGGTGTTCCAGTACCTCGGGCTCGCGTCGGCAGGCGCGTACCTGTTCCTGTACGAGGCTCCCGCCGACGAGGCGGCGTCCCCCGTGCTGTCTCACGGAGTGACGGCATGACTGCGCTCGAATCGTCGTTCTCCCGGATGGGGAGCCAGTTGACCGGATCGGCCATCCGGCAGATGGGCATCCTCGCCGCCGGTCGGCCCGATCTCATCTCGTTCGCTCCGGGGTATCCCGATCCGGCGACCTTCGCGTGGGACGCCTACCGCTCGATTGCCGACGACCTGCTCAGCGCGGGCGACGGCGAGACGCTGCAGTACGGCCCGACGCGCGGTTTCGGGCCGCTGATCGAGACCCTCGTGCCGCGCCTGCGTGCGCGCGGCATCGCCTGCAACTCCGAGCACCTGCTCCTCACGACCGGCTCACAGCAGGCCGTCGACCTGGTGACGCGGTTGTTCGTCGACCCCGGCGACGTGGTGCTCGTGGAGTTGCCGACCTTCACGGGCGCGATTGCCGCCTTCCGCAGCGCCGGGGCGCACCTGGTCGGCGTGCGGCAGGACGAGGAGGGGCTCGACATCACGCACCTCGACGCCGTCGTCGCAGCCGAGCGGGCGGCCGGGCGACGCGTCAAGTTCCTGTACGTGATCCCGAACTTCCAGAATCCCACCGGCGGCCTGTTGTCGCTGCCGCGCCGGCGTGCCCTCCTCGACTGGAGCGTCCGCGCCGACGTGCCCATCGTCGAGGACGATCCGTACGGGGACCTGTGGTTTCCCGACGTCACGCGTCCCGAAGAGACGCGGCCGATGAAGGCCGACGACGATCAGGAGCGGGTGATCTACCTGCAGAGCACGTCCAAGACGCTGGCGCCGACATTCCGCACCGCGTGGATCGTCGCGCCGACTGCCGTCATCGAACGGCTCGACGTCGCGAAGCAGTCGGCCGACCTGTGCTCGAGTTCCCTCGACCAGCGCATCGTGCTCGAGGCCATCACGCGCGGCGTGCTCGATGCGCAGCTGCCACGGTTGCGGCAGGTGTACGCCGAGAAGCGCGACGTGATGAGCCGCGCGCTGGCGACGCACGTGGGCGACCTCGCCAGCTGGCGGGCACCACGCGGCGGCTTCTTCCTCTGGGTGCAGCTGCCTGACGGCATCGATGCGCGGGCGCTGCTGCCGGCGGCCGTCGCCGCGCAGGTCATCTATGTCGCTGGCGCGCCGTTCTTCGTGGACGGCACGGGCGCCAATGCCATGCGGCTCGCGTTCTCGGCCGCGACGGCCTCGCGCATCGAGGAGGGCATCGCCCGCCTCGCCGCAGTGATCAGGACGGCGGCGTGATGGCGACCTTCTCGCCCGGGATGTCCGTGAGGGGCTTGGCGGGCAGTCCGAATGCGTGCTCGAGGGCCACGAGGCGGCCATCGGCGATGGCGGCCACGAGGTAGTCGCCCGGGAGCGTGGCCCGCGCGATCACCACCGGTAGCCCCTCCAGCACCTCGAGACGGTTCTCGGTGAGCGCGAACTCGCCCGCGGGCTTGCCGGTGTCCATGGCGTACCCCCGGAGATCCAGGGCGATGCCTGCGGTCACGAGGGTGTTGCCCACGCGCAGGGGGCCGGTGCGGGGGCGCCACGGCAAGGGCTGTCGCCAGCGCTGCGCGCCGTGTCCGCGGTCGAGCGCCCGCACGATCGTGTCGAGCGAGCTGAAGTACACGCGCTCGTCGTCGGCGATCGCCGCGCCGACCGGGTCGGCGCCGGCCCGCCAGCGCCAGCGCACACGCCCCTTCTCGTCGTCGAGGCAGTAGAAGTAGTTGTCGGTAGAGCCGACGTACACGCGCGTGCCGAGCGGCGCGATGGTCACGACGCTGCCCCCGAGCGACGTGGTCCAGATCGCGGCGCCGGTGTCGATGCGCAGCGCGCGGACCAGCCCATCCGATCCGGGCAGGTAGAGCCGCTCCCCATTGATGGCGGGGGCCGCCACGACCGGCGCGCCGATCTTCTGTCGCCACACCTCGGTGCCGTCGTCGCCGCGCCAGGCCACGATCTCGCCCGTGTCCAGGGCGCCGATCACCCAGCCGGAGCGAGCCACGACGGGCGCAGACATCGCCGTGGCGAGCGGGGCGCGCCACACGGCCCGACCGGTCGCCGCGTCCAGGGCCTGCAGCGCATCCCCCCCGACGACATAGACGCGGCCGTCGGCGACGGCAGGGACCACCGTGGTCGAGACGTCGGCCTTCCACAGGAGTGCGCCGGTCTCGGCAGTGACGGCGATCACACCGCCGGTAGTCAGGGGCACGAACACGCGGGTGCCGTCGGTTGCCAGCGTGGCCGATGGGGGGCCGTCCAGGTCTGTGGTCCAGCGGACACGCAGCGGGAAGAGGGGCAGGGCGTGTGCCGTCGGGCCGTCGCCCCTGGAGTCGCGTCCCGTGGTCCTGGCGGTATCGCGACTGGCGGCGGAGGCTGGGACGGGCGCGGACGGGGCCGGCGGGCCGCCGGGCTGGGCGGCCGCGGTGGCGGCGACGCCGGCCACGAGCGCGATCGCCAAGGAAATGCGGTAAATGCCCGAAACACCGCGAGATGTAGTGGTCTGCCTGCGTGGCACTTGGCTATAATACCGGCTCCGCAGGGCCGGGTCTCGACAATCAGCATTCGGCATTCCGGCATTGCTGCCCGTCACTCCCATGGCGCACCAGACCCTCCTGATTCTCGACTTCGGATCGCAGGTGACGCAGCTCATCGCGCGCCGCGTGCGCGAGGCGCACGTCTACTGCGAGATTCACCCCCACGACGTCGCCGAGGACGTCATCCGTCGTCTCGATCCGATCGGCATCATCCTCTCCGGCAGTCACGGCAGCACGTACGAGGACCAGCAGCTCCGGGCGCCGGAGGTGGTGTGGACCCTCGGGAGGCCGGTACTCGGCATCTGCTACGGGATGCAGACGATGGCAGCGCAACTGGGCGGCGCCGTCGCGTGGAGCGACCATCGCGAGTTCGGCTACGCGGAGGTGCGGCCGCACGGGCATACGCGGCTGCTGGAGGACCTCGAGGATTTCCGGACGCCGGCCGGGCACGCGATGCTCAAGGTGTGGATGAGCCACGGCGACTCGGTGACGAACATGCCGCCGGGCTTCTCGCTCCTGGCGTCGACGCCGAGTTGCCCGATCGCGGGCATGGCCGACGAGGCGCGGGGCTACTACGGCGTGCAGTTCCACCCCGAGGTGACCCACACGCTGCAGGGGCAGGCCATCCTGACGCGCTTCGTGCGCGACGTCTGCGGGGCGCGCGGCGACTGGCGGATGGGCGACTACGTCAGCGAGGCGGTGGCGCGCATCCGCGCCCAGGTCGGGCAGGACGAGGTGGTGCTCGGGCTGTCGGGCGGCGTCGACTCGAGCGTTGCGGCGGCGCTGATTCACCGGGCGATCGGCGACCAGCTCACGTGCGTGTTCGTCGACCACGGCCTGTTGCGGTTGAACGAGGCCGAGCTGGTGATGCACATGTTCGCGGGCCGGCTGCACGCGAAGGTGCGGCATGTGGACGCGCGGGCGCAGTTCCTCGGTCACCTGGCCGGCGTCACCGATCCGGAGGCCAAGCGGAAGATCATCGGGCGCGAGTTCGTCGAGGTGTTCCAGCGCGAGGCGGCGGCACTGACCCAGGCCCGGTGGCTGGCGCAGGGCACCATCTACCCGGACGTGGTCGAGTCCGGTGGCGCGAAGACGAAGAAGGCCAAGACCATCAAGAGCCATCACAACGTCGGCGGCCTGCCAGAGACGCTGGGGCTCTCGCTGCTCGAGCCGTTGCGCGAGCTGTTCAAGGACGAGGTGCGTGAACTCGGCGTGGTGCTCGGCCTGCCGCCCGAGATGGTGTACCGGCACCCGTTCCCGGGGCCCGGCCTCGGCGTCCGCATCCTCGGCGAGGTGAAGGCCGAGTACGCCGACCTGCTGCGGCGGGCCGACGACATCTTCATCCACGAACTGCGGCACACCATCGACGAGGCGACGGGCCGGACCTGGTACGACCTGACCAGCCAGGCCTTTGCCGTCTTCCTGCCGGTGCGCAGCGTGGGCGTGATGGGGGATGGGCGCACCTACGAGCATGTGGTGGCGCTGCGCGCAGTGCAGACGAGCGACTTCATGACGGCCGACTGGGCGCCATTGCCGTATGCGCTGCTGAAGAAGGTGTCGAGCCGCATCATCAACGAGGTCCGCGGGATCAACCGCGTCGTGTACGACGTGAGCAGCAAGCCCCCCAGCACCATCGAGTGGGAGTGACGCACGCGTGAAGGATTTCGTCCACCTCCACCTGCACACCGAGTACTCGCTGCTCGACGGCGCCTGCCGCGTCGACGAGCTGATGAAGGAGGCGGCGCGCCTCGGCATGCCGTCGCTGGCCGTGACCGAGCACGGCAACATGTTCTCGTCGGTGATCTTCTACGACACCGCGAAGAAGCACGGCGTCCGCCCGATCCTGGGCTGCGAGGTCTACGTCGCCCCGGGCGACCGGCGCGACCGCAGCGGCGTGCCTGGCGAGACGCAGAACCACCTGGTGCTGCTGGCCGAGAACAACGTCGGCTACCACAACCTGATCAAGCTGGTGTCCTCGGGCTACACCGAGGGCTTCTACTACAAGCCGCGCATCGACAAGGAGCTGCTGCAGCAGCACAGCGCCGGCCTGATCGGCCTGAGCAGCTGCCTCAAGGGCGAGGTCGCCGAGGGCATCTACAAGGACAAGATCGAGAAGTCCCGCATCGCCGCCGGCCAGTACGCCGAGATCCTCGGCAAGGGCAACTTCTTCCTCGAGATGCAGTACCAGGGGTTGCGCGAGCAGAAGATCGTCAACGACAGCCTGCCGTCGCTGGCGCGGGAGCTCGACCTCCCGATGGTGGTCACCAACGACGTCCACTACCTGCGCCACGGCGACCACAAGCCGCACGACGTCCTGCTCTGCATCGGCACCGGCAAGTCGGTCAACGACGCGCACCGGCTCAAGTACGGCTCCGACGAGTTCTACCTGAAGACGCCCGAGCAGATGTGGGAACGGTTCGGCGAGTATCCCGACGCGCTGACCAACACCGCGCGCATCGCCGAGCGCTGCCACGTCGACCTCGACTCGAAGGTCTACCACCTCCCGAACTTCGACGTGCCGGCGGGCGAAACCCTCGACGATCACTTCGATCGGATGACGCGCGAGGGCTTTGCCGCGCGCCTGCCGCGGCTGCGCGACCTGATGTCGCGCGGGGCCCTGCGGCACACGCTCGAGGAGTACGAGTCGCGACTCGACTACGAGATCGCGATGATCAAGAAGATGGGGTACACGGGGTACTTCCTCATCGTCTGGGACTTCATCCGGTACGCCCGCGAGCAGGGCATCCCCGTCGGCCCCGGCCGCGGCTCGGCCGCCGGCAGCGTCGTGGCGTGGTGCCTGCGCATCACCGACGTCGACCCCATCGAGTTCGACCTCATCTTCGAGCGCTTCCTCAATCCCGAGCGCGTGTCGATGCCCGACATCGACATCGACTTCTGCGAGCGCCGGCGCGGCGAGGTGATCGAGTACGTCACGCGCAAGTACGGCCGGGAGAACGTCGCGCAGATCATCACGTTCGGCACCATGAAGGCCAAGGCCGTGGTGCGCGACGTCGGCCGCGTGATGGACATGACCTACGCGGAGGTCGACAAGGTCGCCAAGCTGATCCCGCCGGCGCTCGACATGACGCTCGAGAAGGCGCTGGCCGAGAATCCGCTGCTCAAGCAGCTGCGCGACAGCGATCCGCGCGTCAAGGACCTGCTCGATATCGGGCAGCGCCTCGAGGGCATGACGCGGCACGCGTCGGTGCACGCGGCCGGCGTGGTGATCGCGCCGCGCGCCATCACCGACTTCGCGCCGCTCTACAAGGGGGCACGCGACGAAATCGTGACGCAGTGGGCGATGAAGGAAATCGAGAGGATGGGCCTCCTCAAGATGGACTTCCTCGGCCTCAGCACGCTGACGCTCATCGACGACGCGCTGAAGGAGATCAGGCGGACGACCGGCGAGACGCTCGACATCGACGCCATCCCGATGGACGACGCGAAGACGTTCCAGCTCTTTGCCGAGGGGCAGACGGCCGGCGTGTTCCAGTTCGAGTCGTCGGGCATGCGCGAGGTGCTGCGCAAGGCCAAGCCGTCACGTTTCGACGACCTCATCGCCCTCAACGCGCTGTACCGCCCCGGCCCGCTCGGCGCGGGTGTCGTCGACAGCTTCGTGAACCGCCGGCACGGGCGCGAGGACATCAAGTACATGGTCCCGCAGATGGAGCCCATCCTGCGCGACACGTACGGCGTCATCGCGTACCAGGAACAGGTGATGCGCGTCGCCCGCGACGTCGGCGGCTTCACGATGGGCGAGGCCGACCTGCTGCGCAAGGCCATGGGGAAGAAGGACCCCAAGGTCATGGCGGCGCAGCGCGACCGCTTCGTGCAGGGCGCCATCGCCAACGGCCTGACGGACAAGAAGGCCGGCGAGATCTTCGACCTGCTCGCGTACTTCGCCGGGTACGGCTTCAACAAGTCGCACTCGACCACCTACGCCCTGCTCGCGTACCAGACCGGCTACCTCAAGGCCAACTACCCGCGCTACTTCATGGCGGCGCTGCTGACCATCGAGGCCCAGAACACCGACAAGCTCTCGCAGTATCTCGGCGAGTGCCGCGACCTGGCGGTCCCGGTGCTGCCTCCCGACGTCAACCTCAGCCAGCTGCCGTTCACCGTCGAGCCCGACGGCGTGCGCTTCGGCCTCACGGCGGTCAAGAACGTCGGCGAGGGGGCCATCCTCTCGACCCTCAAGGTGCGCGAGGAACACGGCGGCCGCATCGCCTCCCTCGGCGCGCTCTGCGAGCACGCCGATCTGCGCCTGGTGAACAAGCGCGTGCTCGAGAGCCTGGCCAAGGCAGGTGCCCTCGATTCGCTGGCGCCACCGCACGAACCCATCGCCTCGCGGCGCGCCCGGCTCTGCGCCGCCATCGACCGCGCGCTCGAGCAGGGCAGCCGGCTGCAGAAGGACCGTGACCGCGGGCAGACCCAGCTGTTCGACGCGCTGCTCGGGGGCGACGACAGCGAGCCGACGCCGGCGGCCGACCTGGCCCTGCCCGACGCGGAGCCATGGCCCTCGGCACAGGTGCTGGCCTTCGAGAAGGAGGCGCTCGGGCTGTATCTCTCGGGCCACCCGCTCGCTGCGCACCAGGAGGACCTGGCCAAGGCCGGGGCGCGGCCCATCGCGCAGTGCACCGAGGCCATGGCCGACGTGCTCGTCGGGGGCATCATCAGCGGGGTGCGGCAGGTCAAGACCAAGAAGGGCGAGCGCATGGCCGCCTTCATGCTCGAGGACCTCGACGGGGCGCTCGAGGTGGTGGCCTTTCCGCTCACGTTCCAGCAGTACGCGACGCTGATCGAGAACGACCGCATGGTGCTGGTGCGCGGCAAGCTGGAGGCCGGCGACGACAGCGCCAAGATCCTGGCCGGGGAGATCAAGCCGCTGTCGTTCCTGAACGAGACCCTGTCGCGGGAAGTCGCCATCGCGCTGCGGACGCCGTCGCGGCGCGTCATCGAGGACGTCGCCGACATCCTGATGCGCCATCGGGGCGACAAGCGCGTCCGCCTCGACCTGGAGGTGCGCGACTTGCCGCGCCCGATGCGCGTGCGCCTCGACCTGCAGGCCGTGCAGGTGCGCCCGTCCGAGCAACTGGTGGCCGACCTCGAGCGTGTGTGCGGGGTCGGGGCCGTCAAACTGCGGTAACCTGACACGTCATGCCCGTGGACACCCTCGAGTTCGAGGAGCCCGTCGCCGCCCTCCTGAAGGAGATCGCCCACCTCGCCGGCCAGCCCTCCACGCCGGAGCGCGCGGGCGAGATCGCCCGCCTGCAGGCCCGGGCCCGACAGGTGCGCCAGGACATCTTCGGCCGCCTCACGCCGTGGCAGCGCGTGCTGGTGGCCCGGCACCCGCAGCGGCCGTACCTGCTCGACTACGCCGCCCGTCTGTGGCCGGGCTTCACGGAGATCCACGGCGACCGCCGGTTCGGCGACGACCAGGCCATCGTGACCGGGTACGCGCAGTTCCATGATCAGCCCGTGCTCATCGTGGGGCACCAGAAGGGGCGCGATACCAAGCAGAAGATCACCCGCAACTTCGGCTACGCGCGCCCCGAGGGCTACCGCAAGGCGCTGCGGGCCATGCAGATGGCCGCCAAGTTCCGTCGTCCGATCATCTGCCTGGTCGACACCCCGGCCGCGTACCCGGGCATGGAGTCGGAAGAGCGCGGGATCGCCGAGGCCATCGCGCTCAACCTCCGCGAGATGGCGGTCCTCGATACCGCGATCGTGGTGGTCGTGACAGGCGAGGGCGGCAGCGGTGGTGCGCTCGGCATCGCCATCGGCGACACGGTCCTGATGCAGGAGTACGCCGTCTACAGCGTGATCCCGCCCGAGGGGTGCGCGGCCATCCTGTGGCGTGATGCGGCCAAGAAGGTCGAAGCCGCCGACGCCCTGAAGATGACGGCCCCGGACCTCGTGACCCGCGGCATCTGCGATGGCATCATCCCGGAGCCGCTCGGCGGCGCTCACCAGGACTACGACGAGGCGGCGCGCCGCCTCGACGAGGCCCTCTGGCCGGCGTTGCAGCAGGTGATGGCCATGCCTTCGGCCGAACGGCTCGAGCGTCGCTACGAGAAGTTCCGCCGCATCGGTCGCGTGGGCGCCGAGATCGCCGGATCGGCGTCCTGACCCGGTCCCGCCGAGGGACCCCCTGTCCATGCGTACGTTGATCTGGGACCCCGTCGAGTATGACGAGACGGCCGCGCAGTCGCTGGCCGCCGCGCTCGACGTGTCTCCCGTGATCGCCCGGCTGTTGTGCCATCGGGGTCACGGCGACCCCGAGGCGGCACACCGCTTCCTCAACCCCGAGCTCTCCCAGTTGTGGGATCCGTACCGGCTGGCCGACATGCGCCCGGCGGTGGAACGGCTCTGCGCGGCGCTCGAGCGTCAGGAACTGGTGGCCATTCACGGCGACTACGACGTCGACGGCGTGACCTCGACCGTGATCCTGCGTCGCGCGCTCGAGCTGTTGGGCGGTCGCGTCACCCATTTCATCCCGGAACGGCTGCGGGATGGCTATGGGCTGCAGGTGCCGGCCGTGGAGCGCCTGCACGCCGAGGGCGTGCGCGTGATCGTCTCGGTCGACTGCGGCATCCGCAGTGCCGAGGCCGCGCGACGCGCCCGTGAGCTCGGCGTCGACCTCATCATCACGGACCACCACGAGCCGGAGGCGGAGATCCCGGCGGCGCTCGCCGTGATCAACCCCAAGCGGCCCGACTGCACCTACCCCGACAAGCACCTGGCCGGCGTCGGCGTGGCGTTCAAGCTGGTGCAGGCCCTCTGTCAGCGGTTCGGCCGGGAGCGATGGCTGCCGGCGTTCCTCAAGCTGGCCGCCATCGGTACCGTGGCCGACATGGTGCCGCTCGTGGGCGAGAACCGCATCATCGCCAAGCTCGGACTCGAGCGCCTGTCGCAGGGACCACACACGGTCGGGCTGCGGGCGTTGCTCGAGTCGGCCGGGCTGCAGAACAAGGTCATCGACGGCTTCAGCGTGTCGTTCGGGCTCGCGCCCCGCATCAACGCCGCCGGCCGGATGAGCACGCCCGACCTGGCCACGCGCCTGTTGCTGGCCAGCGACGAGGCCCAGCTCGACGAGGTCCGCCGGCTCGCCGAGCAACTCGGCGAGGAGAACACGCGGCGCCAGGCGTACGAGGCCGAGATCGTCGTCGAGGCGAAGAAGCAGGTCGAGACCGACATCCACGTCGGCGCGCACAACGTGCTCGTGGTCGCCGGCGACGGCTGGCATCGCGGGGTGATCGGCATCGTCGCCTCCAAGCTGGTCGACGCGTTCTACAAGCCGACCATCGTGCTGTCGATCGAGGATGGCCTGGCGCACGGCTCGTGCCGGTCGATCCCCGCGTTCGACATGCTGGGGGCGCTGGACACCTGCGCGGACCTGTTCCAGAAGTACGGCGGGCACAAGCAGGCCGCTGGACTCACCATGGAGGCCGCGCGCATCCCCGAGTTCCGCGAACGCATCAACGCGCATGGGCTCGACCGGCTCGAGCCCACCGATCTGATGCCGAAGCTCCGGATCGACACGGCGCTGCGCTTCTCGGGCATCGACGCGAAGCTCATCGCCGGGCTCGAGCAGATGGCGCCCTTCGGCCTGGCCAACGCCAAGCCGGTGTTCGATGCGGCCGGCGTCGAGCTGATCGGGGCGCCGCGCCGCATCAAGGAACGCCACCTGAAGATGCAGCTCCGGCAGGACGGGCGGATGTTCTCGGCCATGGCCTGGCGGTCGGCCGAGAAGGCCGGGCTGTGGGAGCAGCATCGGCAGGCCTTGCGGCTGGCGTTCTCGCTCGACAAGCAGACCTTCCGCGGCGAGACGACGATCGAGTTGACGGTGGCCGACCTGCGCTGCCCGGACGGCGCGATGGGGGCCTCCTGATGCGGGTGCGCCGCCTCCTGCGCTACGTCCTCGCAGCGTTCGCCATCGGCTTCGCGACCTGGCTGGGCCTGCAGCTTCGCCAGCGCGCGGTGACGCCCGGCGAGGTGAGCGATCCGCGCACCGACCCCAATGCCGTCGTCGAGTCGAGCGGCGGCCTCATCACGCGGACGCGTGGCGAGGCCCGCGACATGGATCTGCAGCACAAGGGGCTGCGCACGTATCCCGACGGCCGCACCGTGTTCCAGTCCGTGGTCGTGACCGTGCCGCCGCGCGAGGATCGTCGCGGCTTCACCATCAGCGGCGACGAGGCGGAGGTCACCAAGGACAACGCGCAGGTGCGCCTCTCCGGCAACGTGACGCTGGTGACCACCGACAAGCTCACGATGACGGGGCCGGAGGCCACCTACGACTCCGCCGACGGCATCATCCGCATCCCGGGCGCGGTGCAGTTCACGCGGGAGCGGATGACCGGCTCCTCCAATGGCGCCACCTACGACAACGCGCGCGACGTGCTGTGGATGCTCGATCAGGCGCAGATCGACATCCGGCCCGATGCGCGCGGCCAGGGCGAGACGCACATGCGGGGCGGGTCGGCCGGCTTCGCCCGGGCAGAGCGCTACATCCGCCTCGACACCGCCGCGTCGGTCAACCGCGAGGGGCAGGTGCTCTCGGGCGACAGCGTGACCGTCTTCATGCAGCCGACCACCGACATCGTCGAGCTGGTGGAGTTGCGGGGGCAGTCATCGGTCTCGCTGCCGGCGCCGCAGTCGCTGCAGCAACTGGCGGCCACCGACATCAACCTCGCGTACCAGCCCGACGGGCGGTCCCTCCGTCAGGTCACGCTCGCCGAGCGCGCGACGGTGCAGTTCCGCGGGCAGGGAAAGGGGCCGGGCCGCAGCCTGGCGGCGGCGCTGATCGACATGCAGCTCGACGCCGACGGGTCGACGATGACGGGGCTGTCGGCACAGGAGGCCGTGCAGCTCAGCGTGCCGCAGGATGGGGCGACTCCGGCGCGCGTGATCAACGGCGACACGTTGAACGGCGTGGGGCAGCCCGGGCGCGGGTTGACGGGCGCCAGCTTCATCAAGAACGTCACGTTCCGCGAGACGCGCGCCGCAGGCCGCGGGCAGGCGGCCCTCGACCGGACGATCACCGCGACCGACACGCTCGACCTGCAGACGCGCGGGTCCCTCGAGGCCATCGATCGCGCGACGTTCGCGGGCGCCGTGGCGGTGAAGGACGACGGGCGCACGGCGACGGCACCGCGGCTGGTGTACCGCACCGAGTCCGGCGACATCACCCTGAGCGCCGAAGGCACGCCGCAGATGGCGCGCATCGACGACACGCGCGGCTCGGTGCAGTCGCGGATCATCAACATCCTGGCGGGCGGCGACGACATCCTGGCCGAGACCGACGTGCGGTCGGTGCTGCAGGGCGGGGCGGACGGTCCGGCTCGGCCGGGCATGTTCAAGGCCGACCAGCCGGTGAACGTCACGGCCGCCAAGCTCGAGCGCCGGACGAAGAAGGCGGTCTACAGCGGCGACGCGCAGATCTGGCAGGGGGCGACGTCCATCAAGGGCGATACGATCACGCTCGATGAGGAGTCAGGCAACCTGCTGGCCGTCGGGAAGGCGCGCACCGTGATGGAGCTGGAGGAGAAGGACGCCACCGGCAAGGTCGAGCGCAACGTGACGACGGGCACGGCGGGGGAGCTGGAGTATCAGGAGAAGGAGCGCAAGGCCATCCTGCGCACGGCGGCGCGGCTGGTGAGCACGCGCGACGGCGACCTGCGCGGCGCCCGGATCGAGATGTTCCTGCTGGAGGGCGGCCGGGAACTGGATCGCCTCGAGGCCTACGACGCGGTCACGCTGCAGACCCCGACGCGCCATGCGACCGGCGCGCGGCTGACGTACTTCACCAAGGACGGACGGTACGTGATGGGCGGCACGCCCGTGGTGGTGCTCGAGCAGTTTCCGAACGAATGCCGCGAGACGACGGGCCGGCGCCTGACGTTCTTTCGCACCTCGGACGTGATTTCGGTGGACGGCAACCAGTCCACCCGTACCCAGGGCCGCACCGCCGGCACGTGCCCCGCCCTGACCAAGCCCTCCTGATGGCGCTCCTGCAGACGGATCGGCTCACCAAGGCCTACGGCGGGCGCACCGTCGTCGCGGGCGTGAGCCTCGAAGTGCGGTCGGGGGAAGTGGTCGGGCTGCTCGGGCCGAACGGGGCGGGCAAGACCACGACGTTCTACATGTGCGTCGGCCTCACGCGTCCCGATTCAGGCACCGTGACCCTCGACGGCATCGAGGTCACGCAGGACCCGATCTATGTGCGGGCCCGCAAGGGGCTGGCCTACCTGCCGCAGGAGGCCTCGATCTTCCGGGGGCTCACGGTCGAGCAGAACGTGCTGGCCATTCTCGAGACCCTGCCGCTCGATGCGACACAGCGGCGGGCCCGCTGCCGCGAACTGCTGGCCGAGCTGTCGCTGTCGCACCTGGCGCGGTCCAAGGCCTACACCTTGTCCGGGGGGGAGCGACGCCGGGTAGAGATTACGCGGGCGCTGGTCAACAACCCGAAGTTCATCCTGCTGGACGAGCCGTTTGCAGGTATCGACCCGATCGCGGTCTCCGACATCCAGAAAATCATCTTCCACCTCAAAAATCGTGGCATCGGCGTGCTGATTACGGACCATAATGTCCGCGAGACCCTGAAGATTACGGATCGGGCGCACATTGTGCATGCGGGCACCATCTTCAAGAGCGGGACGCCGGGCGACCTGGCGGCCGACGAGGAGGTCAAGCGCATTTACCTCGGGACCGATTTCCGGCTCGACTGAGACCTCCGTGTTCATGTAGCCCAGACCATGGCCATCACGCAGAAGCTCCAGACCCGTCTTTCGCAGAAGCTCGTCCTGACGCCCTCGTTGCAGCAGGCGATCAAGCTCCTGCCGATGACGACGCTCGAGCTGGCCGAGCTCCTGACGCAGGAAATCGTCGAGAACCCGATGCTCGAGGAGGTCCCCACCGAGGAACTGCAACAGGTGGACCCGCAGGCGCAGACCTCCGAGCCGGAAGCACCGGAAGCCCCCAAGCCCGATCGCCCCGACGCCAACTGGGACGAGCAGGACTACGCCTACTTCTTCGGGGAGTACCTCGACGACGGCGGGTACCGGTCGCGGATGCCCGTGGAAGTCAAGGAACTGCCGCCGATCGAGAACACGCTCTCGACGTCGGGATCGTTGGCCGATCATTTGCTCTGGCAGCTGTCGATGCGGCCCGATGTCACGGGGACGCAGCGCGAGATCGGCGAGGCGATCATCGGCAACCTCAACGACGACGGCTACCTGATGGCGTCGGTCGACGAACTGGCCCAGATGGGGGGCTGGTCGCCGTCGGAGGTCGAAGGGGTGCTCTCGATGCTCCAGCACCTCGACCCGGTCGGGGTGGCGGCGCGCGACCTGCAGGAGTGCCTGACGCTGCAACTGCGGCACCTCGGCCATGCCGACACCCCCGCCGAGGCCATCGTCATCGACCACCTCCGGCTGCTGCAGAACCACCAGGTGCCCGAGATTGCCAAGCGGATGGGCATGCCGGTGGAGCAGTTGAAGGACCACATCGAGATCATCCGGCACCTCGACCCGAAGCCGGGCAGCCGCTTCAATCCGGCGCCGTCGCAGTACGTGATGCCCGATGTGTACATCGTCAAGGTCGAGGATCAGTATGTCGCCGTGCTGAACGACGACGGGTTGCCGCAGCTGCGGATCAGCCCGGTCTACAAGCGGCTCCTCGACAACAAGCACGACGAGTCGGCCGCCGAGACGCGCGCGTACGTGAAGGAGAAGTTCCGCTCGGCGCTGTGGCTGCTCAAGTCGGTGGACCAGCGGCAGAAGACCATCATCAAGGTCGCCACCTCGATCATCACGTTCCAGAAGGAGTTCCTGGACCACGGGATCGAGCACCTGCGGCCGCTCGTGCTGCGCGACGTCGCCGAGGACATCGGCATGCACGAGAGCACGGTCAGCCGCGTGGTCAACAACAAGTACATGCACACGCCGCAGGGCGTGTTCGAGATGAAGTACTTCTTCCACAGCGGCATCAGCAGCTCGTTCGGCGAGAGCGTCTCGTCGGTGACGATCAAGCAGCGGATCCGCAAGATCATCGAGGCGGAGGACGGCCGCAAGCCGCTCAGCGACTCGAAGATCGTCAGCATCCTGCAGCGTGAGGGGCTCGTGCTCGCGCGCAGGACCATCGCGAAGTACCGCGAGGAGCTTCGCATCCCCACGTCGAACCAGCGCAAGGTGCTGTACTAGACCGCGAAAGGACCGCACCATGCGGCTCGCGCTCACAGGGCGCAACCTCACCATCACCCCGGCCCTCCGACAAGCCGTCACCCGGCGTCTCGAGAAGCTGGACCGTCATCTTCACGACAGCATCACCACCGCGCAGGTGGCCCTCCAGGTCCAGAAGGACCAGGTGAAGGCCGACGTGCGGGTGCGCACGAAGGGCGACCACGACCTGAGCGGACACGGCCTGGCCAAGACGGCGCAGGCCTCGGCGCTGGCCGCGATCGCCAAGATCGAGGCGCAGGCCAGCAAGGTCAAGGGCAAGTGGGAAGAGCGCAAGCGCGGCGCCTCGGTGAAGGCCGCGGCGGCGGCCCCCGTCGTCGTGGTCGAAGTGGCCCCGAAGACGAAGCCGCGCGTCGCCAAGGCTGTCGCGACCGCCGAACCCAGGGTGGTGCGGGTCCGCCGGAGCAGCGCCAAGCCGATGCGCCTCGAGGACGCGCTGCTGCGCGTCGACGCGCCGGCAGGGTCCGTCTTCGTGTTCCGCGATGCCGAACTCGACCGGGTGCAGGTATTGGTGCGTCGCGCCGACGGGCACGTGGGCCTGGTCGATCCGGACGCCTGAGCCAGGACGGCCACCGATGGTCGCCATCCCCGAGTCCGGCCCGCAGAGCCTCACCGTTCGCGATCTGCTGGCGCGCTGCGCCGGCACGCCGCTCGGGGACCTGTCTGTCCGGGCCGGGGCCTCGGGACTGGCCCGGCGCATCACCCGCGTGTCGCTCCAGAAGACCGGGCTGGCGCTGACGGGCCAGCCCGAGTATCTCGAGGACGGCCGCGTGCTGTTGTTCGGCCGGTCGGAGGTGCAGTACCTGGCGAGCCTCGACCTGGAACTGCGGCGCCGCCGCCTCCACGATGTGCTGCGTCCCGGGTTGCCCTGCATCGTCGTGACGGCGGGCCTGCCCGTCGACGCGGTGCTCGTCGCCGAGGCCGATGCGCGCGGCGTGCCCGTCCTCTCGACCGACGTGCTGACGTCGGAGACGCTGGTCGCACTCACGGGCGTGCTCGAGGAGGGACTGGCGCCGGTCACCACGCTGCACGGGGTGCTGGTGGACATCCTCGGTCTCGGGGTGTTGTTGCTCGGGGAGAGCGGCATCGGCAAGAGCGAGTGCGCCCTCGATCTCGTGGTGCGTGGTCATCGGCTCGTCGCCGACGACGCCGTGGAGGTGACGCGTCGAGGCTCGGCGCTGATCGGCACGTCGCCGCCGCTCACGCGGCACCACATGGAAGTGCGCGGGCTCGGCATCATGAACGTGCAGGACCTGTTCGGCGTGGCCTCGACGCGCCACAGCATGCAGGTGGAGTTCATCGTGCGGCTCGTCCGCTGGGACAGCCACACGGAGTACGAGCGGCTCGGCCTCGACGAGGCGACCGAGCCGCTGCTGGGCGTGCCGGTGCCGGTGGTGACGCTCCCGGTGGGACCAGGGCGTAACATCGGCATCCTGGTGGAAGTGGCGGCACGCCGGCACCTGCTGCTGGCGCGCGGCATCTCCGCGGCGCAGCGCCTGGCGGCACGGCTCGAAGCCGAGTTGCAGGCAGGAGAGTCATGAGTCGATTCATCGTCCTCACGGGGCTGTCGGGGTCGGGCAAGACGCAGGCGATCCGTGCGCTGGAGGATCTCGGCTACTTCTGCGTCGACAACCTGCCGGTTGCGCTGATCCCCACGTTCGCCGAGCTCACGCAGCGCGCCGGCGGCGAGATCACGCGGGCGGCGGTGGTGATCGACATCCGCGAGCGCTCGCTCCTCAAGGCCTTTCCCGAGACGTACGAGAAGCTGCGCCAGATGCCCGCCCTGGAGCCGCGGCTGATCTTCCTCGATGCCTCGGACGCGGCGCTGGTGCGTCGGTTCAGCGAGACCAGGCGCCCGCACCCGCTGGCCGAGCACGAGTCGGTCAGCGAGGGGATCCGGTTGGAGCGCGAGCAGATGGCGCCGATCCGGGCGATGGCCGACCAGATCATCGACACGTCGGACATGACGGTGCATGAACTGCGTCACGCGTTCATGGCCGCCTCACGCGACACGGGCACCAGCGCGGGGCCGGTGGTCACGTTCCTGAGTTTCGGCTTCAAGCACGGCGTGCCGCTGGATGCCGACCTCGTGTTCGATGCCCGGTTCCTGCCCAACCCCCATTTCGTGCCGGAACTCAGGCCGCACACCGGGCGCGACGCCGAAGTGCGTGGCTTCCTCGAGCAGTACGAGGACTACGCGACGTTCCTGGCGCGCGTCGGCGACCTGCTGGAGTTCCTGCTGCCGCGCTACGCCGCCGAAGGGAAGAGCTACGTGACCGTGGCGATTGGCTGCACGGGCGGCAAGCATCGCTCGGTGGCCATCGCCGAGGAACTGCGGCGACGGATGGCGAGCGTGGCGGGCATCCGGCTGCGCGTGCGTCATCGCGACATCGCGCAGGAGTAGCAGGGGCAGCACCGCCGCGGGTGCCGGGTACGGGGTGCCGGGTACGGATCGTCTCCGAGGCGGATGACGGTGGGCCGGCTCCCCGAGCGACGCAAGGGCAGGTTCGGCTCTCCGAGCGAAGTGAGATGGCAGGGCCGGCTCTCCGAGCCCGGCCCCTGCGAGAAACAGACATGCCAGACTCCGGACAACAACGACTCGGCGTGGTCGTGGTCACGCACGGCCAACTCGCACACGAACTGGTCAACGCGGCCGAGATGATCGCCGGCGAGTTGGTGCGCTTCGAGGCCGTCGCGCTGGGGTGGCACGACGAACCGAACGCGGCCAGCGACCAGATCGCGGCCGCCATCGCCCGCGTGGAGGGGCCCTCCGGCGTGCTGGTGCTGACCGACATGTTCGGCGGCACGCCCAGCAACCTGGGCATCACGTTCCTCGAGGACGACCGCGTCGAGGTGATCACGGGCGTCAACCTGCCGATGCTCGTCAAGCTGGCCACCCTCGATCCGGCCAACCACGGGCTGCTCGGGATCGCCCGCCTCGTGCGCGAGCACGCGCGGGAGGCGATCCGCGTCGCCTCGGACCTGATGCGCCCCGACGCAGGCTCGTAAGTCGATGGTGACGCGTGACGTGGTGATCGTGAACCAGCTCGGCCTGCACGCCAGGGCCGCGGCGCGTTTCGTGCGGCTCGCCTCCCAGTACGCGGCGACCGTCCGCGTGGCCAAGGGCGCGCGGGAGCTCGACGGCAAGAGCATCCTGGGCCTGCTGCTGCTCGGGGCGGCCCGCGGCACGACGATCGTCATCAGGACCGAGGGCAGCGACGCCGAGGCAGCTGCCGACGCCCTCGCCGCGCTCGTCGCGGAAGGATTCGGGGAGTCGTGACGTGCTGATGCTGACCGGCGTGGCCGTCGCTCCGGGGGAGGCACTGGGCCCGGCCGTGGTCGTGCGGCTGCGGACGCACGACGTGCGCTACCGGATCGCCGAGGAGGACGTGGCGGCGGAGCAGGCGCGCCTGACTGCCGCCTCGGACCTCACGCGCACGCAACTCGAGGACATCCGCGATCGCACCCGTCACGTGCTGGGCGCCGAGCTGGCGGGCATGTTCGACGTGCAGATCCTGATGCTGGCCGATCCGCTGCTGCGCGAGCGGGCCGACGCCCTCATCCGGTCGCGCCGCGTCAACGCCGAGTGGGCGGTCGTCGAGGCGGGGGAGGAACTGGTCCAGCGGCTCCGCGCCATCGAGGATCCGTACCTGCAGGAGCGCCACGGCGATCTCACCGACGTCCTCGGCCGTGTGCGCGCCAACCTGCAGCGCGTGGATGGCGATGCCGGGTGGCTGAACGCGCAGCTGGCCCGGTTCAACGAGCCCTGCGTGTTCGTGGCCGACGACCTGCCCGTGTCGGTGGCCGCGCAGCTCGACTGGAGCCGGCTCGCGGCGCTCGCCACCGATGCCGGGACACGGACGGCCCACACCGCCATCCTGGCCCGCTCGATGGGGGTGCCTGCCGTGGTCGGCCTGCAGGAGGCCACGCGCATGGTGCCGCCTGGGGCCACGCTGCTCGTCGACGGCACGACCGGCATGATTGCCGTCGACCCGCCCCCGGCCGTCGTCGACGCGACGCGCCGCCGCTTGCGCGCGGTGGCCACGCCCGCCGAGTCGCTCTCGGGGCCAGCCATGACTGCCGACGATGTCCCGGTGCTGCTGCTGGCCAACATCGAGCGTCCCGAGGACGTGCCGTTCGCCTGGCGCGAGGGCGCCGAGGGCCTCGGACTCGTGCGCTCGGAACTGCTGCTCGGCGGGCAGCCCATCGGACAGGTCAGCGAGCAGGCGCAGGTCGACGCCTACCGGGATGTGCTCGACCGCGCTGGTGACCGCGAGGTGACCATTCGCACGTTCGACATCACGCCGGAAGAGGTCGGGCTCCCCGAGCAGATGGATGTGGAACCGCGCGAGCGACTGGGGATGCGCGGGTTGCGGCTCGGCCTCGCGCGCCCGGAGGTGCTCGAGCGTCAACTGCGCGCGTTGATTCGCGCGGGCGAGGGACGACACCTTCGCGTCATGTTTCCGTTCGTGACGAGCGCCGACGAGATGGCGCGTGCCGTGCAGATGCTGCGCACGCAGGCCGAGCGCCTGGGGTTGCCGGCGCCGCTCGCCGGCGCGATGGTCGAGGTCCCGGCGGCGGCGCTCGACGCCGGTCGCCTGGCGCAGCATGCGGACTTCCTCAGCATCGGGACCAACGACCTCACGCAGTACACGCTCGCCGCCGACCGCAGCGACGTTCGCGTGCAGCACCTCTACAATCCTCGACATCCGGCGGTCCTGCGCCTGATCCGCATGGTGGTCCGCGGGGCCAGGCGCCACGGTCGGCGCGTGGCCGTGTGCGGGGAGATGGCGTCCGACACGATGCTGCTGCGGGTGCTGCTCGGCCTCGGCCTGCGCGAGTTCAGCATGGCCGCCACGTCCCTGCGCCAGGCGCGCGAGGCCCTGGCCGGGTGTTCGATCGCGGAGGCGCGCGACGCCGCGCTCCGCGTGCTGTACGAAGGCGACGTCAACGCACCCGTGGGTCCGTGAGGCCGTGAGGGGCAGGCCACCCCGTCGTGTCGGCTGACGGGTGTTGCAGTGTAGTAGTCGATCTACACAGGTATCGACATGGCACTGAACATCCGGAACGACGAAGCGGAGCGGCTGGCGGCCACATTGGCGAGGCTGACGGGCGAGACCAAGACACAGGCCGTGACGCAGGCCCTGAAGGATCGACTCGCACGCGTGCGTGGCGAGCGCCGCGGACGTTCCTCGAGAAGGCCGCGATCGAGATCGTGGCCGTGGACGTCGAGCGCGGACTCAGACCGCCCGGTTGCCGTCGACCGTGGCGGTGCTGAAGTAGTAGAAGTTCTTCACCCACACGTGTTCGCGGCGGATGCGCTCGAACAGCACCTCCGGCAGCGGCCCCTTGTCGGCCGCGGCGATCGCCGCCTCCACCTGCGCCACGTCGGCCAGCGAAATCGCCAGCGTCGACATCCCCGGGTGCGTGAGCGCGAACCGCACCGACAGTTCCACCAGGTCCATGCCGTGCGCGCGGGCATCGTCATGCAGGCGATCGATGCGGCGGAGGTACTCGGTGACGAGCTCCGGCGATGCGTTGGCGAGCTTCACGTCGCGGGCGAGCGATTCGCGCGTGGCCACGCCTGCGAGCGCCCCCGAGTGATCGAAGACGCAGCGGGCGATCACGCCGACACCGCGCGCGGCCGCAAGCGGCACGACGCTGACGAGCGGCCGCGACTCGAAGGCGTTGAACACCACCTGCACGCCGTCGACCAGTCGATCGTCGACGAGCTTGAGCACGCCGTCGTGCTCGTGGTCCTGCGCACTCACGCCGATGTACCGGATCTTGCCGGCCGCACGAAGCGCGTGGAGCGCCTCCAGCCACGTGGTCTCGTGCGACCAGCGGTAGTACCACTGATGCAACTGCACGAGGTCCAGGCAGTCGACGCCGAGCGTGCGCAGGCTCTCCTCGACAGACGCCTCGATGCTCCGGGACGTGAACTGTACGTCCATCGGCACGTAGTGGCGCCAGTTGGAGATGTCGCGCGGCTTGACCTTGGTGGCGATCAGCGGCCGCGCGCCGTGCCACGCGCGCAGCGTCCGCGCGACGATGGCCTCGCTCTCGCCGTAGTTCCTGGCGGTGTCGATGGCGGTGATGCCGCGCTCGAGGGCCGCCAGCAGCGCTGAGGATGCGCCGTCGGGCCTGTCACCGACGATCCGCATCGCACCGAACGTGATGGGGGAGACCTGGAGCCCGGAAGTGCCGAAGGGACGAAGTGTCATCTCGAGAATTCCGCGCTGCTGCGATGCCGCAAGGACTGGCGAACGCACGAATGCCGCAACGCCTCTCGACATTGCGGCATTCCCGGCATTCCCGGCATTACCACCGAGCGGGAGCTCTGTGCCCGCTAGAACGGAATGTCGTCGTCGTTGTCGCCGCCGCTCATCGGGTCGAAGCCGCCGGCGCTGCCGCCAGACGTGGTTCCACCGGAACTCGCGCCGCCGCCGTAGCTGCCGCCGCCGTAGTCGTAGTCGTCCTCGCTGCGGCTGCCGCCACCCGCGCCGCGGCCGCCACCGCCGCCACCACCCAGCAACTGGATGCGGTCGGCCACGATCTCGGTCGTGTAGCGCTTCTGGCCATCCTTGTCGTCCCACGACCGCGTCTCGATGCGGCCTTCGACGTAGATCTGCTTGCCCTTCTTCAGGTAGTCCTGCAGCGACTCGGCCTGCTTGCCGAGCAGGACGATACGGTGCCACTCGGTCTTCTCGACCCAGTCGCCGGTCTTGCTGTCCTTGCGCCGGTCCGTCGTCGCGATGCTGAAGCGCGCGATCGCGAAGCCGTTGCCGGTGAACTTGAGTTCCGCGTCCCGCCCGAGGTTCCCGACGAGGATCGCCTTGTTGACGCTACCCATGCCTGCCTGCTCTCTCTCCACCCGGGCATCCCGGGTCTCTCACGCCCCCACGACCCCGTGGGGGTACAGTCGTGCCGCCACTGTGACGGGCGATCCTTGCCGAATCTGACAGCGGCAATTTGACATTCGACATTTGAAATTTCCGGGGCGCTGGCCATCGGCCGCGCGCCTCTGGGTGCGCCGCGCGAGCGAAGGCCGGGAGGCCGAGCCGCCAAGAATCTCGAATGTCAAATCTCGAATTGCCACTTACTCTCGCGGACGCCGATTCAGGCCGTCGAGCACCTGCTTGGCCAGCACCGCGACCTCGCTCTGCGGATAGTTGCGGATCACCTGCTGGAACGACTCGCGCGCACGGTCGTTGTCGCCGAGCAGGCTCAGCGCGACGCCTCGCTTGTACAGCGCCTGCGGCACCCGGTCGCCGCTCGGGTAGTCGGCGATCACCTTCTCGTAGGCGCCGACCGCCTCCTTGAACTTCCCGTCGAGCTGGTACGACTCGCCGATGTAGAACTGGGCGTCGTCGGCCTTGTCGCTGGTGGGGAAGGAGCGGATGAACTGCTCGAACCCGGAAATGGCCAGTGGCCACTGCCCGGCGGCGTAGTCGGCCTGCGCCGTGTCGAACATCCGCTGCGGCGACAGGCCGCCGGCCGGACCGGTCGGCACGGCGGGGGCCGCGGGAGCCGGGGTGGCGGGTGCACCCGCCACCGGCGCGCCCGGCGCCGCCGTGGGTGTTACGGGGACCATGGTCCCGTTTGGTCCGGGCACCATCGACACCGGGGGCGGCGCGAGCTGCGACGGCAACGTGTTGACGGCCTCGCGCAGCGAGTTCAGCTCCTGGCCGATCGACCCCACGCGCGTGTTGTTCTCGTCGAGCCGCTCACGGACGACGCGGAGATCGCCGCTCAGGTTGTCGATCAGCAGCTTCTGGTCGGCGAACTGCTTGCGCGAGGTAGTGGCCTGGTCGTCGAGCTTGGCGTTGAGGGCCTTCAGCGTGTCGCCGAGGGTCACCAGCACGAGCTGCAACTGCTGGTTCTGCTCCTGCAGCATGCGGATGTCGGCCATCAACTGCTGGTGCTCGCGGTTGGCGGCGTGGGCCGGCAGCGCCAGGCCCACGAGCATCACGCCCGTCAGGGCGCCAATCACGGTGCGCGTCATCATGTCCGTCCTGACTGCGGCCTTACTTGCTGGTGACCACGAAGTGGGCGCGCCGGTTCTTGGCGTACGCCTCCTCGGTGCTGCCTGGGTCGAACGGGAACTCCTTCCCGTAGGACACGATCTTGAGCCGCTCGGCCGGAATCCCCAGCGACACCAGATACGCGCGGGCCGACTGTGCCCGGCGCTCACCAAGGGCCAGATTGTACTCGGCAGTCCCGCGCTCATCGCAGTGGCCTTCGATGGTCACGACCCAGCTCGGGTACTGCTTCAGGATCTCGGCGTTCTTCTGCAGCGTCGCCTGCATGTCGCCAGCCACGTCGGAGCTGTCGAGGCCGTAGTAGACAGGCTGCAAGGGCGACTCGCGATTGAGCTCGTCGAGTGAGCGCGCGTTGTAGTCCACCATCGGGCTGCTGGCCACGGCAGGCTCGGCCGGAACCGAGGCCACTGGCGGCTCAGGCTCGGGCAGCGGCGCGGGCGGCGGCGGAGGGGCCGTGTCCACGGTCGTGTTGACCGACGGCGGCGGCGGCGTCGGCCGCGCGACCGGGGGCTTCTTGCGGCTGCAGGCCGAAGTGGTGGCGACGATCACCAGACAGGCGGCGACGAGGCGGACGAAACGAGCGGACATGCGGGACGTCTCCTTGTGGGCGGGGGGCCGCACCGGAATCAGCGGGACCAACTGGGCTGCACGTTGTTGCCCGACTTGGTGACCTGGCGGAGGTCATTGCCGTCGCGGGCGATGGTGAAAATCTGCGTCCGGCCGGCGCGCGTCGAGGCAAACGCGAGGTGACGCCCGTTGGGCGCCCACGACGGGCTCTCGTTGCTGCCGGTACTGTCGGTGATGGTCCGAATCTGGCCCTGTTCGAGGCTGAAGATCTTGATGTCGAAGCCGGGACCGTTGCGGCCCGCGTACGCGATCTCGTTGTAGGGCGCCGGCGACCACGTGGCACGGTCAGCCCACGACTCGCTGGTGATGCGACGGGGCTGCCCGATGCCATCGGCGTCCACGATGTAGATCTGCGGCGAGCCGGAGCGGTCCGACGTGAACGCAATCTGGTTGCCCGCTGGCGACCACGTGGGCGTCGAGTCGTTGCCGGGGTGGCGAGTCACGCGCCGCAGGCTCGAGCCGTCGCGGTTCACGACATAGATCTCCATGTTGCCGTCGCGGTTGGTCATGAAGGCGAGGCGCGTGCCGTCCGGCGAGAACGCCGGCAGGAAGTTGTGCACCGTGTCGGTGCCCGCGGCAGGCTGGTCCATCTTGCCCTGGTAGATGTAGGACACGTAGATGTCAGGGTACCCGCGGCGATACGACGTGTAGGCGATGGCTCGCCCATCGGCCGACCAACTCGGGTTGATCGCGAGCGACCGGTTGACGGTGACGCGTCGCTGGCTCTCCCCATCGTAATCGGCGATGTAGATCTCCTTGATGCTGCGCTGCTCGACCGGCCCCTTCGAGGTCTCACCATCGCGATCGCTCACGAACGCCAGCTTGGTCCGGGCGACGCCGGTGAGCGACCGCGTGTCCTTGTGCAATTCGTCGGCGATGGTGTGCGCGAACGCCCGCGGGTTGCTGGCCGCGGCCGTGTACTCCTTGGCCCACATGCTGCGCTGCGACGAGACGTCGAACAGCCGCGCCTGCACCGTCAGGCTCGACGCATTCTGGCGCACCGTGCCGATCAGCACGTAGTTGGCGCCCAGCTCCTTCCACTGCGCGAACGGCACCGTCTCCATCGACGTCGCTGGCGTGATCGGGGCGTACGAGGCGCGCGGGATGAGGTCGAACTCCCGCTCGAAGCGGAGGTCGTCCCACAGCACCTGCGCGATGGCCTCGGCCGGCCCCTTCAGGTCGGCGCCCGCCATGAACGTCGGCACGGCCAGACGCGGGGTGGCACCGCCACTGAGCGAGATCGCCGTGGAGATCTCGGTGGGCTGCTGTGTGGCGGGCGGCGTGCCTGCCGGTGGCGCCTGCGACGCAGGCGGCTGCGACGGAGCCGCCGGGGCCTGCGCGGAATCCGGTGCGGCGATCACCAGCACCGTGGACGCGAGGGCCGCGAGGGCGGCGGTCAGGAGGAAACGTGGAGCGGTCGTCGTCATGGGGTGAAGTTGAATTCCAGGTTCACCGTCAGCGTCGGGTTGGTGTACTCGCGCGGCAGCGGTGGCAGCTTGGTGAGGACGAGCGCCCGCTGCGCCGCCTGGTCGAGCAGGAAGTTGCGGCTCGTGCGCGCCACCGCGATGTCGCTCAGGACGCCCTGGCGATCGATCACGAAGCGCATCACCGTCGAGCCCGTCGTGCCCTGCTGTTGGCGGAAATTCCGCTGGATGATCTGCAGCATCTCGGACACGTAGCCCGGGCAGCAGAAGTTGCCGAGGTTGATCTGGCCGCCGGCGCCACCGCCACCCGTGGACAGGCCGATGCTGTCGCTCACGACACCGGTGTCGGCGCGTGCCTGGCCCTCGCTGACTCGGGCCCCCGTGGTCGGCGTCCGTCCTCTGGCCTGCTCCGTCGTCGTCTGCGGCGGCGTGACGGGCGGACGGGGCGCCGGCTTCGGCGCCGCCTTCACAGGTTCGGTCATCTCGGGGGGCTTGGCCGCGGGCGGCTGCACCGGGGTGGGCTTGACGTCCGGCTTCGGCTCAACCGCCTGTTGCACGGGGCGACCCGACATCGACGTGAGTCCGCCGGCCCGTGGGCCGGGAGCCCCGCCGAGGCTGATGGTCATCACGTTCCTGGGCTCGTCCTGATGGGTCCGCCACGAGGACGGCATCAACGCCACCAGCAGTACCAGCGCCGCGTGCGCGGTCAGCGACAGCAGCACCATCCGCTTGAAGCCGTCCGGGCCGGTCGTGCGCCGGGCGGTGGTCCCGCCGGCAAGTGCGAAGGGGGCAGTAGGGGAGGCCACGCGCGTCCTATCGCTCCCCTGGCAGGCGCGACACGAGGCCAACCTTCTCGACGCCGGCCGTCTTCAGGGCGTCCATGACCGTCATCGTCTGTTGCACGGTGACGGCGCCGTCGGCGCGGAGGTAGACGGACTTGTCGGACTTGCCTTGCAGCGCCTGCCGCATCCGCTCACCGAGCACATCCACCCGGATGAACTCCTCGTCCAACTGCACGCGCCTGTCCTGGGCGAACGACAGCGGGATCGTGACGAAGATCCGTTCGTTGCTCAGGTTCTGCGATCGGCGGGCGACCGGCAGGTTCACGTCGAGGCCACGGGTCATCATCGGCGCCGCGACCATGAAGATGATCAGCAACACCAGCATCACGTCGACGAGGGGGACGACGTTGATCTCGGCCAGCGCGGTCGAGGCGACCATCCGGCCGCGTCGCCCCCGTCCCATCCCGCCCCCGCCTGCCGCTTGTACCTTGGGCATGTGGTCGTCCGGGACGGGCCTAGGTGAAGTTGCGCTCGGAGATGTTGAGGAACTCCAGCGAGAAGTCCTCCATCGCCGCGGCGAACCCGCGCACCTTGCCGGTGAAGTGGTTGTAGAAGTACACGGCAGGAATCGCCGCGAACAGGCCTGCCGCCGTGGCGATCAGGGCCGACGCGATGCCGGGCGCCACCACGGCGAGGTTCGAGGACCCCACCGCCCCGATGGCCTGGAACGCCGTCATGATGCCCCACACCGTGCCGAACAGGCCGATGAAGGGCGTGATGCTCGCTGTCGTCGCCAGGAATCCCACGCGCTCCTCGAGCTTGGCCAGTTCGGTGCCGCTGGCGCGCAGGAGGGCGCGGTCCACGGCTTCGAGACTCTTGAGCGTTGGACGCGGCGCACCGGCCGCTGGCTTGTCGCCCGTCCCACGCAACTGCGCGTTGAGTTCCCCGTAGCCGGCCTGGAACAGGCCAACGAGCGGACTCTCGCCGAGCGAGCGACACACGGCCTGCACTTCCGAGAACTTGCTGCTCCGCCGGAAGACGTCCAGGAACTGGCGCGTCTGCGCGTCGGCCTTGCGGAACGCCCATGTCTTGTAGGCCACGATGCCCCAGGACACGACGGAAAAGAGGACGAGAAGAGCGAGGACGAGCTGCTCGATGAGCCCGGTCCGGGTGACGAGGGAAATGACGTCAGTCGCCGATTCCGCGGTCTCCGCCGCGGGTCCGGCCAGCTCCTGCAGGGCAAGAGCGAACACCCAGAGCGTCTGCAAACAGGCCTCCGCAATGCATGATCGATGCGCCGCTGGGAAGGCGCGAAGCTGCAAGGCTACCACGCGCCGAAAACAGGGGTCAACTCCATGATATCGTTGCAGTTCTGGCCATTCGGCGCGCCCGTCAGTCCCTACGGTCGACCTGCGTCCTCCCGTCCATGATCCGGTTCCTCAGCATCCGTCACCTTGCGGTCATCGAGGCCCTCGACCTGTCGCTCGCCGACGGCCTCACCGTCCTCACGGGCGAGACCGGCGCCGGCAAGTCCGTCCTCGTCGAGGGCATCGGCCTCCTCCTGGGGGGGCGCGCCTCCGCCGACATGGTCCGCACCGGCGCGACCGCCGCGTCCGTCCAGGCCATCGTGACCACCCCCGAGGGCGCCGACGTGATCGTCCGGCGAGAGATTTCCGCCGAGGGCCGCTCACGGGCGTTCATCGACGATGTCCTCGTGACCGCGGGAACGCTGCGGGAGCGGGTCTCGGCGTGGGTCGACCTCCACGGTCAGCACGAGCACCAGACGCTCCAACTCCCCGACACGCACCTGGACCTGCTCGACCGCGTCGCAGGACTCGGCGACCGGCGCGCCGAGGTGGCTCGCGCTCATAGCGTGTGGGTGGCTGCTCGCGAGGCGCTTGCGGCGACGCAGATGGACGCGAGGGAGCGCGCTGCCCGCATCGACCTCCTGTCGTTCCAGTTGGGCGAGATCGACAAGGTACAGCCGCTCGAGGACGAGGACGAGCAGCTCGTCGCTTCACGACAGGTGCTGGCCAACGCCGACCGCCTGCAGCGACTCGGGCAGGAGGCCTACGACGCGCTCTATGAAGGAGAGCACTCCGCGCTTCAGAGTCTGGCCATCGTCTGGAAGCGCGTCGACGAGCTGGCCCAGCTCGATCCAGCCGCCCACGGCTATGCGGCGCAGCGGGACGGACTCAAGGCGCAGCTCGACGACCTGGCCTTCTTCCTTCGGCAGTACGTCTCGGGCATCGACGCGTCGCCCGAGCGTCTGCAAGAGGTGGAGGACCGCCTCGCCGCGCTCGAGCGCCTGAAGCGCAAATACGGCCCCACGCTCGCCGAGGTCCGGGCACGGCAGCAGGCGCTGACCGAGCAACTTGCTGCGCTGCAGCAGCCGGAGGGGCAGTTGTCTGCCCTGCAATCGGCCTGTGAGGCTGCCGCAGCTGCCTACCTCGAACGCGCCACTGCGCTCTCCGTCGCGCGCAGAGCGGCGGCTGCGCCGTTCGCCGCACGCCTGCGTCGGGAACTGGCCGACCTCGCCATGCCTCACGCGGACGTCTCGTTCCGGTTCCAGGCCGCGGCGGGGGAAGGAGAGTGGCTGGCCTCGGGAATCGACCGGGCCGAGCTGCTGCTGTCGGCCAACCCCGGCGAGTCGCCCCGTCCCCTTGCCCGCGTGGCCTCGGGGGGCGAACTGTCGCGGGTGATGCTGGCCGTGAAGGTGCTCGACGCACCCGAGGCGCAGGACCGGACCCTGATATTCGACGAGGTCGACGCCGGGATCGGCGGCCGCGTCGCGGACTCGGTGGGGGCGCGCTTGCGGGCCCTGTCGGGGCGCGCCCAGGTCCTGTGCGTCACGCACCTGGCCCAGGTCGCGGCCCACGCCGACGCCCACATCCACATCGCCAAGCGAGTCAGCGGAGGGCGCACGCAGACGTCTGCCAGCCACCTCGACGGCGATGCGCGTGTCGAGGAGATCGCCCGCATGATGGCGGGCGACACCTCGGCGCCGATGCTCGAGGGCGCTCGCACGCTGCTGCAGTCGAAGGCGGCGGAGGCGAAGGCTGCCACGGGGCGAAAGGCGAAAGGCGAAAGCGAAGCCGGAGCAAAAGGCGAAAGCGAAAGTGCGGCAGCGGGCCGCAAGGGACGAGCACGTGGCGCGTAAGTACCTGGTCGAGGCCTACGGGTGTCAGATGAACATGCACGACGGCGAGCGGCTCGCCGGTCTGCTCGAATCCGCCGGATTCGAGGCCACGACCGACCCGGCCGACGCTGACGTGATCGTCATCAACACCTGCAGCGTGCGCGAGCGCGCCGAGGAGAAGCTGTTCACCCGCCTGGGCGAGTTCCGGGAAGCCGCGCAGGCCGTGGGCAACAGTCCCGTGATCGCGGTCACGGGGTGCGTGGCGCAGCAGGAGGGCGCGGCGCTGCTCAAGCGGTCACGGCTCATCGACGTGGTGGTCGGCACCCAGCGGGTCAAGCAACTGCCGATGCTGGTCACCCGTGCGCTCGAGGACACCGTCGGTCCGCAGGTCGACATCAATCCGCACGAGGACGTCTCGTTTCCGCTGGGCATCGCCCGACGGGCCGACACCGTCAAGGCGTACGTCAACATCATCGAAGGCTGCAACGAGTTCTGCGCCTTCTGCGTGGTGCCCTACACCCGGGGCCACGAGCGGATGCGGCCGGCGGCGGAGATTCTCGCCGAGGTCCGCGAGGCGGCCGACAAGGGCCATCGCGAGGTCCAGCTCCTCGGGCAGATCGTGAACCACTACCAGGCGCCCGACGATGCCGAATGCGACTTCGCGGGCCTGTTGGAGAAGGTGCACGAGGTGCCTGGTGTGGAGCGCATCCGCTTTGCCAGTCCGCATCCGAGGCACGTGACGCCGCGGCTGCTGGAGGCCTACCAGGCGCTGCCCAAGGTGTGTCGGCACCTGCACTTGCCGGTCCAGTCCGGCTCGACCCGTGTGCTGGCCGCGATGCGGCGCCGGTATTCGCGCGAGCGGTACCTCGAAATCATCCAGGACGTGCGGGAGGCGGTTCCGGACATCTGCCTGTCGACCGACATGATCGTGGGGTTCCCCGGCGAGACGGCGGCCGACTTCGACGACACGCTGAGCCTCACGGAGGCCGTCCGGTATCACAGCATGTTCTCGTTCAAGTACTCGCCTCGTCCGCGCACCCTCGCCATCAAGCGGATGGCAGACGATGTGGCGGAGGAGGAGAAGACTCGTCGGATCGTCGAACTGCAGGCGCTGCAGCGGCGCATCCAGTCGGACCTGCTCCAGCAATCGGTCGGTCGGACCGAGACCGTGCTCGTGGATGCCACGAGCCGCCGGCGGGATCACGAGCTGTCGGGGCGGACCAGTGGGAACACCGTGGTCAATTTCCCGGGCGAGCAGTCCTGGCTGGGCAAGCTGGCGCAGGTGCGGATCACCGCCGCCGGGCCCAACAGCGTTCGTGGCGAGGTCGTGCAGGTGGAGGGCTCATGAGCGTTCGGATGCTGATCAAGGGACTGATGATGGATCCGGTGACGAACATGCCCATCCTGGTCCTGCGCGACGAAGCCGGGGATCGGACGTTGCCGATCTGGATTGGCATGTTCGAGGCGCATGCGGTGGCGTTGCAACTGGAGAACAGCACCTCAGCCCGCCCGATGACGCACGACCTCCTCAAGCAGGTGATCGAGGCGCTGGGCGGCCGCGTGACGGCCGTGCACGTGACCGACGTGCGCGATGGGACGTTCTTCGCTCTGGTCTCACTCGATGTAGCGGGGGAGACGGTGGCGATCGACGCGCGCCCCTCGGACGCGCTGGCGCTGGCCCTGCGGACGCGCGCTCCGGTGTACGTGGCCGAGCACGTCCTCTCCGATGCGCGCCCGCTCGACACCCCGACTCCCCAGGACACCGAGCGTCTGCAGCACTGGCTGGAGAGCCTCGATCCCGAGGACATGGGCAAGTACAAGATGTGAATCGGCGGGACTCCCGTAGAATGCGCGGGGCCCCTGTGTCCGACTACCGCCTGCCGACTTCGAAACGATGATCCTGGCCATTGCCAACCAGAAGGGCGGCGTGGGGAAGACCACGACCGCAATCAACATTGCCGCTGCCCTGGCGCTGCGCGGCAAGCCGACGCTGCTTGTCGACCTGGATCCCCAGGCCAACAGCACCATGTCGTTCCTCGACATGGCCGCGGTCGGCCCCAACATGTTCGAAGCGCTGACGGGGGAGGGCGGAGCCACGTTGCCGTCGGTCATCAGGCCGACGAACCAACCGCACCTCAGCATCGCGCCTGCCCGTATCGCCCTGGCCAAGCTGGAAGCGAAGCTCGTCGGCGAACTCGACGCGCACTTCCGCCTCAAGGAGAAGCTCGCGCCGCTCGAGGCCGAGTATCCCTACATCGTGATTGACTGCCCGCCGACCCTGGGCTTGCTGACGGTGAACGCGCTCGTGGCGGCGTCGCACCTGGTGGTTCCGATTCAGTCCTCGTATTTCGCGCTCGAGGGCACGGACGACCTGCTGGAGACCGTGAGCAAGGTGCAGGTCCGGGCCAATCCCTCCCTCCAGGTGCTCGGCGTGCTCATCACCATGCACGACAAGCGCACGAGCCTGGCCAGGGACATTCGCGACCAGATTCAGAATGTGTTTGGCCAGAAGGTGTTCAAGACCGTGATCACGAAGAGCGTCCGACTCGAGGAGAGCCCGGCGTACAAGGAAGCGATCTTCAGCTTCGCCCCGGAGTCATCGGGGGCATCCGAGTACTACAGCGTCAGCGAGGAGGTTCTCAGCCGTGTCTAAGCGTGGATTGCCGGAATCGGTGCGCATGCGGCACGACGCGCATTACGTCGAAACGCTGACGTCCTCTGCGGGCGCGCCAGTCGGGCGCATGATCCCGATCGAACAGATCGACCCGAATCCTCATCAGCCTCGGCAGGTGATGGGCGATCTCACCGAGCTCATTGCGTCCGTGAAGGAGCAGGGGCTGATCGAGCCCATCGTGGTCCGCCAGCGCGGCTCGCGATTCCAGATCGTGGCGGGTGAGCGCCGTTACCAGGCTGCCGTCAGGGCCGGCATCGAAGAACTCCCCGTTGTCATCCGGGATGTAGACGATGTGGGGATCCTCGAGATCGCGCTGGTGGAGAACATCCAGCGCAAGGATCTGACGCCGTTCGAAGAGGCAGAAGCGCTCCACGCCCTTTGCCAGAAGGCGGGCTACACCCACGAGACCCTGGCGCAGAAGCTCGGCAAGAGCCGCACGGTCATCACCGAGTCGCTCTCGCTGAATCAGATGCCGGAGCACATCAAGCATCTTTGTCGGCTGGCCGACATTTCCTCCAAGTCGTTGCTTCTACAGGTAGTTAGACAAGGCGATCCGGAGAAGATGGCGGCGCTCGTCGAGCAGATGTCCCGCAGCGGCGGCATGACCCGGCAGGAACTGCGCGAGCAGGTGAAGGCCAAGGTGGCCAGGCGCGCTGGACGTGCCAAGCCGTTCACCTACACCTACAAGGCCCCGACCAGGCAGTTCGCCTTCCAGCTCAGCTTCAAGAAGGCCGACGTCGAGCCGGATGAGGTCATCGAGACGCTCGAGCAGATCCTTGTCGACCTGCGGGCGCAACGCTCCGCAGCGGCCGGCCTTGCCGGAGATGATGCCGACGCCGGTGAGCAGGCGGCGCGCCCGGACCTGACGCTGGACTGAATCGGCGCCTGTGGACGCCCCGAGAAGGGCGCACGCCAAGCCGACGCGTACGTGCCGTGCAAGGGCACACCCGACGCCAAGCTATGGCAATCCGGCCAGGTGAGTTTGCTGTCTCACAGTCTTCAGTTAACATAATGTGTATTATCGGACTCAATGGTCATAGTTAAGAAAGATGCCCTGTTGAAGCCGTGTGTGGAACTCATGCGGGCGATCGACCTAGCGATATGACGCGGCAACCGACGCCGCTCCGGGTGCCCCACGCCGCCACACCGCATACCATGCTCCTCAATCGTTCATGGGTATCGCCGCCGACCTCGCCATCGTCATCGTCTCCAGCCTCGCCGGGGGCCTGCTGGCGCAGTACCTGCGACAGCCGCTGATCCTCGGCTACATCCTGGCCGGCGTCCTGATCGGACCCCACTCGATTGGCCACGCCATCACCAACACCCACGACATCGAGCTCCTCGCGGAGATCGGCGTGGCACTGTTGCTGTTCGCGCTGGGACTCGAGTTCTCGCTGAAGCAACTGCAACCGGTGCGCGCGATCGCGCTCATCGGCACGCCCATCCAGATGGGCCTCACAATGGCGCTCGGCCTGGCCTTCGGCGCGTTCCTGGGCTGGGACTGGCGCCCCTCGCTGTGGCTGGGCGCCCTGATCTCGCTCAGCAGCACCATGGTGCTGCTCAAGACCCTGATGGCCCAGGGCCGGCTCGGGACGCTGTCGAGCCGCGTGATGATCGGCATCCTGATCGCCCAGGACCTCATCGTGGTGCCGCTGATGATCCTGTTGCCCACGTTGTCCAAGCCCGAGGCGGGTCTGGAGGCACTGGCCGTCGCGGCGTTGAAGGCGGCGGCGTTCCTGGCGCTGATGGTGATCGTCGGCACGCGTCTACTGCCGCGCCTGATGCAGGTGATCGCGGTGCACCAGTCGCGCGAGCTGTTCCTGCTGGCCATCACGGCCATCGGCCTCGGCGTCGGCTACGGCACCTACCTGTTCGGGCTCTCGTTCGCGTTCGGCGCGTTCGTGGCCGGACTGGTCCTGAGCGAGTCCGATTACGCCCATCAGGCCCTGTCCGACATCATTCCGCTCCGCGACGTGTTCGGCATGCTGTTCTTCGCGTCCGTCGGCATGCTGATCGACCCACGCCTGCTCTGGACGATGGCGGGACCGGTGGGCCTGCTGCTGCTGGCCATCCTCGTCGGCAAGTCCTTGATTCTTGGCGGGTTGTCGTACGCGTTCGGGTATCGCAATGTGGTGCCTCTGGCCGTGGGCCTCGGCCTGTGGCAGGTCGGCGAGTTCTCGTTCGTCCTGGGCCGCGTCGGCCTGGCCACGGGCGGCCTCGACGCGTGGGGGTTCGCGCTCGTGCTGAACACGGCAGTGCTCAGCATGGTGCTGACGCCTGCGGTGTCGGGGCTTACCACGCCGATCTACGCCTGGTGGCGGCGACGCGCCGGTTGCGAACCGGTCCAGACCATCAACATGCCGGCCGCGGGGTTGAAGGGCCACGTGGTGATCGTCGGTGGAGGGCGCGTTGGGCGCTTCACGACCACCTTCCTGCAGCGCCTGCACCTCCCTGCCGTCCTGCTCGAACTCGACTACCGCCGCTTCGAGCAAGCGCGGGAGGAAGGCCTCGCCGTGGTGTTCGGCGATGCCACCCAGCCGGTGGTCCTCGAGGCAGCGCACGTGGCCGACGCGCGACTCGTCCTCGTGACCGTGCCTGTCGTGAGCGTCACCGAGGCGATTCTCGATGCCGTTCGTCGCCTCGCGCCGCAGGTGCGCGTGGTCGCCCGAGCCGAGGGTGCCGAGCAGCTGCGGCAGTTGCAGGCCAAGGGCCTCACCGAGGTCGTCCAGCCGGAACTGGAGGCAGGCCTCGAGATGGTCCGGCAATCGCTCCTGCATCTCGACTACGGGGTCACGGAAGTGCACCGGGTCAGCACCCAGCTGCGCCGCGAGATGTATGCCCCGTTGTTCGGCGACGACAGCGACTACCAGACGCTCGTGCAACTGGGGGCTGCCAGCCAGTTGTTCGACTTTGCTTGGATCCAGGTCGACCCGGAGAGCCCGCTCGCCGGCGAGACGCTCGGCGCACTGGGCATTCGCGCCCGCACGGGCGCGACCGTGGTGGGCGTGATGCGCGAGGGGCAGATGCTCACCAGTCCGGGCCCGGACACGGCCCTGGAGCCGCACGACCTGCTGGCCGTGGCCGGCACGCCTGATCAGCGGCGCGCCCTCGAGGGGCTCGCTCGGGCCGCGTAATCCGCGGTTGGAACCAACCGCAAGTTCTGGAATGATCGTCAGATGAGCGGGGCGCGTATACGCGCACCCCGGCTCACGCCCACTCGACTCCCCTGCATGCTCCGCACGCTCGATCGCTACATCATCCGCGAGACGCTCGCCCCGTTCGGGTTGACGCTGCTCATCCTGACGTTCCTGCTCCAGATCCCCACGATCATGGACGTCGCGGAGAAGCTGATCGCCAAGGGCGTCAACCTGCCGACGATCGGCCGCATCCTGCTGACGCTGCTCCCCTCGTCGCTGGCCCTCACGATTCCCATCAGCCTGCTGGTGGGGTTGCTGATGGCCCTCGGCCGCCTGTCGGCCGACCGCGAGGCCGTGGCGATGCAGGCCTGCGGCGTCAGCCTGTACCGCATCCTCCGCCCGGTGGGGCTGATGGCCGTCCTGGCGACCGCCGCCACGGCGTACACGATGATCGAGGCCATGCCGCGGGCCAACCAGACGTTCCGCGACATCACGTTCCGCATCATCCAGGCGAAGGCGGAGAGCGACGTGCGCCCGCGCGTCTTCTTCGAGGAGTTTCCCAACCTCGTCCTGTACGTCCGCGATGTGCCGACGAACACGCGCGGGTGGAAGGGCGTGTTCCTGTCCGACACGCGCAATCCGGGCGAACCCCAGCTGCTCACTGCCGATCGCGGGCACTTCGTCCTGGATCCTGCGACTCGGCGCGTGGACCTGATTCTGGAAGACGGGATCATGCACCGGTCGAAGGTCGACACCCCGGCGCAGTACGAGCTCCAGGAATTCGAGTCGCTCACCGTCTCGCTCGACCCCGAGACCGTGTTCCCCCGCCAGGGACTCACGCCGGGGGACAACGAGATGACGATCCCACAGTTGCGGACCAAGGCCCGGCAACTGCGGGAACAAGGCATGTCGGCACACAACCCGATCATGGCGATCCAGCGCAAGTACACGATTCCCGTGGCGTGCCTGGTGTTCGGGTTGATCGCCCTCGGTCTCGGCGTGAGCCACCGGAAGGATGGCAAGAACGCCGGCTTCGTCATCGGCATCGCCGTGGTGCTCGTCTATTACGTGCTCATGTACATGGGCGAGGCGCTGGCCAAGGGCCAGAAGGTGCCGGCGGAGTTGGCGCTGTGGCTCCCGAACGTGCTGCTCGGCGGTGCCGGACTCGTGCTCCTGGTGATGAAGACGCGCGGCTACGAGTTCGCGCCGAGTCTCCGGATTCCGGTGCCGGCGTTGCTGGCGCGGGTGCTCGGCCGCGTCGCGGTGCCCGCCATGTCATCGGGCGACGCGTCCGTCGCGGGGCCCGCCACCGAGGCCCAGTCGGTCCCCACGGCGACTGACCCGAAGCCCGCCCCGGCGAGCCGCAAGGGGCAGGTCGTGGTCGTCATCAAGGTGCCCCAGGGGATCCTGCCCTCCTTCAACATCCTGGATCGCTACCTGAGCCGCATCTACCTGCGCGTGTTCGGCGTGACGTTCCTGGGCATGCTGGCGGTGTTCTACATCGCCATCTTCACGGACTACAGCGAGTACCTGTTCAAGGGCAAGACGACCGGGCAGACACTGCTGAGTTTCTTCGCCTACTCGACGCCGCAGTACACCTACTACATCACGGCGATGGCGGCTCTCGTCGGCACCCTGGTGACGGTCGGGTTGCTCACCAGGACGAGCGAGCTGACGGTCATGCAGGCCTGCGGCGTGTCGCTGTATCGCGCGGCCGTCCCGATGCTGCTGTTCGGCCTGATGTGGAGCGGCGTGCTCTTCGGCATGGAGCAGAGCATCCTGGCGGCGTCCAACCGCCGCGCCGAGGAACTGCGCGACACCATCAGGAGCGGAACGCCGACGCGCAGTCGCTATGGCCTCGCGTCGCGGCAATGGATGGCCGGGAGTGACGGAGAGCTCTACCACTACGGCCGGTTCGATCCCCGCGCGGCGCGGCTCGAGGAGCTGACCGTCTACACGTTCGGCACGCGTGGCTGGAACGTGACGGGGCGGAGTTACGCGCGTGTCTCGACGAACATGGATGGCACGACGTGGCGGTCGGACCTCGGCTGGACACGGACGTTCGCGGAGAAGAACGTCGTCACCGACTTCGAGGTCTTCCCCACCCGCACGGTGACGCTCGAGACGGCCGACTACTTCGGTGTCGAGGAACCCGAGGCGGTGCTGGCGGAGCGGCTCAAACTCGGCCAGTTGCGAGACCACATTGCGGAACTCGAGAAGGCGGGCTACAACACCGTGCCGCTCCAGGTGGCGATGCACCGGAAGATGGCGTTCCCGTTCATCACCGTCATCATGACGCTGATCGCCATCCCCTTCGGTGTCACGACCGGCCGGAAGGGCACGCTCTTCGGCATCGGGATCGGGATCGTGCTGGCCATCCTCTACTGGACCACCCAGAGCCTGTTCGCCGCCGTGGGCAGCGCCGGCGTCCTCGCGCCGGCGGTCGCCGCGTGGGCCCCGAACGTCCTGTTCGTGGCAGTCGCCGCCTACCTGGTCGCCTCCGCGCGCACCTGACCAGGCGTCCCCCTGGCCTGGTCGTGCGCCTGCGGCTCTTCGCCCCTTTACCCCTTTACGCCTTCACTCCTTCGCCCTTCCGCATGACTCATGAGGCATGACTCATGAGGCATGAGACACGACCGTTGTCGGCCGGCCGACAAACGCGCCAAGTCGCTGTGGCTGATTGGCTTAGGCCCTGGGATGGTGTGAGTCGTACAGCCGTTTCAGGCGCGCCTCGAGCACGTGCGTGTAGATCTGGGTGGTCGAGAGGGCGGCGTGGCCAAGCATCATCTGGATGGCCCGCAGGTCAGCCCCGCGGTCCAGCAGATGGGTCGCGAAGGAGTGGCGCAGCACGTGCGGCGAGACGTCCCTGGTGATGCCCGCCTGCAGCGCATACGCCTTCAGCGCTTTCCAGAAGCCGACGCGGGTCAACGGCGCACTCCCCCGCCCGTTCGGGAACAGCCACGGGGAGGCATGTCCCTTCAGGAGCAGCGGTCGCTCGCTGCGCAGGTATCGCCGTAGCGAGGCTACGGCGACGTCTCCCACCGGGACGATCCGCTGCTTGTCGCCCTTGCCGAGACACGTCAGGAAGCCGACCTCGAGGTTCAAGTCGGTGGGCTTCAGCGACACCAGTTCGGTCACGCGCAGCCCGGTGGCATAGAGCACGTCCAGCATGACGCGGTCTCTCGCCCCCCGGGGCGTGGCCGTGTCTGGCGCAGCCAACAGGGCCTCCACATCGTCCAGGGACAGGTACTTCGGCAGTTCCCGCCACGCGCGCGGTGGTCGCAGGTCTTCGGCAGGGTTCGCGCCGATCACGCGCGACACCAGCAAGTGCTTGTAGAACCCTCGTACCCCCGCCACCATCCGCGCGACAGAGCGCGGAGAGTACCCCTCCCCCATCAGGCCCCTCACGAAGGCCTCGAGGTCCTGAAGCGTCAGCGTCTCGGGGGACTTCGCCGCGCCAGCGGAGAACCTCGCCAACTGTCGGAGGTCGCGGCTGTAGCTCTCCAGCGTGAGTGGCTGGAGTCGCCGCACCACGCGCAGATGGTCGAGATACGCGTCGATTCGCGCGTGACTGACAGGTGTCTGGTCGCCGTCCACCACGCCCAGCATACGACGCGCGGGAACCTTCCTTGTGACCCCTTCGTCTCTAGGCATAGAATTCGAGGCATCGATGTCGATGTATCGAATCCGAGGTATCCCATGCCACCCCGTACCGACGCCCTCCAGGGCACCCTCACGCTGCTGATCCTCAAGACCCTCGACGCAGGGCCGCGTCATGGGTACGCCATCGCCCAGCACATCCAGAACACCTCCAATGCCCTGCTGCGGGTCGAGGAGGGCTCCCTCTACCCCGCCCTGAGGCGGCTCGAGCAGGAGGGCTGGGTCAAGTCGTCGTGGAGCGTCACCGAGAGCCAGCGCAAGGCACGCGTCTACTCGCTCACGCCAGCCGGTCGGCAGCAGCTCGACGAGGAAGAAGCCAAGTGGCAGAAGCTCCTGCAGGGCGTGCGGCACGTCCTCCGGTTCGCGGAGTAAGGGCATGGGCTGGCTGCGCAGGTTCATCAACTCGGGCACGCGACGGGTCGCCATCGAGCAGGAGATCACCGACGAGATGACGTTCCATCGGGACGAGCTGGTCGCGGAACTCGAGGCCAACGGCTGGGCCCCTGCCGACGCACGCCGCGAAGCACAGCGCCGACTTGGCCTCTCCGGCGCCCTGGTCGCAGAAGGGGTGGCGCAGGACACGCTCCCGTGGGTCGCGACGTGGCGGCGCGAGATGCGGCAGACCTGGCGGGGCCTTCGCCGCCGCCCGGTCCTGTTCTCGACGGCCGTCCTGACACTCGCCCTGGGAGCCGGTGTGCTCCTGGCGACGGCCACCGTGGTCGATCGCCTGTTGCTCGCTCCCCTGCCCCTGCCCGGTGCCACCCGGCTGGTCGTGCTCGACGAGACCCTCAACGGCCAGAAGGTCGGCGGCAACCCGGCGCGCACCGCCGACTACCGTCGGGAACTCGGTGGCGTGCGGGGCGTCATCGGCGTCTACGGCGAGCAGGTGGTGCTCGGCCGCGGCACCGACGCGAGGCTGGTGCAGGTGCTGCGCGCGGTGGGCCCGTTTGTCGACGTGCTCCAGCTCACGGCGGCTCGAGGGCGCGTCCCGACCGACGACGAACAGCGCGACGGCGCCGCGGTCATCCTGCTCACCGACCGCGGCTGGCAGCGCCTCTTCGGGCGAGCTTCGTCGGTCGTCGGGAGCCAGGTCACGCTCAGGGGGGCCTCCCATCAGGTCGTGGGCGTCCTGCCCGAGTCGGTGGGCTACCCGGCGGATATCGACGTGGTCGCGTCGTCCGGGCCTGACTATCAGCGTGCTCCTCGAGGGGGCAACTGGCTGCAGGTGATCGGCCGTCTGGCGCCGGGCGCCACACTCGAGAGCGCCGAGCAGGAAGCCCGGGCCGTTGCACGTCGCTTCGGCGAAACCTATCCCGAGCACGACCGCAACCTCGACGTCCGCCTCACTGGCTTGCAGGCCTACGAGACGCGCGACATCAGGACCCCGCTCCTGCTGCTCTTCGGCGCGGCCGTGACCGTCTTCCTCGTCGTCTGCGTGAACGTCGGCGGGTTGCTGTTCGTGCGGGCGATGGCCCGCGACCACGAATCATCGGTGCGTGCCGCCCTCGGCGCCGGGCCCTGGGCGATGGCGCGCCTCTCGCTGCACGAGGCTGCCCTCATCGCCGTCGCCGCCCTGCCGGTCGCCTGGTACATCGCCAGCCTGGTCCTCGGCTGGTTGCAGCGGACGCTCGCCGAGGATGTCGGGGCGCTGGGCCAGGTGGCGCTGGGCCGACGGACCCTTGGCGTGGGCCTCATCATGCTGCTGGCGACGACGCTGGTACTGGCGGTGTGGCCGGCGTGGCATGTGGTGACGCGCCCCGTCCGGCCCGGCATCGCCCTCCATGCCGCCACCGATTCGCCGAGCCGTCGCCGGGTCCGGCGAGCGCTGGTCGGCACTCAGGTGGCCTGCAGCACCGTGCTGCTCGTCCTCGCCCTGCTGTTCTCCGTCAGCCTGCGCGAGATGCTCCAGCGCCCGCGAGGCTTCGATGCGACCAACGTCGTCGCCATCCGGTACGACCTGGATTGGGAGCAGCCCAAGGGCGACATCGATCGGCTGGCCCAGCGCGTCCTCGCCGCCGTCGATGGCACCCCCGGCGTGGTCGCCGCGGGTGTGGTCGATCGGTTCCCGCTGCAGGGCGGCACCCAGTCGGCCGGTGTGCAGATCTACGGGGAAGCCGATGTGGCGGCCGAACGCGCCGACGTGTCGATCCGATCGGCCACACCGGAGTACTTCAGCGCCATCGGGATCCCCCTGCTGGCGGGGCGCGTGTTCGTCGATGGCGAGGCCGCGGCACAGCGGGCCGAGATCGTCGTCTCGGCGACGTTTGCCCGGAAGCACTTCGGGACGAGCGACCCCATCGGCAAGCGGGTGTGGCTCCGTTGGAAGGGCAACACGCCGGAGTGGTCCGAGGTGGTCGGCGTCGTGGGCGACGTGCGCCAGTCGTTCCGGGACGAGTCGGCGGTTCCCGAGGTCTACCGCCCCTGGTCGCGCGCCTACTGGCCGCTGCTGCACGTCGCGGTCCGCACTGACGGGGCGCCCGATGCGATGCGGCGCCTCCGCGGCGCGCTGCAGCAGGCCATCCCCGATCAGCCGCTGGCCTCGCTGGGCCCCCTGGATGAAGCCATCGACCGCGGGAGTCATCAGGCCCGAGCCCTGACCCAGGTGATGACGGCCTGCGCCGCGGCAGCCGCGCTGCTGGCCGTGGTGGGCTTGTACGGCCTGCTGGCCAGCGAGATGTCCGCGCGTCGACGCGAGGTCGGGATCCGGTTGGCCCTCGGCGCGCGCACGTGGCCGCTGCGCGCCTGGCTCATCCGACCGGGACTCTGGCTGACCCTGGCAGGCGTGCTGATCGGCGTGGTGGCGAGTGTGCCGGCGGCGCGGATCCTCGAGCAGCAGCTGTTCGGCGTGCGCAGCGGACACATCGGCGTGCGGGTCACGGCGGCCCTCGTGCTGCTCCTCGCCGGAGCGGTGGCCGCACTCGTGCCGGCCTGCCGGGTCGTCACCGACCGCGCCCTCGGCGGGCTGAGGTACGAGTGATGCCCGACGTCACCCTTTCTCCGGCAGAGCGTCGCCGCCGCCGTTGGCAGCGCTGGCGCGTCCCGGCACTGATCGGCGCCCTGGTGATCGGCGGCACGCTGGGCGTGATGCGGCTTGCTCCGGCGTCTCCCTCCGTGGATGGCAGTCCGTTGTGGTTCGACACCGTGCAGCGTGGGGAACTCGTGCGGGAGGTGCGCGGCACCGGCTCCCTGGTGCCCGTGGACACGGCGTGGATTCCGGCCGCCACCGATGGGCGGGTCGGGCGCATCCTGCTCCGCCCGGGAGCATCAGTCGAGTCCGACGATGTGATTCTCGAGCTGCAGAACTCCGCATTGCAGCAGGAGGTGATCGACACGGGGCTGCAGCTTGCTGCCGCCGAGGCCCGCCTCACGCGAGCCGGTGCCGACGCCACCACCACCCTGCTCGCGCAGGAGGCACTCGTGGCCCGCACCGAGGCCGAGTACGAGGAGGCTCGGGCCGACGCCGATGCGGACGCCGCGCTCCGCGTCGACGGCCTGGTGTCTGACCTCCAGCATCGCCGGTCGTCCGCGCGTGCCCGGTCCCTGCAGGCGCAGGTCGCCGCCGAGCGCAAGCGCCTGGATGTCGGCGAGCGCATGCGCCCCTCGCAACTGGCCGAGCAGCAGGCGGAGGTCTCGCGCATGCGGGCGCTGCTCGCCCTCAAACAGGAGCAGCTCGGGCTCCTCCACGTGCGCGCCGGCATGCGGGGCGTGCTGCAGGCGGTGCCCGTTGAGGTCGGCAGCCAGGTGACGGCCGGCACCAACGTGGCGCGCGTCGCCGATCCCTCCCAGCTCAAGGCGCAGGTGCGCGTGCCGGAGACGCAGGCGCGCGACGTTCAGGTCGGCCAGGTGGCGCGTGTCGACACGCGAGCCGGCGTGACGGAGGGACGCGTCTCGCGGGTCGATCCGGCGGCCGTGTCAGGCACCGTGCTGGTCGACATCACGATCGTCGGCGAGATGCCGCGTGGGGCCCGCCCCGACCTGTCGGTGGACGGCGTCATCGAAATCGAGCGCCTCGTCGACGTCCTCTACATGTCGCGCCCCTCGCAGGGGCCGGAGGGCGGCACGATCAGCGTCTTCCGGACTTCGCCCGGGGGCATGGCCGACCGCCAGACGGTGCGCCTCGGCAAGGGCTCGGTCCGTCACATCCAGGTCGTCGACGGCTTGCGCGAGGGCGACCGCGTCGTGCTCTCCGACATGTCGGACTGGGACCAGGTCGACCGCATCCGGATCAGGTAACGCCTTTCACACGGGCCGCACGGGCCCCTTTCCCGATACCCCATGTCCCAGCCTCTGATTCGACTCGACGGTGTCCGCAAGATCTTCGCTGGCGAGGACGTCGAAACCCACGCGCTCGACGGCATCGACCTGACCATCGACTTCGGCGAGTACGTCGCCATTGCCGGGCCGTCCGGCTGCGGCAAGTCCACGCTGCTGTCGATCCTCGGCCTGCTCGACACGCCGAGCGAAGGCCGCTACCTCCTGAACAACCGCCCCGTGGAGAGCCTGTCGGCGGCCGAGCGGGCGCGCACCCGCAACCGCGAGATCGGGTTCATCTTCCAGAGCTTCAACCTGATCGGCGACCTGACGGTCTACGAGAACGTCGAGTTGCCACTGACCTACATGGGGATGTCGGGCGCGGACCGCACGTCACGGGTCACCCGGGCGCTCGAGCGCGTCGGCATGGCACACCGCGCCCGCCACCTGCCCGGTCAACTGTCGGGAGGCCAGCAGCAGCGCGTGGCCGTGGCCCGTGCGGTGGTGACGCAGCCGTCGATCCTGCTGGCCGACGAGCCGACCGGGAACCTCGACTCGCACAACGGCGAGGCCGTGATGCAGTTGCTGCGTGACCTGCACGCCGACGGCGCGACGATCTGCATGGTCACCCACGACCCGCGGTATGCCGCGCACGCGACGCGGTCGGTGCACCTGTTCGACGGGCGGGTGGTGCCGGATGACCACGCGGGTACCACGACCGGCGTGGGGGGAGCGGCCGCAGGCGCGCGCCGGGACTGACGTCCCGGGCACGCCCGCCGCTGAGGCCGGTCAGAGGTAGGCGGCGCCCACCATGATCTTGCGGACGCGCATGTAGGGCGCGCCGTGCGAGATGTGATTGATCTGGACCGGCTGGCCCTTGGCGTCGCCGGTCGTGCCGTGCATCTCCCAGGAGCCCTTGTTGGAGACGGCGTCGAGGTTGCCGTAGAAGTCCGTCGTGATCGCGTTGTAGGTCACGTCGGCCACCATGCGGGTCTTCTTGCCGTTCTTGATCTCCCAGAACGCGTCGCCGCCGAACTGCCCGTTGTAGCGCTGCTGGTCGATGGAGTAGCTGCCGCGCCCGTCGATGAGCAGGCCGTCCTTCGTGTCCGCGATGATCTCCTCGGCGCTGGGGGCCTTGTCGTCGCCCGGCTCGACGTGCACGTTGGGCATGCGCAGGAACGGATAGTTGCGCCAGGAGGTGGCGAACGTGCAGCCGCGGCTCTCCTTCTCGCCCATGAAGTGGGCCGTCTCGCGGTTGGTCTGCAGCCCCACCAGGACGCCGTCGCGCACGATCGGCCACGACTGCGTCTTCACGCCATCGTCGTCGTACCCCACCGTGCAGAGGGCGCCGGGCATGGTCCGATCGGCCGTGACGTTGAAGAGCTTGCTGCCGTACTTCAGCTTGCCGACGTCCGACACCTTGATGAAGCTCGTGCCGGCGTAATTGGCCTCGTAGCCCAGGATGCGATCGAGCTCGGTCGGGTGGCCGATGATCTCGTGGATCGTCAGCATCGAGTGCGACGGCGTCATCACGATGTCCTTCAGGCCGGCGGTCACCGACGGCGCCATCGCGTGCTCGACCGCCTCGGCGGCGATGCGGTCGGCGTTCTCGAGCATGCCGCCGCCGGTCACCACCTCGTAGCCGCCCGTCCGCGCCTGGACGGTGTAGGTGCGCGTCTTCACCTTCCCGCCCGCGCGCGCCGTCGCCGTGTAGCTCGGCGCCATGCGCCACGTTTCCTGCTCGATGTAGGAGCCCTCGCTCGAGGCGAAGTACTTCCACTCGTAGTCCTGGGCGATCGACGACTGCGTGCGGATGATGCCCTTGGTCTTCATCAACTGCTCGTTGATGCCGAGCAGGAAGGTGATCCGGTCGTCGAGGCTCACCGTCGCGGGATCCACCGTGATCGGCGTGGCCCAGTAGGTCTGGTAGCCCTGCGTCGGCGTGAGCTTCACGTCGAAGCGCTTGGCGACGGCGCTGGCACGCGCCACGTCCACCGCCTGCCGGGTGATGGCCCGCACCTGTTCCTCGGTGACCGACGGGCTGCTGGCGAAGCCCCACACACCGCTGTGGAGCACGCGCACGCCGAAGCCGGCGCTCTCGTTGCGGCCGCCCCCGCCGCCGAACCCACCGCCACCACCACCGCCCCCGCCGAACCCGCCGCCGCCCACGATGCGATCACGCACGGTGACCGAGTCGCTGACGTTGCGCGTGAAGCGGACATCGCAGTAGGTGGCCCCGAGGCGCTTGGCTTCGCCGAGCGCGATGTCGGACAGGCCCCTGAACTTCGACTCCAGCACCTTGCCCTTGGGCGACTGCGCGACGAGCGCGGCGACCAGGTCGCTGGAGGCGAGCGCCATCGAGGTGGCGCCCACGGTCTTGAGGAACTCGCGACGATTGCTGGACATGGCTGGCCTCAGACCGCGGGAGAGACGGACGTCATCGTGAAGTCCTCGATGCGCATGGCCGGGATCATGGCCGTGCCCGGCTGGTCGTAGGCCTCCCCGGTGTGCATCGGCTCGGGCGGCCCGAGCGCGCTGATGTTGTTCAGGCCGACCACCGGCGTCTCGTTCCAGCGGAAGTTCTGCACAGGGGCCGTGATCTCGCCGTTCTCGATGAGGAACAGGCCGTCGCGCGTCATGCCGGTGTAGAGGATCGACATCTGTTCCACCGGTCGCATGTACCAGAAGAACGAGACGAGCAGGCCGCGCTTGGTCGTCTTGATCATCTCCTCGACCGACGTCGTGCCCCCGTCCATCACCAGGCTGAGCCCGGGCGGCGTCGCCGTGGGCTGCTTGCCGGTCTTCTGCGCCCAGTAGCGGCTGTAGTAGAGGTTCTTGACGACACCCTTCTCGATCCAGGTGACGTCCTGCGCGGCGAGGCCGTCCTCGCCGATCGGCGACTGGCGCAGCACGGGATGGTTGATCACCGAGCGGATGGTGACGTTGTCGCCGAACAGCTTCTCGCCCACCTTGGTCTGGCCGCGTTCCTTGCCGCTCATGAAGCTCCGGCCTTCCTCGGCCGACCGCGCGTCCATGGACGTCAGCAGCAGAGAGAGGAAGCGGGCCGCCGGCCGCGACTCGAGGATCACCGTGTAGTCGCCGGGCTCGATGGCGCGTGGCTTCTGCGACTTCAGCGCCTTGTCCGAGGCGCGCTCGGTGATCGAGACGGGGTCGATCTGCGACACGTCCTTGAGCCCGGTCTGCCCTGCCCACCCGGACCCGGTGCCATCCGGCGTGCGGCACGTGAGGATCAGGCTGGCCTCGGCGTAGCGGAAGTACGAGAACAGGCCCTCGCTGTTGGCCGTGGCCTGCGTCCAGTGCAGCTTCGGGATGTAGCCGGCGCCGACCACACCCTTCTTCTCGCAGATGTCGAGGCTCTTCTTGACCATCGCGGCCCGCTCGGCCGGGCCGAAGTTGGCCGTGCGGTCGATCACGGCCTCGACGGGCACGTAGTTCTGCGGCGGCTTCACCAGCGGCATCGTCTCCGGGTTGTCGGGCTTGCGCCTGGCCAGGGCCTGCGCTTCCTCGATCGCCGTCTTGAGCGAGGCGTCGTCGAACTGGTGCGTCACCGTGCTGGCGCTCTTCTGCCCGTAGTACACGGTGATGTTGACCTGCTGGTCGTGCTCGATCAGGTTGGCCGTGATGCTGGAGTTGGCGTACCGCGTGGCCGAGCGCTCGCCGCCCTGGAAGTCGACCTCGACCGCGTCGGCCTTGGCCATGTTCAGGATCTTGTCGGTGATCGCCTTCACTTCTTCGCGTGAATAACTCATGAAGTCCTCGGACAATCCGTGTGTAGCCGTCGGACTTGTCCGACGGTGGCCTCACGCGCCGGACAAGTCCGGCGCCTACGAACCTAGGAGAATGCCGCGCCGACCATGACCTTGCGGATCAGGCAGGGCGACGAGCCGTGCGACGGGTAGTTGGACTGGACGGGCTGCCCCTTCGCGTCGCCGTCCATGCCGTGGTGCTCCCAGCTCTCGGGCGGGCCCACGGCATCGAGGTTGGCCCAGAAGTCGGTGGTGATGGCGTTGTAGGTGAAGTCGGTGACCATGCGCGTCACCTTGCCGTTCTTGATCTCCCAGAAGGCGTTGCCGCCGAACTGCCCGTTGTACCGCTGCTGGTCGATGCTGAAGCTGCCCGAGCCCTCGACGAGTACGCCGTCCTTGACGTCGGCGATCATCTGGTCGAGCGTCGGCGACCCGGGCTTGCCCGGCTCGAGCTGGATGTTGGGCATGCGCAGGAACGGGTAGTTGCGCCAGTGGTTGGCGAACGTGCACCCGCGGCTCTCGGTCTCACCCATGTAGTGCGCGGTCTCGCGGTTGGTCTGCAGGCCGACCAGGATGCCCTCCTGGATGATGGGCCACCGCTGCGACTTCACGCCATCGTCGTCGAAGCCGACGGTGCCGCACGCGCCCACGTGCGTGCGATCGGCGTACACGTTGAGCAGCGGACTGCCGTACTTCAGCTTCTTCAGGTCGGACAGCTTCACGAAGCTGGTGCCCGCGTAGTTGGCCTCGTAGCCGACGATGCGATCCAGTTCGGTGGGGTGCGCGATGATCTCGTGGATCGTCAGCGCGAGGTGCGACGGCTTGAGCACGAGATCCTTCAGGCCCGCCGACACCGGCGCCGCCAGGCTGTGCTCCACGGCCTCGGCTGCGACGCGTTCGGCATTCCCCTTCAGGTCGGCCTTCACCAGGAACTCGTAGCCGGCCGTCGACGCGCCCGGCGTGTAGATGCGCGTCTTCACCTGGCCCTTGCTGCGCGCCGTCGCCGAGCACCCGCACGAGCAGTAGTACAGGCTCTGTTCGATGAAGGAGCCTTCGCTGGTGACCAGGAACTTCCAGTCGTGCGAGAAGCTCACCTGCGCCGTGGCGAAGAGCACCTGCTTGTTCTTCTGGATCTCGCTCGTCGCGTCGGTGAGGATCGCCAGCTTCTCCTCGAGCGGCACCTCGAACGGGTCGCGCTGGTGCGGCGTCTCGTAGAACTCGTCGTAGGCCGGCACGGGCGCGAGTTTCACGTCGAAGCGCTTGGCCATGGCGCTGGCCTTCGCGATGTCGGTGGCCTGCTGCACGATGCGGCGGATCTCCTCAGGCGTGACGAGCGGGCTGCTCGCAAACCCCCACACGCCCGAATGGACGACGCGGACGCCGAACCCGAAGGTGTCCGAGATGCCGCCGCCCGGCACGGCGCCGAAGCCGCCGAAGCTGAAGCCCCCGGCGCTGGTCAGCTGTCCGTTCCGCACGTTCAGGGCCTGGGAGCGCTTGCGGCCGAACCGGATGTCGGCGTAGGTGCAACCGAGGCCCTTGGCCTGCCTGAGCGCGTCGGCGCCCCACGTGCGCCAGGGCCCGGAGCGCGCCCGCGGCGACTGGGCCGACACGGGAGCGAGCCAGAGGTCGGACAGCGTCAGGGCCACCCCGGCGGCGCTGGCTGTCTTGAGGAAGTCCCGTCGATTCTGCGGCATGTCGTCGTTTCGTCCGCCTAGCGCTCGCGATGCAGGCGGCGCAGGATCCACTCGAAGCCGAGCACGGCGAGCACGAGCGCGGCGTACCACCAGGTCCGCGTCACGTGCCAGCGCGCGCCCGGCGGCGCGTCCAGGGCGGCCCGCAGCGCCGAGAGCGCGCGAGGCGCCTCGGCGTCGGTGGCCGCAAGGGCTCCCACGCTGGCCTGGTGGCGGACCACATCCGGCCACGCGCCAACCAGTGCGGGAGGGCTTACGTCTATCACGGCTGCGTCCTCGGCCACCACTCGCCCTTGCTCCATCGTGCGAGCGGCGACGTTGACTCGCCGTCCTGCCGGCCAGGGCGCGGTGCCGCGCCACTGGCCCGGCGCCGGCGACCACAGGGGGACGGACTGCCCCCACGCGTCGATGGCCTCACCCGGCGTGACCCGCACGTCGGCGGCCGCCGTGTCCGGACCTGTCGTGACCGCGAGGCCCACGACCCGTCCGTCTTCCGAGTACCCCAGCCAGGGCCGGAGCGACAGCGGGCGAGGTTGCTCGAGCGCCAGCGACGTCACCAATGCGCGCCATCCGCCCGCGAAGTCCGTGCCCGCATCCGCCCGCCAGCGCCAGGCGTCGAGCGCGCTGATCAGCACGATGCGGCCGCCGCCTGCGGCCCGTCCCCAGATCACCGGCGTGCCCTCGTCGAGATACGCCAGCGGTTGCGCGTCCGTTGCCGGGCCGGGCGCCAGCCACTCCCGGACGTGCCAGCGGTGACTGCCGATGTGGGCGGGCTGCACCGCAGCGGCGGTGCGCACCAGGCCGACGGGCTGCGGCCACAGGCGGGTCCAGGGGCCGGCCGTCGGCGGCGCGTCGAGCACCAGCACCACCGTGCGTCCGCGCTCCTGCACGTCGGCTGCGAGGCGCGTCACGTCCGCGGAGGTCAACGCCTCGACGCCCCCGGCGATGGTGAGGTGCGCCAGATCGCGGCCCGACGCCACCTGGGCGTCGTCGGCGCCCGTGGTCAGGCCTGGCGCGACGCGGGTCTCGCTTCGCACCGTGAGCCCACGGGCGCCCTCGAGCGCGAGGCGTGCGAATCGCGCGCCCCAGGACGGGCGCGCCTCGAGCACATCGACCGCGATCTGCAGATCGCGGACACGGACATCGACGTCGGCGGGCGATGCCGGGCGCACCACGCCCTCCCCCTCCCACGCGGCCGATATGCGGAGCCGGACATGGCCGGGGCTCACAGGGAGCCAGGGGACGCGCACGGCCAACGGCGGCGCCTGCCCCGGCGCTGTCGGAGCAGAGGTCCCGGTCGCGACCTCCACGTCGCGAGCCGTGTCGACGACGCGAACGCGGACCTGCCCTCGCGCTGATGGAACGGCGGCAAGCCTCACGAGGATGTCTGTCGTGACACCGACGGCCGCGTCGACAGGCGCCCCGACGTGCGCCATCGCCAGCGCATCGCCGGCAGGCCGGACGACCATGGCCGCGCCACGCTCACGCAACAGGGTCAGCGCGGCTCCTGCGTCGCCGACGACGATGCGCGCGGCGACGTCGGTCGCTGCCGCGGGATCGTCGCCATCGGCGCGGCGCACGTCTGCCCACGGTGCGGCAGCGGCCAGGCGGGCGACCTCCGCCGCCGCATCGGGGACGCCGGCGAGCACGGTCGCCTCGATGACCGGCCGACGCGCACGCGCGCAGCCGGGGTCGAGCAGGCCGCCGGCCACGCCGAGTATCCCGAGCGCGCGCAGGCTGACGCGCAGCCACCTCATGGGCGTCGCTCCAGGGCGGCGAGGCCGACCTCGTCCCTCGACGCCGGCAGTGGCAGCGGCACACGCGCGGTGCCGGACGCGAGCAGGCGGGCACGCAGCAATCGCGCCGCGGCGGCGCCGTCGCTTCCGGCGGCAGCCCCCTGCACGGCTTGCACCCACGTCCCGTCGGCGCGATCGAGCGCGATGAGGTCCGGTACTGCCGCTGCGACGGTGGTGGCGCCGCTGTCGAGCCGGGCCAGCAGGGCCAGCGCCCGGCGCGCCTGGGGCTCGGGCAATGGCGCCCGGGCCCAGCGTGCGGGCGCCGCCTCGGAGCGGTCGCCCTGCAGGCGCCGCGCGCCATCGAGTTGGACCGGGGTCGGCAGCGTGCGCATGAAGTAGCGGGCCTTGCCGAAGGCCGCCTGCAACGCCGCAAGCGCCCTGTACTCGTAAGGCAGTGCTTCCCTGAGATCGGCGTCAGTCAGGCGCGTCTCGGCCTGCGCCATCTGCCGGACGGCGGTCGTGAGGTCGCCCTGGCCGCGGTTGTCGAGGCGGCCGGCCTCCACCTCGTGCGAGTGGGCGGCCTCCTCCTCCTCGTCCTCGACCTCGCCACCGAGCATGAAGACGAACTCGGCGCGCACGCGGCGCTGCGCGATGGCGAGTGCCTGGGCCTCGCTCAGGTAGGCTGCCGCCGTCATCCGCGGACGTCGCTCCAGGAGTCGCTCGGTGAGCAGGATCACCATGCGCTGGCTCAGCGCGAACTTCTCCTCCGGCTCTGGCAGGCTGAAGTCGCCGGCCGCCTGCGCCCCTTCCCGCGCGATCTCGATGAGGAAGCGCTCGGATTCGCCGGCGCCTTCCGCGCCCGGCCGGGCGTCGTGCGCCACCGCGTGGTAGGCCACCGAGTCGCCGGGGCCGAGGCCCAGTGCGGCCAGCTCCACCACGTGGTCTCCTTCCCACGTGGTCGGCGACCGGCGCTGCAGGCGCACGGGCCACTCGCCGTCCTCGAAGGTGAAGCTCTCACCGCTGCCGGACACCTTGGTGTAACGGAGTCGCAGTTCGCGGAGGCCAATGTCGTCGGCGGCCACGACATGGATCGAGACCTGGCCGGTGGCCGCGGCTCGCTTGAGGTCAGCGCCTGGCGCCGTGATCCGGACGTCTGGAGCCGCGTCGGCGCGCACGATCACGACGATCGTGGCGAGTGGCGTGCCTGTGGCGGTGCCCAGCACCAGGGCGTCGGACTGATGGACGTCGAACGTCGCCCGCGCGGTCGTGCCCGTGGTCTCGACCACCAGCGGTGTCGCCCCGAGCCGTGCCTGTGCGCCTGCGGGCCAGCCCTCGACGCGCACGTCGAGACGCGCGCCGGCGAGCGCCTCGATCCGCGTGGGGGCATCCAGTTCCTGCACCGATTGGCGGGAGTAGGCCGGCGGACGCACGGTGACGTGCCAGCGGATGCCGCTGCCTCCACCGCCGGTCGCAGGGTTCGAGGCGCCGTCGCTGCCGTGGCCCTGAGCCGGGCGCGCGGCCGGGAGCCACCATGGGGCCATCGCGGCGAGCGCCAGGGCGAGGAGGGCTGCGCGCCAGCGCCGCACGGAGACGGGCCGAGGCCACGACGCCGCACCGAGGGCGCCGCGGACCTGCCGCGTCAGGTGGGTCTCGATCGACGGGTCGAGCGTGCTCCCCAGTTCGTGCCAGGTCCGGAGCGCGTTGCCGAGCGTGGGCGTGTGCGCCTCGGTCTCGGTGATCAGTGGGGTGAGCGAGCGCAGTCCCCGTGTTGCCAGGAGCCCCGCTACCGTCACGCAGGCGCCAGCCGCGCCAGCCGGCAGCATCGCCGACCCTCCGTACGTGGACACGCAGGCATGCACCAGGCGCCCCACGGCCATGCCCACGACGAGGTGCCACGTGACGAGGGCGAGGCGCCATCGCTGCTGCGCCGTTGCGAGCCACGTGTGGATCCACGCGCGGTCGGCACTGGGACTGCCGCCGCCGACGCGCGGTTCGTCAGGCGGCATCGCGTGCCTCCACCGCAGGCTCACGACTGTCGCGCGCACCGCGCCGCCACCACTGCTCCCCTACCAGCAGGAGCAGGGCCAGCGCCCAGCACCAGCGTGTGTCCAGTCCCGCGGGCAGCGTGTTCGCGGTAGGCGGCTTCCCGTCCCGTGTCAGTCGGGCGAGGTCGGCAGCACTCCACGTCATGGGTACCTGCTCGACCTCGGGGCGAGCGAGCGCCTCGCTTGCGACGAGGACGCTCCACAAGGCCAGCGGCGATCCGGGCGTCGCCGCCAGCAGCAGCTCCACGCGGTTGCCCTCCGCCCAGCCGGCGAGCAACGGCCGTCCCTGCGCATCGGCCGCGAGGAGCCGGGCCGCCGCCGGCATGCGCACGCTGCGCGCGTCGGGTCGCGAACGCTCGGCGGCCTCCCGGATGCGCGGGTCGGTGGCCAGCGCGTCGAGCAGCATGGCGGCGCCGGACGTGGCCGGTGCAGCGGCGGCATCCGGAGATGGGCTGCCGGGCAGGTTCACTCGAACGGCCACCTCGCTGCGCGACGCCAGTCGCGTCGCCGTCTCGCGCAGCCGCGCGGCGACGGCCGCGTCGCCGGGGGCGGCGGCAACGCTGAGGGGGACGGCCACCGCCGGCCGGGCGGGCGCGTCGATCGGAGCGAACCTCAGGCCCACGTGCCCGGGCACCGCGTCCAGCGCACGTGGCGGCAGGGCCGTGGCACGACCGCTCCAGGCGAGCGCAATCTCGGTGCGCGATTCGCGGGCGGCGACGGTGGCACGCGCACTGGCGTCCGCGAGCGCCTGCATCGGCGCGGCTGCCGTCAGGACCTCGGACGATGAGGCGGTGCGCTGCCATTCGCCGACCACCGATCGCGCGTTCGCCGCCGCGGATGTCTCCACGACGATCACGCGATGCAGGCGCGATCGCCAGGCGTCCAGGCGCCCCGCGGTGACGACGGTCGGCCCGGCGGCCGCCGCGACGATCAGCAGCACGATGGCGGCGCGCAGCGCGAGCAGTGGCCAGTCCTGCACGCGCTGCAGCCGGCGCGCCACGGGCGACGAGGCGCGCAGGAACCGGAGCGTGGAGAAGGGCCGCAGGGTGGGCTGCCGTCGCGACCACAGGTGGGCGACGAGCGGCAGCACGACGGCGATCGCCAGCGCCCCGGCCCACGGGAGGGCCCAGTTCACCGCGCCCCTCCGGCCAGGGCCGCGCGCTGCTGCGAGAACGCGCGCAGGACGGCATCGAGCGGCCTGTCGGTGTGCGCCTCGACGAAGGTCACGCCCTCGCTGGCGGCAAACGCCTGCCACTGCGCGATGAATGCCGCCAGGCGGCCGGCGTAGGCCTCGCGGATCGCCGGCACACTCGTCACCAGTCGCTCACCCGTTTCGAGGTCCTCGAACGCGACGTCGCCCCCCGTCGGAAGTGTCCGCTCTTCGGGCGCGAGCACATGGAAGAGCACCACTTCGTGGCCCATGCGGCGCACCTCGCGCACCGCGCTGGCCGTGTCCTCGTCATCGCCGAACAGGTCCGAGACGACCGCCACGAAGCCGCGCCGTCCGAGTCGAGTCGCCGCCGTGCGAATACCACGACCGAGTGCGGTGCCGCCTCCTGGCTCGAGACGATCGAGTTGCCCGAGCAGTCGCACCAGGTGCGGGCGGCCGGTGCGCGGTGGCAACTGCAGGCGCGGCTGGTCGGCGTGCGCCACCAGGCCCACCGCCTCGCCCTGCTGGACCAGCAGGTACGCCAGGGCTGCGGCCAGCAACGCCCCCACGCGCAGCTTGGTGACGCCACTGGTCGTGGACAGGGTCATCGATCGGCTCGCGTCGACGGCGAGCATCACCGGCCACTCGGTGGTCTCCCGGTACACGCGGGTGAACAGGCGATCGGTCCTGGCGTAGTGCTTCCAGTCCAGGTGCTTCAGGTCGTCGCCCGGCAGGTAGGGGCGCATCTGCTGGAACTCGGCGCCCGACCCCGTGAACGGGCTGCGATGCGCGCCGAGGCGGGTGCCCTCGACGATGAGGCGGGCGGCCAACTCGAGGTCGGCGATGCGGGCCAGCAGCGCCGGGTCGAGGGCCAGCGTCGAGGACGAGCCCATCACGGACGGGCCGGCACCTCGTCGAGCAGGCGCGACACCAGCGCGTCGGCATCGAGGCCCTCGGCTTCGGCCTGGAAGTTCACGAGCACCCGGTGCCTGAGCACGGGCAACGCCAGCGCGCGCACATCGTCGAGCGACACCGTCGCGCGGCCGTCGAGCAGCGCGCGGGCCTTTCCGCACAGCAGCAGGGCCTGCCCGGCGCGCGGGCCGGCGCCCCAGCGGACGTACGACGTGACCGAGGGTGTGGCCTCGGGCGCGCCGGGACGCGTGGCGCGGACGAGCCGCGCGGCGTAGTCCACGACGTTGCTGGCGGCGGGGATCTCGCGCACGAGTGCGTGCACGGCCGCGATGTCGGCGCCGGTCGCCACGACCTGCGCGGCGGCCTGTGGCGCCGTCGTGGTCTGCGCGAGCATCTGCCGTTCCTCGTCGGCCGTCGGGTACCCGATGACGACGTTCAGGAGGAACCGGTCGAGCTGCGCTTCGGGCAGGCTGTAGGTGCCCTCCTGCTCGATCGGGTTCTGGGTCGCCAGGACGAACTGCGGTGCCGGCAGGTCGTAGCGGACGCCCCCCACGGTGACCTGGCGCTCCTGCATCGCTTCGAGGAGTGCGGCCTGGGTGCGAGGCGGCGTGCGGTTGATCTCGTCGGCGAGGAGGATGTGCGCGAACACCGGGCCGCGCATGAAGCGCACCTCGCGTCGGCCGGAGGTGCGGTCCTCCTCGATGACCTCGGCGCCGACGATGTCGGAGGGCATCAGGTCGGGCGTGAACTGGATGCGGTTGAACGAGAGATCGACCGTGCGCGCCAGCGTCTTGATGATCAGCGTCTTGGCCAGGCCCGGGACGCCGCGCAGCAGGCAGTGCCCGCCCGCGAAGAAGCTGACGAGAATCTCGCGGAGCACGGCGCGCTGGCCGACAATGGTCCGTCCGAGCTCGGCTTCGAGCCGCTGGCCGAGCGCGGCCGCGTCGTCAATCGGGAGCGCGCGTGTGGGCATGTCTGGCTGCGATTGTAGCAACCGGACCTCGAGCGTCTACACGACGACGGGGCGCCGGGCGTTTCGTTGACAGCCTCGAAACCCCCGCGCTACGCTTCACCGGTTCGCCGCGATCGCCCCACGAGTCACCCTTCATGCCGATGATGTCGAAGTGGGAAGCCCTCCCGACCGAAGCGATCAACCCCAACAGCCTCGCGCTCGACACCGCGTCGGTCGGCGACGTGATCGACCTGATGGTCAGCGAGGACCGGAAGGTCGTCGCCGCCGTCCATCGCGAGAAGGAACGCATCACCGCCGGCGTGCAGATGGTGACCGAGTCGTTCCGCAAGGGCGGCCGGGTGATTTTCGTCGGCGCCGGCACGAGCGGCCGTCTCGGCGTGGTCGAGGCGGCCGAGATGCCGCCGACCTTCGGCGTGTCGACCACCCGTGTGCGCGCGCTGATGGCGGGCGGCAAGGACGCTGTGTTCCAGCCCAAGGAGGGCGTGGAAGACGACTACGAGGAAGGCGCCCGCGCCATCGCCCGGCTGCGTCCCCAGAAGCGCGACGTCGTGATCGGGATCTCGGCCAGCGGCGTGACGCCGTTCGTGCGCGGTGCGCTGACGCGCGCCCGCAAGGCGGGCTTGCGCGTGATCTTCGTGACGTGCTGGCCCGGCAGCGAGTTGCAGAACTTCGTCGACCTGATCATCGCGCCCGCCGTCGGGCCCGAGGTGCTGACGGGCTCGACGCGCCTCAAGGCCGGCACCGCCACCAAGATGGTCCTCAACATGCTGACCACCATCGCGATGGTGCGCAGCGGCAAGACCTACGGCAACCTGATGGTGGACGTGCAGGCCACCAACGACAAGCTGAAGGATCGCGCCCGCCGCATCATCTGCATGGCGACCGGCGTGGACTACGAGACGGCGGGCAAGCTCCTGAAGTCGGCCCGCAACGACGTGAAGGCGGCCATCGTCATGCAGCGCACCGGCCTGACGCTCTCCAAGGCCCTGGCCACCCTGAAGCAGTCGCACGACTCGGTCCGCGAGGCCGTGGGCGAGGATGTCGAGCCCCGGCTGCGGGCGCTGCTGGGGCTCGACAAGAAGTAGACGTCACCGGATCTGCGCGGCGGCCTCGGTGTCGCAGATCAGCTCCACGTCGGCGTGCAACTGGAGGAACGACGCTGGCAACTGCGTCGTGACGGGCCCCGTGATGAGGGCCGCGACGGTGGCGGCCTTGCTGCTGCCCGTCACCAGGAGCAGGATCCGCCTCGCCTTCAGGATCGTCCCCATCCCCATCGTCATCGCCTCGGCAGGCACGCGTGAGGGGTCGCCGTCGAAGAACTCGGCGTTGGCCTTCCGGGACGGCTCGAGCAGGGTCACCCGGTGCGTGCGCGCCTGCAGGGTCGCATCGGGCTCGTTGAAGCCGATGTGCCCGTTGGCGCCGAGGCCCAGGATCATCAGGTCGATGCCGCCGGCGGCCTCGATGGCCTCCTCGAAACGGGCGCACTCGGCGTCGGGGTCGGCGGCCAACCCGTCGAGCACGTGCCCGCGCGCCTCGGTGATGCCGACGCGATCGAAGAGATGGCCCTTCATGTAGGCGCGGTAGCTGCCCGGATGGCTCACGCCGATGCCGACGAACTCGTCGAGGTTGAAGCTGGTGGCCTGCGAGAAGTCGACCTCGCCGTCGCTGGCGCGCGTCGCCAACTCCTCGTACATGCGGATGGGCGTCCGTCCGGTGGGGAGACCGAGCACGGCGCGGGGGGTGTCGTGGAGCAGGTCGGCCACGCGTTGCGCCGCGAGGTCGGCCACGTCCTGGGGAGAATCACAGAGCGAGATGATCACGAGTCTTGTATGTGGGAAGGGATGCGCCGCCCTGAGCCTCGGCCAGGGCCAGGCGCACGGCGCCAATCGCCGGGTCGGTGGTGAGCAACTGGACGTGCCCGCCGGGCACGTCCTCCGAGAGGCGGGTCCGCAGCGCGTCCTGCAGCCACGGAACCGCGTGGAACGCGCCGCCGGCCATCACGACCGGGAACGCCCCGTCGAGTGCCAGCTGGCGCACGACCGAGCGGACCGAGGCCGCCAATTCGTCAGCGGCCACTGACGCGATGTGGGTCGCCATGGCGTCGCCGGCGTCGCGCGCGGTCTGCACCAGGCTGGCGCACCGGGCGATGTCGCTCGGCTTCAGGTAGTGGCGGTAGACCTCGCGCACGAGCTGTTCCGGCCGCGTCACGCCGAAGAAGTCGAGCACGAGCGGCGTCAACGCGGTGGCGGGCCCGCGCCCGTCGGCCGCGCGCACGACGGCGCGCAGCGCCTGCCGGCCGATCCAGAAGCCGCTGCCCTCGTCGGCGAGGATGTAGCCCCACCCGCCGGCGCGCGCCGCCTCGGCGCGGTCGTTGCGACCGTAGGCGATGGATCCCGTGCCGGCGATCACCACCACGCCCGGCCCCACGCCCGCGCCCGCGACCAGGGCGATGAGCGCGTCGTTGGTCACGAGGATCCGCGCCCGTGCGCCGATGCGCCGCATGATGCCCTGGATGATGGCGTTGTCCTCGGCACGGTCGACGCCGGCGATGCCGAGGCAGATGACGTCGGGCCGGAGGTGCCCCTCGCCCAGGACCTCGTCGATCAGCTCGTGCAGGGTCTTCTCGACCGCGAGTTCGCCGTGCGCCGCGAGGTTGGCGCCGCCGCGCCGGGCGCGGGCCACGACCGTACCGTTCCCATCGGCCAGCACGGCCTCTGTTTTCGTCCCGCCGGCGTCGATGCCGATCACGAGGGGAAGGGTGTGGCTGCCCGACATCACGCGACCGCGAGTATATACTTCGCATGCGCGTGCTCGTTCCCTCGCGCGCGCCGGATCGATGCCCGTAGCCTCCCGCCGCGACCTCCTGCGGTTCTCCCTCGCAACCCTGCTGCCTGCCGTGGCCTGGCCACGCGTCATCGCCGCGCGCCCACAGCCCGGTGCGAGCGAGATGCGAGGCCTGTGGGTCACGCGCAGCTGGATGACGAGCCCGGCCCACGTCACGCAGGTGGTCGACGACGCAGCGCGGCACGGGTTGACGGCGATCTTCGTCCAGGTGCGGGGCCGGGGCGATGCCTTCTATCAGGGCGGGCCGGATCCTCGTGCCACCTTGCTGGCGCGTCAGCCGGCGGCCTTCGACCCGCTCGGCGATCTCGTCGCCCGCGCGCGGACCCGCGGCCTGCAGGTCCACGCCTGGCTGAACGCCAACCTGGTGGCGGGCGCCACTGCGATGCCGTCGGCATCACAGCACGTGGCCGTGCAGCATCCCGAGTGGCTGATGGTGCCGCGGCCGCTCGTCGACACCCTGCTGCCGATGTCGCCCAGGGACCCACGCTACGCCTCGACGCTGGCGGCCTGGAGCTTCAAGCAGAACGCGACGATCGAGGGCGTGTTCAGCTCGCCGCTGCTCGACGGCGCACAGGCCCGCCTCGACGCGATCGTCGATCACCTCACGACCCGGTACGCGCTGGACGGCCTGCACCTCGACTACATCCGCTTCCCGTCACCGGACTTCGACTACAGTCGTGCGGCGCTCACGGCCTTCCGCGCCTCGATCGCGCTCGAGCTGACCCCAGCCGAGCTGGCCGCGCTCGACGACCGCGCGGCGACGCGTCCGCTCGCCTTCGTCGACACGTATCCCGCCCGCTGGATCAGCTGGCGTCGCGAACGTCTCACGCAGCTGGTGGCGCGGCTCGCCGCCACGGCTCGCCGCAACCGCCCCCAGGTCCGGATGACGGCTGCGGTGTGGCCCGATCCCGACTACGCTCGCGACTACAAGCTGCAGGACTGGGCCCGCTGGCTACGCGAGGGGCATATCGACGCGGCGTGTCCGATGCTGTACATGTCCAGCGGCGCCTCGTACGAGCGGCAACTGCAGGTGCTGGCCGACAGTACGGCGGGCGCCGTCTGGCCTGGGATCGGCGCCTACAAGATCGAGCCCGACGAGGCCTCGCGCCGCGTGGCCGTGGCCCGCGCGCGCGGCTTCACGGGCGTCCTCCTCTACTCCTACGACAGCATGACCGGCGGCGTGGGGCGGCCCTCGCCCTATCTGGCCGCCGTCCAGCGGCGCGTGTTCCGCGACGGCGCGGCGAGCCAGGTCGGTGCGACGCGCTGACGTCCCCGGCCTCTCGGCCGCCGCAGCGCTGCTCTCTGCCTCGGTCGACGACGGACGCATCCCGGCCGCCGTGCTCGAGATCGGCACCTCGTCGGGGGTCGCCGGCCGGGCGGCCGTCGGCGTGCCAGACGACGCGTGCTTCGACCTGGCGTCGCTGACCAAGGTGCTCGGCACAGGGCTCCTCGCCACGCACCTGTGTGGACGACGCCTCCTGGATCTCGACATGCCGGTCCGCACCCTGATGCCCGACTGGCGTGGCGCCGACCGCGCCGACGTCCGTGTGCGTGACCTGCTGGCGCATGCCGCTGGACTGCCCGCCCACCTGCCCCTGTTCGAGCGGCATCGTGGGGCCGAGGCGCTGGCGGCGGCCAGCGCGCGGGCTCCCCTGGCCTGTGCGCCTCGCAGCGCGGCCATCTACAGTGACCTCGGCTTCATCGTGCTGGGGGCCCTGCTCGCGGTCATCACCGAGTCGCGGCTCGACGAGCAGATTCACACGCTCCTCGGCTGGCTGAGCCCTGCCCCGCCCCGCTTCGGCCCGCTCGCCTGCACGGCGCTGGTGCAGGGGACGGGGACGAGCGCCTGGCGCGGGCGGGCGCTGTGTGGCGAGGTGCACGACGACAACGCCGCGGCGATGCACGGGGTGGCTGGCCACGCCGGCCTCTTCGGGACGGTCGGCGGCGTCGGCGACATCGCGAGGGCGGTGCTCGGAGGCGTCCGCGGGGCGGAGACGCCCATCGGGCCGAGTTGGGTGGTGCGGGCGTTCGCGCGCCGGTCCCCGGTCCCCGGGTCGTCCCGGGCGCTCGCCTGGGACACGGCGCTGCCCACCTCGTCGTGCGGCCCACGGCTGTCGGCATCCGCGATCGGCCACACGGGATTCACCGGGACCTCGGTCTGGATCGACCCGGCGCGGGATCTCTACGTGGTCCTGCTCACCAATCGGGTCGCCGGGCGGGCCACCGCGGCAGACATGGCTGACCTCCGCCGGTCCGTCCACACGACGATCGGGGCCGCCTGGGAAGGCCCGGCCTGATGCCGACGCCGCACGCGCTCATCGCGCTCCTGTGTGCGTTCTTCGTCGCGCTCGGCCTCAGCATCGCCACGCTGGGCCCGGCGTTACACGAGTTCGCCCAGGTCGCCGGGTTGCCCGTCTCGGCGATGGGCGTGCTGTACAGCGCGTTGTTCGCCGGGTTTCTCGCGTCGCAGGTGTCGGCGGCTTTCCTGCTCGACCGCGTGGGCACGCGGCCCACCATCCTCGGCGCGATCGCCGTGTTCGCCGCTGGCACTGCCGCGCTGGCGGTGGCGCCGGGCGCCACGTCGTTGCTGGCGGGGAGCGCGGTGTTGGGCGCCGGCTACGGGTTCGGCACCATCGGCATCAACCTGGTGGCCTCGCGCCTGCTGGCCCATCGCCCGGCCTTCGTGGTCAACCTGATCAATGCGCTCTACGGCGTGGGCACGGTCATCGGCCCGCTGATTACGAGTGCGGCCTTGCGGACCGGGGGGCAGGCCCGGTGGGTGCCGCTGGTCGGAGGAGTTTGTGCGCTGGGCCTGCTGCCATGGGCCTGGCGTGTCCTTCCCGGCGATCCTGCGCCGTCCCGGCGGGTCGACGGTCCGACGAGCGGCCATCGGACGGTGCCGACCGCGTTGGTGCTCATCGGGGTCCTGGTCTTCCTCTACGGCGGCGTCGAGTCGGGTTTCAGTGGCTGGGCGCCCACCTACCTCGAGCAGACCCTGGGGATTTCGCCGGCCGATGCCGCGCTCGCCATGTCGGCGTACTGGTCGTCGTACCTGGCCGGCCGCATCGTGTCGACGCTCCTTGCACTGCGGGTGGGGCCGGCGACCGTCTTGTGGGGCTCGTTGGCGGTGTTGGCGGCGGGTGGCGTGTGCCTCCTCGCGGGCCTGGGGCAACGGCTGCCGACGACGGTGGCCCTGGTCCTGCTCGGTGGCGCGACTGGCCCCATCTACCCGTCGATGTTCGGGGTCGTGACCAGTCGGTTCGCCGACCGTGCGGCGTTTGCCGTATCGATCGTCGCCGCCATCGGCTGTGTCGGGGCCATGCTGCTGCCCTGGGGCATGGGACTCACCTTGCCGCTGGCCGGCGGGCGGATACTGGCCTCGTTCCCTCTGCTGCTCTGCCTCGGCATGGCGCTGGCCCTGTACGGGGCCCGCCCGCGCGCCCCCCGCTGATCCCGGACGAGGCAGACGCGCCGATCACTGCCGGCGAATGGTGTTGCCGTAGGGATTGGGCGGCAGCCCGCCGGGCGATGTCGCTCCAGGGCCGCTCTGTCCTCCCGGACGCTGGCCGGGGCCACCCGGTCGCTGGTTCTGCCCGGGTTGCTGCTGCACGCCGAAGAATCGCGGCGTGATGTCCTCGATGGCGACTTCCCACTGGTCGTACTGGGTGCGCCCCTTCCACGCGCGCAAGGACGTTTCCTTGCTCGTGCTGACCACTCCCCGGATGCCGCCGACGGCGCCACCGGCGGCGCCCATGCCGGGCTGCAGGATCTGGCCCGGGGCCATCGATGTGCCTCCGGGGCCCATCCCCTGCCCGGCGCGCGAGGGGCCGGCCGGCCCCTCGGTCAGGGCGCCCGGTCGGACACTCGTGCCGGCGCCTCCCTCCCCGACGCCGGGTACCGTGGCGGTCATGCCCGGTGAGACCTGCCCCACCCGCAGCACCGTGAAGTCCTTGCCGGTCATCGGATCCTTGTACTTGCGGCGGAGGTAGCGTTCCTTCACCAGGTCGTCGAGGTTGGCTGGCGAGGCGCCCGGGAGCTTGCGTTGGTACAGCGCCAGCGCGTGGGCGTATTGCCTGAGGCGGAACAACAGTTCCTCCTCCTTCTCGCGCTTGGCCTGCTGTTTCCACACCGGCATGGCCATCGACATCAGCGTGAGCATCACCGCCAACGCTACGAGCAGCACGGCCATGGCGTAGCCGCGCGCGTCTGACACAGCCGGGGTCTGATCGGGGGGCCTCATGCGTTTGGTATTCTTGCCAGTCATGCTAGCACCGCGTCACGCCGGCCGGCCGATTGCCCTCCGGGCCCTCCTCGGCACGCTGCCCGTGCTGATCGCGCTCGTCGCGGGCGCCTGCAACAAGGTGCCCCTCACGGCGCCGACTGATTCAGCGGTCACCCTGTTCGCCGCCCAGACCGTGGTGGCGCTGAACGGGACCGTCGAGATCACGGCCAACGTCACCGAACCCGGGGGCGTGCCCGTGCAAAACGGCACGCAGGTGAACTTCACCACCACGCTCGGGTCGCTCGAGCCGGCCGAGGCGCGCACCAACGGGGGCAAGGCCACGGTGCGCCTCAGTGCCGGCACGGCGTCCGGCATCGCCCGGGTCCGAGCGTTCTCCGGCGGGGCGCAGGCCGAGGCCGTGGAAATCCGGGTCGGTGCGGCGGCGGCCTCGCAGCTCACGCTCAGCGCGCTGCCCAGCGCGGTGGGGGCCAATGGCGGGACGGTGGACCTGTTGGCCGTGGCGACGGGCGAGAACAACCAGCGCCTCCCCGGCGTGCCGGTCACCTTCGCGACCACGGCGGGCTCCCTGCGCGACGCCACCGTCATCACCGACGGCAATGGCGAGGCGCGGACGCTGTTGACGACCACGCGCGAGGCCACCGTGACGGCCACGGTCGGCACGGTGCAGGCCACGACCACGGTGCGCGTCACCACGCGGCCGATCATCACGCTGACTGGGCCGTCCACGGCCGTCGGCGAGGGTGAGACGACCACGTTCACGGTCAACGTGCAGCCACAGACCAACGGCGACGCCGTGCGGGACGTGGTGATCGACTTCGGCGACGGCGAACGACGGTCCCTGGGGGCCCTGACGGGGTCGCGGACGGTGCAGAAGGTCTACGCGCGCAAGGGCACGTATCAGGTGACCGTCTCGGTGCTCGATACCGGCGGCGAGACGACGACGGCGACGACGACGGTCACGGTCGAGGAGCGGGTCATCAACGTGACCCTGACGGCCTCGCCCTCGACGGCGGGCGTCAACACGGTCGTGCAGTTCACCGCCACGGCCTCTGGCACCAACATCGTGACCTACAACTGGAACCTGGGCGATGGCGACACGCGCGTGACGACCGGACCGACGACGAGCAAGGTCTACGGATCGGCTGGTCGCCGGCGGGTGTCGGTGGAAGTGGTCAACGCCGTCGGGCAGCGTGGGATTGCCACGATCGAGGTGCTAATCCAGTAGCGCTGCGGCGTGGAGCCATCGAGGGGCACGCGCGTCTGCGTGCCCCGTCCGAAGCGCCGGCTGTCCAGTGACGCCCGGCGCTTCTTTTGGTCTTTATGCTCGTTAAAACAAAGTGCTTCTTTGCCCGATGTGATGATCCTTAGCCGCACCTCATTCAACAAACTTGTCGCACTATGTCAGATGAGAAACATTAATGTCGGATCTCGGATTCCTGGGGGCACCAGGCGGTAGAGGCGCAATGGATTGTAGAAATTCGACTTAGCCTCAACGTGTGACAACCGCGGACGACAGCGGCACGGGCTTTGATAGAGAGAGGAAGTGCATGGCATCCTCTGCCCACTTTGTCTCGTCATGGACTCGCCCCGCTGGCGTCGTCTCGGCCCTGACTCTGGCGTCCCTGGTGCTGGTCGCCCCCGCCGCCGCCCAGAGCGGGACGACGGCCGCCGCCGGTGAGCAGCCAACGCCGGTCACCACGACGGCCGCCCTGATCGAGAAGGCGCCGCCAGAGCCCCAGTCGCCGGCTCAGGCCCCTGCGCCCGCCCAGCCCGTGGAGGTCGCCGCTCCCGCCCCCACCAACCCCTGGATGCGGCTCTTCGGCCCCACCAAGGTGTCGACAACGGGCGACACGTACTACGCCTACAACGGCAACGAGCCCTCGTCTGGCAAGAACGTCCTTCGCAACTTCGACGAGAACGACAACCAGTTCTCCGGCAGCTACTTCGAGATCGCGTTCGAGCAGGTGCCGACCGAGAAGCGCCGCCTCGGCTTCCGGACCGACATCGGGTTCGGACCGACGGCGACGTGGGTCAACTCGACCGATCCGGATGATGGGGCCCTGAAGTACCTGCAGCAGGCCTACGTGAGCGTCCTGGCTCCGGTGGGCCGCGGCCTCCAGATCGACGTCGGCAAGTTCAACACGCCGATCGGGGCCGAGCCGACCGAAACCGCCTACAACTGGAACTATTCGCGTTCGCTGCTCTTCTCGTGGGCGGCCCCCTACTACCATCTCGGGATGCGGGCCTCGCTGCCGCTCAGCGACACCGTGTCGGTGTCGGGCTACCTCATCAACGGCTGGAACAATGCCCAGGACAACAACCGGGGCAAGACCGGGGCGGCGACGGTCAGCTGGAAGGTCACGCCGGCGCTCACCCTCTCGCAGGCCTGGATGGGCGGCCCCGAGGGGCCCAACGGCGCGGCGGGCTGGCGCAACCTCTACGACACCATCGCGACCTGGACGGTGAACCCGCGGCTGACCCTGATGACCAACATCGACATCGGTCGCGACACGGTGGGCGGCGTGACCACGGCGTGGCAGGGCATCGCCGGGTATGGGCGGGTGGTGGTGCTCCCCTCCTGGGCCCTGGCCAGCCGGTTCGAGGTCTTCGAAGATCGTGATGGTTTCATGACGGGCACCGCCCAGACCATCCAGGAAATCACCCTGACCAGCGAGCACACCATCGTGAAGGGGCTCGCCTTGCGCGTCGAGTACCGGCGCGACTGGTCCGACGAGGATTTCTTCGAGTACAAGACGGACCAGTTCCGGCCACAGCAGAACACGATCCTCTTCGGCTTCACCTACGCCCTGGCCACGCCCTGAGGTGCGAGCGGCGGGCCGTCACTGGGGCGGCCCGCCACGCTGACCAGCCGATTGCGTCATGCGCCACGGTTCTGCGCTCACGGCGACGCCGGAAAGGCGTAGGCTATGGGCCGCATGCCCAGGCAACTGGCCGTCAGGGTCGAGGCTGATCACCTCGCGGCCCTGCTGTCGCTCGGTCCCGTGCTGAGCGAGGCCCCCAACCTCAAGACAGCCCTGGCTCGTGCCCTCGAGCACGTGACGGAGGCCGTGTCGGCGCGCAGTGGCCTCATCGCCCTGCGCGAGGGCGACGGCCGGGAACTCTCGGTGGCGGCGGCCACCGGCATCAGTTGGCAGACCGCCCAGCGTGTGCGGTATCGCGTCGGCGAGGGCATCATCGGCCGGGTCGTCGAGACCGGTCGGCCGGTGGTGGTGCCGCGCGCCAGCCAGGAGCCCCTGTTCCTGAACCGTACCGGCGTGCACAAGCGCACGGCAGCGGCCGGCGAGGACACGTCGTTCCTGTGCGTCCCGATTTGTGCGGCGGGTGCCTGTGTCGGCGCCGTCGGCCTGGCGCGTCCCCATCGTCCAGACGCCGACGTCGAGCGGTTGATGCAGTTCCTGGGCGTCGTGGCTTCCCTGCTCGGCTATGCCGTGCGTGTCCACGGGCTGCAGCAGGCCGAGCGGCAGCAGCTGGTGGCCGAGAACGCGCAATTGCGCGAGGAACTCCGCGAGCGCTACGACTTCCGCAACATCATCGGCAGCAGCCGTCCGATGCAGGCGCTGTTCGGGCAGGTGACGCAGGTGGCCCGCAGCCAGACGACGGCGCTGATTCGCGGCGAGTCGGGCACCGGCAAGGAACTCATCGCGCACGCGATTCACTACCACTCGGCCCGCGCGAGCAAGCCGTTCGTGAAGGTCAATTGCGGTGCCCTGCCCGAGGGACTCGTGGAATCGGAGCTGTTCGGGCACGAGGCCGGCGCGTTCACCGACGCACGCACCGCCAAGAAGGGGCGCTTCGAACTGGCGCACGGCGGCACGCTCTTCCTCGACGAGGTCGGCGAACTGTCGGTGGGCACCCAGGTCAAGCTGCTCCGGGTGCTGCAGGAGCGCGAGTTCGAGCGGCTGGGCGGCACGCAGACCATCCGTGTGAACGTGCGACTCATCGCCGCCACCAACCGCGACCTCGAGGACGCCGTCAAGGCGCGCACGTTCCGCGAAGACCTCTACTACCGGCTGAACGTGTTCTCGCTGTTCCTGCCGCCCCTGCGCGACCGCAAGCCCGACATCCTGCTGCTCGCCGACCATTTCGTCGAGAAGTACGCCGCGGCCCACGGCAAGGACGTCCGTCGCCTGGCGACAACGGCCATCGACATGCTCATGAGCTATCACTGGCCGGGCAATGTCCGCGAACTCGAGAACTGCATCGAGCGCGCGGTACTGGTGGCGACCGGCGGCGTGATTCACGGCCACGACCTGCCTCCGAGCCTGCAGACCGCCGAGGTCTCGGGCACCCTGCCCCGCGTGTCGCTGGCGTCGGCGACGGCCGCGCTCGAGACCGACCTGATTCAGGACGCCCTCAAGACCGCGGGCGGCAACCTGGCCCGCACGGCGCGGCTGCTCGACACCACCGAGCGGATCGTCGCGTACAAGGTCAAGAAGCTCGGCATCGACCTCCGTCGCTTCCGCCGAGAGTAGGCGACGTAAATGTCGGATCATCGGTGAACGGCAGACAGAATTGTCTGATTCCGTTCCTGGCCGATTCCTGACGATTCGCTGCAACATCCTTCAATATCAGTGACTTGCAAAAGTCACAGCCTGTGCCAGTTCGATCAAGCATCGAATTTGCTACGTAATAGAGCCGAGCGGACGCGACCCGCGTGGGACACCGACGTCCCGCCCGGCCCGTCGTCTCCATTCGGAGGATCGATGAACAACGCAGATGTGGCGTGGATGCTGGTCTCCACGGCCCTCGTGCTGCTGATGACCCCGGCCCTGGCCTTCTTCTACGGCGGGCTGGTCCGGTCCAAGAACGCGCTCAACACGATGATGATGTCGTTCATCTCGTTGGGCTTCGCGGGTGTGGCGTGGGCCCTCGTCGGGTACTCCCTCGCTTTCGCCCCGGGCACGCCCTGGGTAGGTGGACTGAACTTCGCCTTCCTGAAGGGCGTGACGCTGGACCCGCAGGGCACGATTCCCCATGTGCTGTTCATGGCGTTCCAGGGCACGTTCGCGGTCATCACGGCGGCGCTCATCTCCGGGGCCGTGGTGGAGCGCATGCGGTTCAGCGCCTACATCGCCTTCATCACGCTGTGGGTGCTGGTCGTATACGCGCCGGTCGCCCACTGGGTGTGGGGCGGCGGCTGGCTGGCCACCATGGGCGCACTCGACTTCGCCGGCGGTACGGTGGTCCATGTGAACGCCGCCGCGGCGGCGCTGGTGGCCGCCGTGGTGGTCGGTCCCCGGTTCGACCACGGCCGGCAGGCGATGCTGCCGCACAACGTGCCGTTCGTGCTGCTCGGCGCGGGCCTGCTGTGGTTCGGCTGGTTCGGCTTCAACGCCGGTAGCGCGCTCTCGGCCAACGGCATCGCCGGCCTGGCGTTCACCAACACGATGCTCGCACCGATGGCGACGCTGGTCGTCTGGACGCTGCTCGACGTTGTCCGGACGGGCCGCGCGACGGCAGTGGGCGGCGCCACCGCGATCGTCGTGGGCCTGGTGGCCATCACGCCCGCGGCCGGCTACGTCAGCCCGATGTCGTCGCTGCTCCTCGGTGGGCTGGCGGCCGTCCCCAGCTACTTCGCGATTCAGTTCCGGGCCAGCACACGCCTCGACGACTCGCTGGACGTGGTCGCGGCGCACGGCGTCGGCGGCACCGTGGGCGCGCTGCTCACGGGCGTCTTCGCCGACAAGGCGTGGAGCGGCGCGGCCAACGGGCTCGTCGGCGGCAACGCGGCCCAGATCGGGATCCAGGCGGCCGGCATCGGCGCCGCGCTGGTCTACAGCGCCGTCATGACCTTCGTCCTCTTGAAGCTCATCGCGCTGGTCCTGCCGCTTCGCACGGGCACGCGTGATGAGGCCCTCGGTCTCGACGTCAGCGACCACGGCGAAGAGGCGTACGCCCACGGCGACGGGGCGATCCTCATCAGCCCCGACCTGCTGCACGGGGCGGTGGCCAGCAGCGCCGTGACGGCGGAAGGGAGCCGGGCATGAAGATGGTCGTGGCATTCGTCAGGCCCGAGAAAATCAACGACGTCCTGCAGGCGCTGTTCAGCGTCCAGGTCCGCGGGCTGACCATCAGCCGCGGCCAGGGCCACGGCGGCGAGACCGAGCACGTCGAGAACTATCGGGGTACGAGCGTCAAGATGGCGCTCGCCGAGAAGGTGCGCATCGAGATCGGCGTCAGCAACGGCTTCGTCGAGCGGACCATCGAGGCCATCGCCGGCGCCGCGCGCACGGGCGAGGTGGGAGACGGGAAGATCTTCGTGCTGCCGGTCGAGCGCGTCGTGCGCATCCGCACCGGAGAGCAGGATCAGGATGCGGTGACGCCCGTCGCCGTGCTCCACCAGTAGGCCGGCTCGGGATGACGAGTGGTGGGCGGCGCGACGTTCACCACTCGTTGTACGCCTGGCCGTTCATCGAGGTCCGATCGGACCCGCTCTTCACGTTGAACACGCCGGGCTCGGCAGACGGGTTGCTCGCGTCGGGTTCGGCCGGCACCTCCTGCCACGTGGACGCCGACTTGGTGAACGGGTCCTCGGGGATGGAGCGGAGGTATCCGTCGCTGACCAGGGCTTCCAGGGTCGACGGGTACTTGTTCTTGTCGGCGTAGTACTGGTCGATGGCATCGCGCATGCGGAACAGGTCCTCACGCAGCACGGCCTCCTGCGCCAGCGTGACCGCGTTGCGGTAGCTCGCCATCGCCATGCCCGCGATGACGACAATCAGCGCCATCACCACCATCAGTTCCAGCAGCGTGAATCCGCGCTGACGCCGCGCCCGCCCCTCGGCGCGCAGGCCCTCCCCGTCAGCCCGCACGCCCGTGTCGGCCGTCGTCGCGCCGCGCTCGACGCCTGGGTCGGTCACGCCCTTCCCCATCGCCTCAATACTCGCTGTACGGCGTGCCATCGAGTCCCGTCCCGCCTGCCTTCGAGTACACATCGAACACGTTCTGGCCGCCCCATGACGTGGAGTCGGGGCGATCCTGATAGGAGCGCAGGCCCCACTCCGCGTCCCCGGTCAACGGGTCCACCGGAATGCGACGCAGGAACCGCAACTTGGTCTGCGTGGCGTCGCCCGCCTTGGTCACGCCCTTGACGAGGGTCTCGAGGTCCGGCGGGTACCCCATGTCGTCGGGCTCGAGTTCGAGGTTCGAGATCTGCTGCAGATCGGCGGCGTCCTTGTAGCGATCGATGGCCGTCCGCAGTTCCCGCAGCGTGCGCCGCAACTCGACTTCCTTCTGCCGCTGGATCCCCACCTTGCTCAGCGGCAGCACCGCGGTCGCCATCACGAGCACCACGGCGGCGACGACGAGCAACTCCACGAACGTGTAGCCACCCTGCGCGCCCCCGACGGCGCGGCGCCACCGCCGCAGCCCGCTGCGCGCCAGGGTCATCGCACGGTGACCGTCGCGGGGACCAACTGGAGTCCCACGCTCGCCTGTTCCGGCGTGCTCGCGACCCCGGCCGGCGTGATGGCCGACTGCCCCGGGGCAATGGCCTCGAAGACGAGGGTCGCCACCAGCCCCGTGCCGGTCGCGCCGACCTGATCGCCAGGCCGCAGGGCGGTGAGATCGACGCGCCCGGCGCCGGGATCGACCTGCTGCGTGAAGGTCGGCGTCACGCCGCCCTGCGCGAGGAACGTTCCTGGCTGCACCGTGCGGACCCGCAGCACCGACGGGTTGTAGGTGACCGACACGCTGATCGTCGACACGCGCTGCGCGCCGGCGATGGTGATGGGCACCGTATACGGACCACCGCCAACAGCGAACTGCGGGCCCGGCGTGGTGATCGCGAGCCGCGCCGTTGGCGGCGGGGCTGGAGACGGGGCCGGGGGCGGCGTCGCCGCGGCCTGCGGCGTGGCCGGCGGGGCCTCCGGGACGGGCGTGGCCGGCGTCGGCGGGGCCGCCGCGGGAGGCGGCGTTGCGGGCAGGACCGAGGGCGTCGAGGTGACCTGCCCCGTCTGCGGCGACACGACCGGCATCGTCGCAACCGGCTGCGGCACGGCGACAGGCGCGGCCGGCGGAGCGGTCCCGGCTGGGGTGTTCGGCGCTGGCGCCTGGGCGCTGGGATCGACCGCGATCAGCGGCGGCGCTCCCGTGAGGCCGAGGTTCTGCTGGCTGCCGATGTAGATCGGATCGAGGTTCTCCTGCGTGACTTCCGACGACCGCACCAGGCGCGGCGTCAGCAGGAACACGATGTCGGTCTGCGTGACCTGGTCGACCGTGTTGCCGAAGATGCGGCGCAGGATGGGCGTGCGCAGCAGCCCGGGGAAACCCGTCAGGGCCTTGCGCTGGTCCTCGCGCAACAGGCCCGCCAGCATCAGCGACTCGCCTTCGCGCATCCGGATGACGGTGGTGACGCGACGCGTCCCGAACGTCGGCAGGCTCTGGCCGGCGATGTCGATGTTGGCGCCGAGCGTGCTGCTCTCGACCTCGAGTTCGGAGACGATCTCGCCCTCGAGCGTGACGCGCGGGGCGGTCATCTTCACCTTGAGGCCGACGGTGCGGTAGTTGAACTGGTTGATCGGGATCGTGGTGAGCCCGCCACCGCCCAGGCCGCCGAACGTGGTGCTCGGCACCGGGATCTCGTCGCCGAGATCCAGCGTGATCGTCTTGCCTTCCATGCCGCGCAGCTGCGGCTTGGCGATGATCTTGTTGTTGTTGTCGCTGGCCAGGAAGTTGACGACGGCCTGCGGCACCGTGAGGTAGAAATCGGCGGCGCTGATGCCGCGCGTGATCGTGTTGAGGTTGAAGGGGGGCACGGAGGTGCCGCCTTCGCCGCTCGAGGGCGGCGCCTCGGGCGAGAAGATCGCCCCCACCGAGTACTGCGACAGGTTGAGCCCGACTTCCTTGGCGCGGGCGCGGTTGACCTCGATGATCTCGACGTCGACCACGATCTCGGCGCGGGGCTTGTCGTTGTTGCGCACCACCTGGTCGATGATGTTCATCACCCGGTCCGAGGCGCGCACGGTGAGCGAGTTCTGCGTCTTGTTGGCCAGCACGCGCGGCTGCACCGGCAGGCCGGGCAACTGCAGGATCTGCTGCACGGTCTGCACGAGGTCGGTCGCGTCGGCGTGCGACAGGTAGAACGTGCGGATGACCTGTTCCTCGTACGCCGCGCGCTTGGGCGGCGTGTCGGGGATCACCATGATGGTGCGCGGGTTGACGACCTTGTAGAAGTTGTTGGAGGCCGACATCACCTGCGTGAGGGCCTCCTCCAGCGACAGCCCCGTCAGGTCGACGGTGATCTGCGCCGGGCGGAACGTCGACTCGAAGATCACGTTGATCCCGGTCGCCTTGCCGATGAAGGTGAGCACGTCCTGCGAGCCGGCCTGCGAGAACTTGATCTCCAGGGGATCGCGAGACGCGGGATTGAGCAGCGGCGGTGCCGACCGCTGCCGTGCCGTCTCGCGCATCGCCTCGATGGCGGGCCGTGGGCGGGCCGCCTCGGCGCGTTCGCGCAGTTCCTTCTCGATCTCGGCGGCGCGCAGCATCGAGTTGCGATTGGACGGGTCGTACTCGTAGACCTTCCGGTACTCGACGACAGCCACCTCGAGGTCGCCCTTCTCGTCGGCCTCCCGCGCCGCCTTCAGGTGGGCCATCGAGGCGGTCTGCATGGCCTGCTGCAGCGCGCCCTTGTAGTCGGTGCGGTCGGGATGCTCCTGGAGCGCCTCGCGGAAGCTGACCACGGCCTGGTCCCACTCTCCCTTGATCCACGCCTCGCGCCCACGGTTGTATGCACTCGACGAGGCGCACGCGGCCGCGCCGAGGCACAGCCCGGCCAGCAGCGCTCCCACGCCCGTCGCCCGCATCCACCGCTGCATCGTCACGCCTGTCTGCACGTTACCTCGTCGTTCGTTGCCCACGTCCGCGCGTCCGCCCGCCTCACCCGGTCAGGCGCACGGTCTGGCGCCCGCGGCCGTCGACATACTCGATCTGCAGGGACTCCTCGCCGATCGACACGATGCGCCACCGGCCGTCGACGATTTCACCCGCGCGGCCATAGTAGACGTTCTTGCCGTCGCTGAGGACGGCCACCTTGCCCACGTCCTGCCGCGACACCACGCCGATGAACTTGACGGTGATGGGCGGTGGAGGCGGCGGCTGGGGCGGACCGATGGGCATCGGCGGAGGCGGCGCCACGGGCGCCACCGGGACCGGCGGGCGGGTCCCACGACCATCGCCACTGGTCACGGCCTCGGCCGCCCCGCCTCGGAACGGATCCCGCCCGCCTTCCTGCGGCGCGGGTCGATCCTCGCTCAACCGCTCCAGGCCCACCCCCTCCGCAAGGACGCGGGCTGGCGGCTTGGCCGTCCTGGAGCCGGGCCTCGCGGCTGGGCGCCGCGCCGCGGTCGCCGGTCCCGTGGGGGTCGAGCCGAACTGCCACCAGCTCAGGAGCGCCAGCACGACGAGCAGGCCCGCCAGGAGCGGCAGTCGCCGACGCGACTCAGTGGCCATCGTCGGCCTTGAAGAACGTGGACAGCGTCAGCGCGGCCTCCAGCGGCTCCTTCGGGTCGTCGGACTGCACCACGCCCACCTCGCGCACGACGATGAAGTCCGGCCCCGTTTCGAGACGGTAGAGGAACCGGCGCAGGTCGCGGTACGTGCCGAAGACGCTCATGGTCAACGTGGCGCGCATGAGGGTGCTGTCCTGGTCGACCTCTTCCTGTGTGAACGTGCGGTGGTCGTAGCTGAGGTTGGCCTCACGCGCCAGCTGCGCCAGCCGGACGAAGGTCACCTGCCGCGCGGCCGCCTGTCCGTCGGGAAGGACCTGCGAGTAGAAGCGACGCAGGTCGGTCTCGGCCTTCACGCTTCCCTCGGCGGTCTGTCGCGCCTCGGCCAGTTCGCGCCCGGCGGTCGAGGCGGCGAGGGTGGCCGTGGTGGCCCGCTGGGCAAGGCCCTGCACACGGGCGCGCAGGGGGCCCACGACAAGGAGCAGGCCCACGAGATTGGCGACGGCCAGCAGCGCCAGGACGCCGACGAGCAGGCGACGGTCCGCGAGAATCCGAGCGGCAGGCACCATGTCAGTTCGCCCCCGCCGCAGCCGGGGCGGCCGTCGTGGGCGCCGGCGGCGCGTCCGGGGTGGGGGCGCCTGGTCCCAGGTACCGTCCGAGGCACACGACGTTGTAGCTGCCGTCGTCGAGGAGCTGCTCCTCGAGCGAGCGCAGGTCGCGGAAGGCGCCGGCCGCCTCGAGGCGGTCCATGAACGCGCCGACGGGCTCGACGCGCCGCGTGTTGACCACGAGCCGCACCATCAGCGCCTCGCCGTCGATCGAGGGCATCACGGCCTGCAGGCGGACGTCGGGCGGGATCGTCCGCTCGATCACGTTGAACAGCGCCGTCCAGGAAAACGTGCGCGCGTCGATGACGGCATTGGCTTCGCGCGTGGCCTTGACCGTGGCGTCGAGGCGGGCCGCATCGAGGCGACCGCGGACCTGCTGCGCCTCGCGGCGGAGGGACGCGGCGCGCCCCTCGTCGCGGGCGATGCGCGCCGCCAGGTCGCGCTGCTGCGCCGTGAGCGAGACCAGCTGCCAGACCGTGAACGCCGAGAGCAGGACGAGCCCCACGGCGAGTCCCGTGAGCACGACCTGCACGGCCCGTTCGTTGTAGAACGGGCGCGTCGCGAGGTTGCCGCGCAGCATCATGTCAACGCCCCCTCGCGGAGGACGAGTCCCGCCGGCGCTGCAATCTGGCCCACCAGCCCCTCACTGGGCGACAGGCGGTCGCCGAAGGTGGCCAGCCCCTGCAGGGAGAGGGGTGTGACCGCCGCCTCGAACAGTTGTCCCAGGTTGCGCGCCAGCGCGTCGCGGTCGTCCAGATCCTGGCCCGCGACCAGCAACACGCGCGCGAAGCCCTGCCCGGCCAGTCGGTCCTCGTAGAACATCCGCGTCTGGTGCACGACGTCGGCGACCGGTTCGGCGGCATCGGCCGGTCGGGTGCGGAAGAAGATGAGGGCCCCCTCGCGCAGCACGGCGATCGAGGCATACCCCGGCGTCACGTGCACCAGGAGCACGTCACCCTGCCCCACCGCGTCAGAGGCGCCGCCCAGCAACGCCAGGTTCACGACGTTGAAGGTGGCGAGGTCGACCGTCCCGGCGTGGAGTCCCGCTGCAGCGCAGGCGCCCTCGTACTCCTCGACCAGGTCGCGGCGCATGGCGGTGACCACCAGCGTGGTGGTCGCCCCGAGCGTGCCGCCGCGCGTCCACGCCACCTGGGCCTCCTCCACGGCGAAAGGCATCGTCTTGCGCAACTGGAGGCGCACGAGCTGGTCGAGGTCGCGCGCGTTGGCCGGCAGCGTCTCGAACGGCAGCAGCGAGACCTTGCCGGCCGTGTCCGGGATGGCGAGCGCGACACGACGGGTCCGCACGCCGGTCTGGTCGACGGCCTGCCGGATGGCGGCGACGAGCACGTCGCGCTGGATGACGTTGGCGGCCGTGAGGGACGGCACGACGGCGCCCGCCGGCAGCGGCGACGTCCCGACGGCGCGGATGACGGGCATGCCGCCGTCGCGTTCGACGTGGACGGCGGTCACGCGGTGCTGGTCGACGTGCAGGCCGAGCATCGGGGGCGGCGTTCTGAGCCAGGCAGGAAGCGACGGCATGTCAGTCGACGAAGGTGACCTTGTTGATCTCGCGCAGCGTGGTCTCGCCCGACAGCACGCGCGAGACGGCCGACTCGCGGAGGAAACGCATGCCCTCGTCGCGCACCGCGCGCTTGATCTCGGAGTTCGGGCTGCGCGCGAGGATCATGTCACGGATGGTGTCGCTCAGGTCGAGCAGCTCGCAGATGGCCATGCGTCCGCGGTACCCGGAACCGTTGCACTCGAGACACCCGGCGCCCTCGTAGAAGGTGTGGGTGTGCGCGAGGGAGGGGTCCATCTTCGCCTCGGCCAGCTGTGCCTCGGTGACCGTGGCCGGCCGCTTGCAGTCGTCGCAGATCTTGCGGACCAGCCGCTGCGCGAGGACGCAGTTGAGCGCCGACACGAACTGGTAGGCCTCGACGCCCATGTTGAGGAAGCGGCCGAGCACGTCGAGCACGTTGTTGGCGTGCACCGTCGTGAACACGAGGTGGCCGGTCAGCGCCGAGTTGATGGCGATCTGCGCCGTCTCGGCATCGCGGATCTCGCCGACCATGATCTTGTCGGGGTCGTGCCGCAGGATGCTGCGCAGCCCGCGCGCGAACGTCAGGCCCTTCTTCTCGTTGATGGGAATCTGCACGATGCCCTTCAACTGGTACTCGACCGGGTCCTCGATCGTGATGATCTTGTCCTCGACCGACCTGATCTCCGACAGCGCCGCGTACAGCGTCGTCGTCTTGCCCGAGCCGGTCGGCCCCGTGACCAGCACCATCCCGTAGGGCTCGCGGATGTACTTGCGGAACCGGCGGAGTTCCTCCTCGGGAAAGCCGAGGATGTCGAGGCGCAGTTCGCGGAACTGCTCGCTGATCGACTCCTTGTCGAGGATGCGGATGACGGCGTCCTCGCCGTGCGCGCTCGGCATCACCGACACACGGAAGTCGATCGTCTTGCCGCGCATGCGCAGCTTGAAGCGGCCGTCCTGCGGCACCCGCTTCTCGGCGATGTCGAGCTCGGCCATCACCTTGATGCGCGAGATGATCGGCCCGGCGAACCGCTTGTCGATCGGCCGCATCGCCGCCTGCAGCACGCCGTCGATGCGGTACTTGACCACCACCGCGTCGTCCTGCGTCTCGATGTGGATGTCGCTGGCCCGCCGCTGCAGGGCCGCGAAGACGGTCGAGTCGATCAGCTTGATGACCGGGCTGATGTCGCTCGTGAGCTTCTCGACCGACAGCGACTCCTCGCCGCTCTCGTCTTCCTTGAGCAGCTGCAGCTGGAAGCTCTCGGTGGCGTCCTCGAGGACGCGCTGGCTGCTCTCGGACTTCTTGAGCATCGCCTGGATGGCCGAGGCGGTGCCGACGGTCACCTTCAGGCGCGTCCCGAGCAACTGCTGCAGTTCGTCGATCATCAGCAGGTCGGTCGGGTCCGACACCACGATGACCAGCACGTCGCCCTCGCGCCGGTGCGGGACGAACCCGTAGCGGAGCATGACGTCGGCCGGGATCGACCGGAACAGGTCGTTGTCGAGATGGAACGCGTCCATGTCGACGAACTCGAGGCGGTAGCGCTCGGCGAGGCGCCGGGCCTCCTCGCGTTCCCGCGCGCCGCCGCTGCGGCCGCCATCGGCGGTCGGCAGCTCGGGCATCGGCAGGGCCGAGGGATCCGGCGGTCCGGGGGGGAGAGTCGATGTGCTCACGAACGCATGGTCTCCGCGGCTAGCTCAGGGCCGACGACAGCTGGAACACGGGCAGGTACAGCGCGATCAGCAGCGCCGCGATGACGATGCCCATCACCACCAGGAGGATGGGCTCGATCAGCAACAGGAACCGTCCCAGCTTGGTCTCGATGTCCTCGTCGTAGAAGTCGGCGATGGCGTTGAGCATGTCCTGCAGCGCGCCCGTCGCCTCGCCGACCTCGACCATCTTCACTGAGACGTCCGGGAACTCGCCCTTGGCCGCCATCGCCACCGAGAGGGGCTGGCCCTCGCGCACCTGACGGGTGATGTCGGCCATCTGCGCGGCGATGTGTCGATTGGAGACCGAGCGGCTCGCCACGTCGAGTGCGCTCACCAGCGGGATGCCGCCGCCCAGCAGCGTGGCCAGGGTCCGGGCCAGCTGCGAGGTCGCGAACTGCCGGGCGATCCCGCCCAGCCCGGGCAGCGAGAGCACGGCGCGGTCGATCCGCTGGCGGTGCTCCGGTTGCTGCAGCAGCCAGCGGCCGCCGACCACGGCCGCGCCCGCCAGGAGCGTGAGCAGCAGCAACTGGCTCCGGATCCCGTTGGACAGCGCCACGATGAGCCGGGTGGCCAGCGGCAACTGCGCGCCGAAGCCCGCGTAGAACTCGTTGAACTGCGGCACCACGCGCACCACGATGATCGCCACCACGGCGATGGAGAGGATCGTGAGCACCGCCGGATAGACCAGGGCGGACACCACCTTCCGGCGGATCGCGCCCAGCACCTGCACGTACGCGACATAGCGACGGAGCACCTGCTCCAGGCTGCCGCTGCGCTCGCCGGCCATGAGCGAGGCCGTGTAGATGGGCGTGACGTGCCGGGGGTGGGCCTCGAATGCGTCCGAAAGCGCGGTCCCCGACCGCACCTTGTCGTACACATCGTCGAGGACGCCCTTGAACACCGGGTTCGGCACGTTGCGGCGCAGGATGTCGAGCGACTGCACCAGCGGCATGCCGGCCTTGAGCAGCGTGGCCAGTTCCTGGTTGAACACGAGGAACTCGTGCAGCTTGATGCGCCCGCCGCCACCGGGGCGTCGCAAGGCGCCGAGCCCGGCTCGGGCCGCCTTGACCTCGAGCACGTACAGGCCCTTGTCCTCGAGCTCACGCCGGAGCGCGACTTCACTGTCGGCCGTGTAGACGCCCTCGGAAATCTGTCCGGAGGCGGTGGCCAGGCGGCAGCGGAACTCCATGCGTCAGGACACTCCTGCCAACTGGAGGACCTGACGGACGTACGCCTGCGTTTCGCGGAACGGGGGGATGCCGCCAAAGCGCTGGACCGCCCCGGCGCCCGCGTTGTAGGCGGCCACGGCGAGGCGGACGTCGAACCTGTCGAGGAGCTGGCGCAGGTGCCGCACGCCGCCCTCGATGTTGGCCGCCGGGTCGTACGGGTTGCCGACCTGCAACTCCCGGGCGGTGGCCGGCATCAGTTGCATCAGGCCCATGGCGCCCTTGCGCGACCGCGCCCTGGCGTGGAACCGCGACTCGACGGTGATCACCGCATGCACCAGCAGGGGATCGACCTGGTGACGCTTGGCGGCTGCTTCGATCAGGGGGAGATACGGGCGGCTCCCTGCATCGGCCACGTCGGTGAGCGTCCGCCGCACGGGCGGCTCGAGCGGGAGTTCGGCGATCTCGACGACCGGATCCGGATAGGGCACTTCGTCCGGGGCGACGCCCTTGAGCAGGGCCACGTTACACGTCAGTTCGCCGCCGGCGCGCAGCGCGAGGACGGCGGTGTCGCCGTCGATGCGCACGCTCCGGACCGAGAGGGTCCGTCCGGTCGTGAGCGTGACGAGCTCTGCCGCGGCAGCCGCCGGCAGGAGCAGCACGAGCGCCCCACCCAGCAGTGCCACGAATGGACGGAGAAACACGGCTACAGAGTGTAGCAGGGGCGAGGTAGGGCGCGGTCTCCGACCGCGCCGCTGCGAAAGGCGGCCGGGTGGGACACCCGGCCCTACCTTGCGGGGCAGAAACGACTACTTGGGCTCGATGAACGCGTGGAAGACGCGGATTCCGAGTTCCCGCGGGTCCGACGACTTGGCGGCAGGGGTCTGCGCCGGAACGAAGGCCTGGTTGACCTCGATGGTCACGTCGACGTTCTCGGCCTCGCCGAACTGGGCGGCGGTCACGGGAATCCGTCGAATCACCTCTTCGTTGTTGGCCAACGTGTGGGTGTCGAGCACCGTCTCCCCCACCCGCACCGTCACGACCTGGCCGGGCACGAGGTCAGGCCGCCCGTCGAAGTGCAGGTAGAAGGTGGCGTCGCGGCGCGGGTTGCGCAGCGCGAGCGTGGCGGTCTTCTTCGTCCACTGCCACTCGACCTGGGCGTTCTCGGCCGCCACCTCGGCGTTGTGCCAGCCGTCCTTGAACTGCACGAAGACGTTGTCGGACGCCGGCAGGAGTTCGAGCGAGCCGGCCTTGTAGGCACGCTGGCCGTCGTTCTCCCCGCCGAGCGGCAGGCGCGCCCCGGTCTCGGGGTCATACAGCCCGATGCGGATGGTGGCCTGCCCCATGTACGGGTACTGCGGCACGAACATCGTCCGCGCGTACTCGACCCGCTGCCCGGGCTTCCAGTCCTTGGTGGACGTCGGCGGGAAGTGGTCGTCGGTCCACATCAGCTGGTCGTCCGAGTCCAGGAAGTGGACCAGGACCCGGTACTCCTTGTCGAACGCCGGCGCATTGGCGGCCACCACGAACCGGTACGTCAGGTCGAGGGGGCTCCCGAGCGGGGCCTTGGCGCGGCTGGACGAGAACGTCGCGGTCGCGACGGGCGGCTGGGTGTCTTCCTTCTTCTTGCACCCGGCCACGGCCGAGAGGGCCATGACCATGACGACGCAGGCGGCTAGGGGTTTCACGCCTCTGGACTCCTCGAAACGAAATGGAACGGGACATCGCCGCAGGTCCGGGCCTCCGGCAAACAGCCTAGGGTAAACCGTTGCGGCCTCAGGGGCAACATGCTAGAGTCCGCTCGAATTCATGGGAGACGCCCTCGGACTCATCGAAACCCGTGGCCTCATCGGCGCCATCGAAGCGGCAGACGCGATGGTGAAGGCTGCGAACGTCCAGCTCATCGCCAAGGAGTACATCGGGGCCGGCTACGTCACCGTGATGGCGCGGGGCGACGTCGGGGCCATCAAGGCCGCCACCGACGCCGGTGCCGCCGCCGCCCGCCGCGTCGGCGAGCTCATCTCGGTCCATGTGATTCCCCGTCCGCACGCCGAAGTCGAGCGGATCCTGCCCAAGCCCGCGGCCGCAGCCCCGGCCGCCAAGTAGGCGCGTCCGGCCTCGCTCGACATGGCCGACGCCCCCGCCGCGCCCCCGTCAGACAAGGACCTCGCCTCGATCGCCGAGGCGCGCACCCTCGCGCGCACGGCTCGCGTCGCGCAGGCGCAACTGGCCGAGCTCTCCCAGGCCCAGATCGACGCCATCGTCGACGCCATGGCGGCCGCCGTGCGGCCCGAAGTCGAAGCCCTCGCCCGCATGGCGCGTGAGGAGACCGGGTTCGGCGTCTACGAGGACAAGGTCACCAAGAACCGGTTCGCCGCCGAGCAGATTCACGAGTTCATCCGGCCCATGAAGACGGTCGGGGTGCTGCGACGCGACGAGACCCGCAAGATCATCGAGATTGCAGAGCCTTTCGGCGTGGTGGCGGGCATCGTCCCGACGACCAATCCCACGTCGACGGCCATCTACAAGATCCTGATCGCCCTCAAGGCCCGCTGCGCCATCGTGCTCAGCCCGCATCCGTCAGCAGCCCGCTGCATCAGCCGCACCGCCGAGATCATGGCCGGCGCCGCGGCCCGCGCCGGGGCCCCGGCCGGCAGCATCGGCTGGATGCAGACGGTGACCCTCGAGGGCACCCAGGAGCTGATGCGCCAGCGCGAGGTCGCCGTCATCCTGGCGACGGGCGGCCTGGGCCTGGTCAGGGCGGCCTACTCGGCGGGCAAACCGGCCTACGGCGTCGGGCCCGGCAACGCGCCGTGCTACGTGCACCAGAGCGCCGACGTCGCCAAGGCCGCCCGCGACATCGTCCTCGGCAAGACCTTCGACAATGGTCTGCTCTGCTCGTCGCCCAACTCGATCGTCGCCGACCGGGCCATCGACGAGCCGCTGAAGGCCGCGCTGGTCGCCAACGGCGGCCACTTCCTGTCGGCCGCCGACGCCCAGAAGCTGGCGACGGTCCTGGTGACGCCCCAGCGCCTGCCCAACCCTGCGCTCGTGGGACGGTCGGCCCTCGAGATCGCCCAGGCGGTCGGGCTCACCGTGCCGGCCGGGACGCGCGCCCTGATTGCCCAACTCGAGGGCGTCGGTCGCGATCATCCCCTGTCGATCGAGAAGCTCTGCCCCGTCCTCTCCTACTACGTCGTCGAGGACTGGAAGGCGGGGTGCGAGCGCTGCAAGGCCATCCTCCGCTACGGCGGCATGGGCCACACCATGTCGGTGCATGCCACCGACGATGACGTGGTCCTGCAGTTCGGGCTGCACAAGCCGGCATTCCGCATCGTGGTCAACACGCCGACGACCCACGGGTCGGTGGGCCTCACGACCGGGCTGGATCCCGCGATGACGCTTGGGTGTGGCGGCTACGGCGGCAACATCACGTCCGACAACATCTCGCCGATGCACTTGCTCAACATCAAGCGGGTCGCGTACGAGCTTCGTCCGGCGCCCGGCCCGTCGCCAGCCGCGCGCCCCCCGGCCATGTCTGCAGCCTCCGAATCGAGCCTCCGCCCCGCCGTCCCCGAGCGGGTGCGCACCCTGGAGTCCTCCACGCTGTCGGCCCGGATCGACGGCTTCCTGGCCAGCCGCGGCATCACGCCGGACACGACCCTCGTGGTGGGCGGCCGCCAGGGCGAGGCCGGGCCGGCGGCCCAGGTGCCGGCGCCCGTCGCGCCCGCGGCTCCGGCGCCCCCCACGGTCGAGTTGCAGCCCCCCAGTGCTGCCGTCGATTTCGTGTGTGAGGACGATGTGCGGCAGGCCCTGCGGGCGGGGCAACGCATCCGTCTTTCGGCGCGGGCGATCGTGACCCCGGCGGCGCGCGATCTGGGGGACGCCCACGACGTCCTCATCGACGCCTGAGCCCCCGCCGTTTCGTCACATCGGCGTCTTGACCCCACTCCCCGGGGGGTGGTACCTTCCGCGGGTCGCCGAACGGTCGGATCTCCGATCCAAGGCATTGGATTCTGTCCGGCCCCGCCGGATCCCAACTTCGTTCGCAGGTTTCGGCCTGCAGGGAACACCTGACCGGCTCCTCCCCTCCCGGAGTGAGCCACCCGCCGCACCCACGCCATCGTGCCGTGGACGCCGGCAGGGGAGCGCCCAGATGCGACGAACGTTCGGGCTGCCGTTTGCAGTCCTCCTGGCGTCCGCGGCCTGTAGCCGCAATCCCGCACCGCAGGTCGCGGTGACGCCCCGTCCACCCGTCCCGGCCGCCGAGGTCCCGGCGCCGCCGCCCCCCGCCCCCGTCGTCGATCCGACGGTGGCTCTCGTCGCCGAGGCCGATCGCCTCTTCGCCCTGGGCGAGCGGGAACTGTCGCTCGGCCACCTCGAGCAGGCACGCGTCGCGTTCGACAAGTCGCTCGACGTGATGCTCGACGCGCCCCAGGGGGCGCGCGTGGATCCCAGGCTGCGCCAGCATTTCGACCGTCTCGTCGACCGCATTGCGGCCCACGAGACGCTCGCCCTGCAGAAGGGCGACGGCTTCACGGAGAAGGCATCCGAGCCCGCGGCCATCGACCAGTTGCTCGAAGTGTCGACCTTCGTGCCGCCGGTCGCCCCGGCGCGCGTCATCGAGCAGACCGTCCAGCTGGACCTGGCGCAGACGTCGCACGACATTCCGATCCCGCTCAACGACCGTGTCCTCGGGTACGTGGAGTTGTTCCAGGGACGGTTGCGCGATTTCCTGTCCGGTGGGTTGCAGCGAGGGAGCAAGTACCTCCCGATGGTGCAGAGCGTGTTCAGGGCCGAGGGGGTGCCGCTCGACCTGGCGTACGTGCCGCTCATCGAGAGCGCCTTCAAGCCCACCGCCCTGTCGAGGGCCAGCGCCCGAGGCATGTGGCAGTTCATGCGCGGCACGGCCGGCGATTTCGGCCTGAAGCAGGATTGGTACATCGACGAGCGCGCCGACCCGGAGAAGGCGACGCGGGCGGCCGCGAAGTACTTCAAGGTCCTCTACAACATGTTCGGCGACTGGCACCTCGCCATGGCCTCCTACAACGGCGGGCCTGGCCGTGTGCAGCGCGCGATGCGGGCGTCTGGCGTGGATGACTTCTGGGACCTCACGTCCGACGATCGGTACCTGCCGCGCGAGACCCGCGAGTACGTGCCGATGATCCTCGCGGCGGTCATCATTGCGAAGAACCCGACCCAGTACGGCTTCGAAGCGCCGCCGGTCGACGCCCTGGAGTACGACAAGGTCCGGGTGGCGGGTGCGGTCGACCTCCGGCGCGTGGCCGAGTGGACCGGCGCCTCCATCGACGAGATCCAGGCGCTGAACCCCGAGTTGCGCCGATGGACGACGCCGCTGCGGTACCCGGAGTACGAGGTCAAGGTGCCCGCGGGCACGGGCCCGACCTTGTCGGCCCGCCTGGTCGCCGCCGACGCCTCGGAACTGTCCGCCCTCAAGTTCCACACCGTGCGTCGACGCGAGTCGTTGGCCTCGATCGCCAAGAAGCTCGGTGTGTCGCGCGGCGACCTGGCCGAGGCCAATGGCGTCTCGGTGAAGGCCGCCGTTCGCCCTGGCCAGCGCCTGCTGATTCCGCGGGCCCCGTCTGCCCCGCTGCTCGCCTCGGCACCGCGCGCGGTCGATGCGACGCCGGTGCTCGTCAACGCCTCCCGGACGACCACCGCCGACGCCGACGACGATGTGCGGGTGGTGACGCACCGGGTGAAGCGTGGCGAGACGCTGTATGCGATTGCCAACACGTACGACGTCACCGTCGCTGACCTGCGCACCTGGAACCGCATGAAGGGCACCCGCCTGGACATCGGCGATCGCCTCACGGTCCGCGTCAACCGGGCGCCGGCCCGTAGCGCGGCGCAGTAGCGCAGTTCCTGCACCCCGCGGCGGGGCCGCAACGTGCAGTTCCTGCCAGCCCGTCCACGGAACGCGTGAAATCCTTCGGGGTTTCGCGCGTTTTCGCGTCTGGGGCCGCGCGCACGCGGCTTGCACAGGCGGGCGACATGCTCGCCTCCACCTACACGGCCGCCCTCGTCGGCGTTGCCGCGGAACTCGTGCGCGTCGAGGCCGACGTCAGCTTCGGACTCCCCGCCTTCACCGTCGTCGGCCTCCCTGATGCCAGCGTGCGCGAGAGCCGCGACCGTGTCCGGAGTGCCGTGCGCAGCGCCGGACTCGAGTTCCCGCCCCATCGCATCACCGTCAACCTGGCGCCCGCCGACCTCCGCAAGGCCGGCAGCAGCTTCGACCTGCCCATCGCGCTGGCGGTGCTCGCGGCGGCGGGACAGGTGCCGGCCGACACGGTGGCGCGGGCGCTGGTGGTCGGGGAACTCGCGCTCGATGGCCGGGCTCTCCCCTGCCGGGGCGTCCTGCCCGCGACACTGGCGGCGCGCGCGGCCGCGCTGGACATGGTCGTCGTTCCGCGTCCCAACGTCGCGGAGGCCCGGTTGGTGCCCGCCGTCGACGTGCGAGGCGCCGGATCGCTCGCCGACGCCCTGCGGGCCCTGCGCGAGCCGGACCCGCCCGCAGAACTCGTCGTCCGCCCGGTGGGGCCGCCCGTCGTCGACCTCGCCGACGTGCAGGGGCAGGCGATGGCCAGGCGCGCCCTCGAGGTGGCAGCCGCCGGGCACCACAACCTGCTGTTCACCGGTCCGCCGGGCGCTGGCAAGTCCATGCTGGCGCGCCGCCTGCCCGGCCTGCTTCCGCCGTGGTCCTTCGAGGAGGCGCTGGAAACCACGGCCGTGCACTCGGCCGCGGGGTTGGTGCCTCCTGACGGGGGCCTGATGACGGAGCGCCCGTTCAGGGCACCCCACCACACGGCCTCCACGGCTGCTCTCATCGGGGGAGGCCCGCAGCCCCGGCCCGGAGAAGTGAGCCTGGCCCATCACGGCGTCCTGCTGCTCGATGAACTGCCGGAGTTCGAGCGGCGGACGCTCGACGTGCTGCGGCAGCCCATCGAGGAGGGCGTCGTCCATGTGGCGCGCGCCGCTCGGACGGTGACCTTTCCGGCAGCCTTCCTGCTCGTGGCCGCCATGAACCCCTGCCCGTGCGGCTATGCGGGACACCCGCGCCGCGCGTGCCGATGTCGCCCGGGCGAGGCCGACCGGTACGCGTCCCGCGTCTCCGGGCCGCTCCTGGACCGCATCGATCTCGTGGTGCAGGTGCCGCCGGTCGACCCGGCGGCCCTGACGGGCCCGGTGGCAGATTCGGAGCCGACGGCGCTGGTCCGGGCCCGTGTGCTGGCGGCCCGCCAGCGCCAGGAGGCCCGGCAGCAGGGCGTCAACAGCCGCCTGCAGGGACGCCCACTCGATGCCCTGCGGCGGGGCGCTGGAGTATCGGACCTGCTGGCGCAGGCGATGGGCCGTCTGGAACTGAGCGCGCGGGCGGCGGATCGGCTGCTGAGGGTCGCCAGGACCATCGCCGACCTCGGCGGGAGCGAGTCGGTCGAGCGCTGCCATCTGGCAGAGGCGCTGCAGTACCGGCCGTGCTAGACTTCGCCGTGGCCGGTGCCCCGGCACCCAGGCCATCCAATCCCGCACGCACGTAGGTGGGAGTCCCCGTCCGGAAGGCGTCCATGCGCCGCCGGCCGAGAACACGGCATGCTGTCGACACGCTATAGCCTCATCATCGCCAATCGCCGCACCGGGGTCGTTCGCCGGTTGACGCTGTCGCTCCGTCCGGTGGCGATTGTCAGCGTCGGGGTGTGCGTGCTCGTGATGTTGATGGTGCTGGGCGCCTCCCGCAAGGCCGCGTGGCAGACCGCGTCGCTCGAGGCGGAACTGGCCGCCCTGCGGACCGAGAACGAGACGATTCGCAGCGCCACCGGGGCCCTCACCTCCCAGATCACGTCGCTGCAGTCGGTGGTGGACGACATCTCGAAGCTGTCGCCGTCGGCCACCGAGCGCACGGCGATGGGGCGACTGCCGAAGGGCGTGCAGCAGTCGGCGCTCGGCGGTCTGTCGCCGGAGGCGACGCGCCTCGCGTTGAGCGGCCCCACGGCCCAGCCCGATGCGGTCGGCGTGGTGCGGCAGATGCTCTCCGCCCTCGAATCACGACTGGAGACGGCGCGTCCCCGGCTCGAGCGTCACGCCGCCCTTGCGCGGGCCACGCCGGCCATCTGGCCTGCCCTGGGCGCCTTGTCGTCCAGCTTCGGCGTGCGGCGCGACCCGTTCACGGCCGCCGAGAGCATGCACCCCGGCCTCGACCTCGACGTGGACCTCGGCGACCCGGTGTTCGCGACGGCCGACGGTGTCGTGACTGAAGCGCACTACCACCCCGAGTACGGCAACCTGGTCATCGTGTCGCACGGCTTCGGCATCGAGACCCGCTACGCCCACCTCTCGCGGCATCGCGTGCGTCCCGGCACGTCGGTGACCCGCGGGCAGGTCGTGGGTGAAGCCGGGTCGACCGGCCGGTCGACGGGATCGCACCTCCACTACGAGGTCTGGATCGACGGGCGTCCGGTCAATCCGCTGCAGTACCTCGTCGCGCGCGACGCCCGCTAGCGGCCGCGCCGGACCTGCGCTCCACACGCGCAGGGTTGCCTCCCCTCGAACCCTTCCCTACAATCGAAGGATCGCGGTGCCCGCTTCCGGGCCCGTCTTCTGGTAGGCCCTTTGGTTTTCGACACACTCCTCGCCAAGGTCATCGGCACGCAGAATGAACGCGAGCTGAAGCGGATCCATCCGCTCGTCGCTCGCATCAACGGGCTCGAGCCGTCCATGCAGCAGCTCGGCGACGCCCAGCTGCGCGCCAAGACCGCCGAGTTCAAGGAGCGCCTGTCCCGCGGCGAGTCGCTCGACGACCTGCTGCCCGAAGCCTTCGCCGTCGTACGCGAGGCTGGCCGCCGCGTGGTCCACATGCGGCACTACGACGTCCAGCTCATCGGCGGCATCGTGCTGCACCGTGGGCGCATCGCCGAGATGAAGACGGGCGAGGGCAAGACGCTCGTCGCGACGCTGCCGGCCTACCTCAACGCCCTGGCCGGCAAGGGCGTGCACGTCGTGACGGTCAACGACTACCTCGCCCGCCGCGACTCGGAGTGGATGGGGCGCATCTACCGCTTCCTCGAGATGTCGGTCGGCGTCATCCAGCACGACCTGCGCGACGACGAGCGGCAGCGGCAGTACGCGGCCGACATCACCTACGGCACCAACAACGAGTTCGGCTTCGATTACCTTCGCGACAACATGAAGTTCGAGTTGTCGCAGATGGTGCAGCGTCCGCACTTCTACGCCATCGTCGACGAGGTGGACTCCATCCTCATCGACGAGGCGCGCACGCCGCTGATCATCTCGGGGCCTGCCGAGGAGTCGACCGACCTGTACTACGAGGTCGACCGCATCATCCCGAAGCTCAAGCCGGGTGCGGTGATCCAGGGCCAGGTCAAGGCCGAGGAGCGCGAGGCCCTCGAGCTGTCGGGCGACTACATCGTCGACGAGAAGCACAAGACGGCGACGCTGACCGAGGGCGGCATGGCGCACGCCGAGCAGTTGCTGGCGCATCGCCTGCAGCCGGGCGGGCTCTACGACCCGGCCAACATGCCCCTGCTCCACCACGTGCAGCAGGGACTCCGCGCACACACGCTCTTCCGCCGCGACATCGAGTACCTGGTGAACGACGAAGGCCAGGTCGTGATCATCGACGAGCACACGGGCCGCGTGATGCCGGGGCGTCGCTGGAGCGATGGCCTGCACCAGGCCGTCGAAGCCAAGGAAGGCGTGAAGATCGAGCGCGAGAACCAGACGCTCGCGACCATCACCTTCCAGAACTTCTTCCGCAAGTACGAGAAGCTGGCCGGCATGACCGGCACCGCCGACACCGAGGCGGAGGAGTTCAACAAGATCTACAAGCTCGACGTGATCCAGGTGCCGACCAACCGGCCGCTGATCCGCATCGAGGAACCCGACACCGTCTTCCGCACGCAGCGCGAGAAGTACGACGCCATCGTCGACGACATCGCGCAGCAGCAGGCCAAGGGCCGTCCGGTGCTCGTGGGCACCGTCTCGGTCGAGAAGTCCGAGCTGCTGTCGACGATGCTGAAGCGCAAGGGCGTCAAGCACGTCGTGCTGAATGCCAAGTACCACGCGCAGGAAGCCGAGATCGTCGCGCAGGCCGGTCGCCTCGGGAAGGTCACCGTGGCCACCAACATGGCCGGCCGCGGCACCGACATCCTGCTCGGCGGCAATGCCGAGTACATGGCGCGGCAGCAGTGCCTGGCCGAGGAAGTCGCCGAGAAGGTGCCGCGCGGGCAGGAGAAGTACGTCGACGACGAGGAGTTCGTCTACTTCCGTCACCTCGACAGCTTCTACCGGGTGCCGACGCCGACGTGGACCGCGATCTACAAGAGCTTCGACGACGAGTGCCGCGCCGAGCACGATCAGGTCGTGTCCCTGGGCGGCCTCCACATCGTCGGGACCGAGCGCCACGAGTCGCGCCGCATCGACAACCAGTTGCGCGGTCGCGCCGGTCGCCAGGGCGATCCGGGCTCCTCGCGCTTCTACCTGTCGCTCGAGGACGACCTGATGCGCATCTTCGGGTCGGCCAACATCTCGGGGCTGATGCAGCGCCTCGGGATGGAAGAGGGCGTGCCGATCGAGAGCCGGATGGTCACGCGCGCGATTCAGCGCGCGCAGAAGCAGGTGGAAGCCCAGAACTTCGGCATCCGCAAGCACCTGCTCGAGTACGACGACGTGATGAACAAGCAGCGCGAGAGCGTGTACGCGCTGCGTCGCCAGTTGCTCGAGGGCAGCATCCGCCTCGACGACGGCGAAGTGGACTCGCGTGAGTACCTGATGGTGCTCGCCGAGGACCTGCTGGGCGCCCTCGTCACCGAGTACGCCGGCAACAAGGACAATCCCGAGCAGTGGGACCTCGAGCAGTTGCGCGAGGAGGTGGAGCGCATCTTCGGCGTCGACGAGGCCATCCTCCGTGACCTGCCGCTCGAGACGCTGACCGCCGACCAGATCCGGACCGAGCTGTGGGAGGAAGTCGAGCACGCCTACGGCGAGAAGGAGGCGGCGGTCGGGCGCGACCTGCTGCAGTTGCCCGAGGAAGTCATCCCGCAGATCGCGGGACCGACGTTCTTCGAGCAGATGAAGACGGTCGAGGGCGACGAGCGCACGTCCATGGGCGGGCGCAGCGTGCTGGCGCCGATCGAGCGCAACCTCATGCTGCAGGTCGTCGACGGGCAGTGGAAGGATCACCTCTACAGCCTCGATCACCTCAAGGAAGGCATCGGCCTGCGCGGCTACGGCCAGCGTGATCCGCTGGTCGAGTACAAGAAGGAGAGCTACGCCCTCTTCGAGGCGATGAAGCAGCGCGTCGACGAGGAGACGGTGCGGTACCTGTGGCGGCTCCGGCCCATGTTCGGCCGGTCCGAGCCCGCGCCCGCCGAGGTGCTGGCCGAGGACGAGACGACGGTGGCGGCACCCGCCACACCGGCGCCGCGCCAGTCCGCGCCCGTGCCCTCCGTGCAGCGCCCGCCGGCGACGCCCGACATCTTCCAGCGCCCGAAGCGCGTGGAGGAGAACCGACCGTCGCCCTCCTCGGCCGGGGCCCTGTTCGGCGCTCCCACCGGGGCGACGGCCCCGAAGCCGGCGCGCGTCGGCGGCGACGACGCCGGCCTGCGCACGGTGCGCCGCGACGTGCCGAAGGTCGGCCGCAACGACGACTGCCCCTGCGGCAGCGGCAAGAAGTACAAGAAGTGCCACGGGGCGGGCCTGTGACGCCGGTGTGCGCCACGATTCCGCCATCCGCACGACAGCACGAGGCCGACATGCGTCGGCCTTTCGTGTTTCCACGCGCCTGAATGCCCATGACCACGGACACCCTCGCGACCCTTTCGCCCGCTGAACAAGTGGAGCGCGGCCTGCAGACCGCACTCACCTTCGACGATATCCTGCTCGTGCCGCAGCGCTCGGAGACCCTGCCGAGCCAGGTCGACATCTCGTCGCGGTTCACGCGCAACATCCGGCTCAACGTGCCGCTGGCCAGCGCCGCGATGGACACCGTGACCGAGTCCGGTCTGGCGATCGCCATGGCGCAGCAGGGCGGCATCGGCATCGTCCACAAGAACCTGCCGATCGAGGACCAGGCCAACGAGGTCGATCGCGTCAAGCGCTCCGAGAGCGGGATGATCGTCAACCCGATCACGCTCTCGCCGTCGCAGACCATCGCCGAGGCGCACCAGCTGATGCGGAAGTACCGCATCTCCGGCGTGCCGATCACCGAGGACGGGAGCAAGGAGGGCCGCCTGGTCGGCATCCTGACCAACCGCGACCTCCGGTTCGAGACGCGCCTCGATCGCTCGATTCACGAGATCATGACCCGTGAGAACCTGATTACGGTTCCCGTGGGCACGACGCTCGACCAGGCGCAGGACATCCTGCACCGCCACAAGGTCGAGAAGCTCCTCGTGGTGGATCACGAGTACCGCCTCAAGGGCCTCATCACGGTCAAGGACATCCAGAAGGCCCTCAAGTACCCGATGGCGTGCAAGGATCCGCTCGGCCGCCTGCGGGTCGGCGCGGCGGTGGGCATCGCCAAGGACACGCTCGACCGCGCCGAGGCGCTCGTTGCCGCGCATGTCGACGTGCTGGTGATCGACACGGCGCACGGCCACTCGGTCGGCGTGATGGAGATGGTCCGACGCCTGCGCCAGAAGTTCCCGCAGGTCGAACTCGTCGCCGGCAACGTCGCGACGGGCGCCGCGACCGCGGACCTGATCAAGCTGGGCGTCGACGCCGTCAAGGTCGGCATCGGCGCCGGCTCGATCTGCACGACCCGCGTCATCGCCGGCATCGGCGTGCCGATGGTGTCGGCGATTGCCGAGTGCGCCCGCGCCGCCAAACCGTCCGGCATCCCGGTGATTGCCGACGGCGGCATCCGCTACTCGGGCGACATCACCAAGGCGATCGCGGTGGGCGGCAGCACGGTGATGATCGGCAGCCTGTTTGCCGGCACCGACGAGAGCCCGGGCGAGGTCATCCTCTATCAGGGCCGCTCCTTCAAGGAGTACCGCGGCATGGGCTCGATCGGCGCCATGCGCAAGGGCTCGCGCGATCGCTACTTCCAGGACGAGTTCGAGCTCAACGCCGTGACCGGCGAGGGCACCGACAAGCTCGTGCCGGAGGGCATCGAGGGCCGGGTGGCGCACAAGGGCACCGTGGCGGCGATGGTGCACCAGTTGGTGGGCGGCCTGCGGGCCGGCATGGGCTACTGCGGCTGCGCGAACATCGAGGCCCTGCAGCGCGAGGCCCAGCTGATTCGCATCACGCCCGCCGGGCAGCGCGAGAGCCACGTGCACGACGTGATCATCACCAAGGAAAGCCCGAACTACCGCGTCGAACGATAGGCATCAGGAGCCGGGTACCGGGTACAGGGTGCCGGGTACGGAGTTCGCGCACGCCAACGGCCGTCGGCCTTCCCTCCGACGGCCGTTTCCTTTCCCATCCTCCTCGTTCCCCCGACGTTCTCCCCTCCGGCATTCGCGCCGTCGGCATCGAGGCATCCCGAACCCGGTACCCGGTACCCGGAACCCGGTCTAGAATGCGCGACATGACTCGTCGTCTCCTCCCCTCCCTCGGGCTCTGCCTGCTGGCGCTCGGCGTCGCCGTCTCGGCCACACAGCCATCAGCTCCTCGCCAACTCCGCATCATCGCGTTCGGTGCCCATCCCGACGACGCCGAACTGAAGGCGGCGGGCGTGGCCTCCAAGTGGGCCGCGGCCGGGCACAAGGTGAAGTTCGTGGCGGCGACCAACGGCGACATCGGGCACTTCGCGCAGGCGGGTGGCCCGCTGGCCCAGCGCCGCTACAAGGAAGTGCAGGAGTGTGCCCGCATCATGGGCATCACCACCGACGTGCTCGACATCCACGACGGCGAGCTCGAGCCGACGCTCGAGTACCGCCGGATGTTCGCGCGCAAGATCCGCGAGTGGCAGGCCGACATCGTGATGGGCCACCGCCCCTATGACTACCACCCGGATCACCGCTACGTCGGTGTGCTGTTGAACGACACGGCCGTCGTCGTCGGCGCTGCCTTCTTCGTGCAGGACACGCCGGCGACCAACGGCAACCCGATCTACCTCAACTACTCCGACAACTTCACCGATCCGAAGCCCTTCGAGCCGAGTGTCGTCGTCGGCATCGACGAGGTCGCCGAGAAGAAGTGGGCCTGCATCAACGCCATGCCGTCGCAGTTCGGCGACAAGGACTCCTGGCAGGGGCGGACGCGTCCTGATGTGCCCGATGATCCGGTCAAGCGCCCGGCCTACCTGCTCGAGCTCGCCAAGCAGCGCTCGGCGGCCGTCGCCGACCAGTACCGCGCGCAGTTGATCGCGCGCTACGGGCAGGATCGTGGGTCGAAGGTGAAGTACGCCGAGGCGTTCCAGCTCAACCAGTACGGCAAGCAGGTCAAGCCGGCTGACCTCGACGGCATGTTCCCGAAGTAGGCGTCCGGCCTTCGTCAGCAGGCGGTCCGGCCCTCCCCGCGACTCAGGCCGATCGCTCCCCTGCCTGGCCCCGGCGCGCAGCGCGTGCCGGGGCTCACCTCCCCCAGAGGCTCACATGACTCGTCGTTCGCTCCCGGCCCTGGCGGCCACCCTGCTCGCGGTTACCCTCGCATCGTCGTCTGCGCCGCTGACGGCGCAACGCCCGCTCAACATCATCGTGTTCGGCGCGCATCCCGACGACGCCGAGTTGCAGGCCGGGGGCGTGGCCGCGATGTGGGCCGCCCAGGGGCATCGCGTGAAGTTCGTGGCCGCGACCAACGGCGACATCGGGCACTTCAGCCAGGCGGGCGGCCCGCTTGCCCAGCGGCGCTACAAGGAAGTGCAGGAGTGCGCGCGCATCCTCGGCATCACGACCGACGTGCTCGACATCCACGACGGCGAGCTGGTGCCCGACCTGGAGACGCGCCGGGCCTTCGCGCGCAAGATTCGCGACTGGCAGGCCGACATCGTCATCGGCCATCGTCCGTACGACTACCACGCCGACCACCGCAACGTGGGGGTGCTGCTCAACGACACGGCCATCGTGGTGCAGGCGCCGTTCTTCGTGCCCGACACGCCGGCCACGCCCCGTAACCCGATCTACCTGAACTCGGCCGACGGGTTCGACGTGCCGAAGACCTTCGTGCCGAGCGTGGTGGTGGACATCGATGCCGTCGCGGAGAAGAAGTTCCAGTGCATCGCGGCGATGCCGTCGCAGTTCGGCGACGCGGACTCGTGGCAGGGCCGCACCCTGCCCAACATGCCGACCGACGAGGCCGGGCGGAAGGCCTACATCGTCGAGACGGTGAAGGGGTGGCTCGCCGCCGGGGCCAACGAGTATCGCGCGCAGCTCATCGCGCGATACGGCCAGGAGCGTGGGTCGAAAGTGAAGTACGCCGAGGCGTTCCAGCTGAACCAGTACGGCCGTCAGGTGACGGCCGCAGACCTCGACACGCTGCTGCCGCGATAGTCCCACCAGGCGACAAGGCCACGGGCTACAGGCGGCCTGTGGCCTTCAGCCCGTCAGTGAGCCCGGACGCCGCACGACTGGCGGACCACCAGCGAGCACTGCACGAAGATGTCGCGAGCGGGGCGTTCGGGGTGAGCCCGACGCTCCAGCATCGCCGCGACCGCTGCTTCCCCGATCTGCGCCACCGGCTGCCGCATCGTGGTGAGCGGCACCGGCAACCACCCGGCATACTCGACATCGTCGATCCCCGCCATGCGGATGTCGTCGGGAATCCGACGTCCGAGGGCCAGCAGCGTATGCATGAGCCGGGCAGCGCCCCGGTCGTGTGCGCAGACCACGGCGTCGGGCGCATGACTGGCGAGATACGCCGCCACGGCGTCGCGGTCATCTGGCGACGGCAGCGGGAGCCGCGCCAGCGTGGTGTCAGCCCCGAGCACGTCGAGGGCTTCCCGGTAGCCCGCGCGGCGCCCGTCGATCGTCGACACGCCCATCTCCGAGCCGAGAAACGCGACCCGCTTCGCTCCGGCCTGCACCAGGTGCTCGGTCACGGCGAATCCGACACGCCGGTTGTCGATGCCCACCAGGTCGTAGGGGCCCCGCCTGGGGTACGGATAGGCCGACCGATCCAGCAGCACGAGCGGAATGCCTGCAGCATCGAGCGCCGTCACGATGCGCACGTTCGTGTCGTCGCCGGCCGCCAGTCCCTCCAGCGGCGCGAGGAACACGCCATCGACGCGCCTGGCGATGTACTGCTGCACCCGAGACCACGCCGCCGCGGCTCGTGCCGCCGGCGCAGGCTCGCCGCCGCCCCAGAGAAAGGCGTGGCCGCGTGACTCCGGGGCCGCGAGCAGGCCCTGCACGAGGGGCTCGAAGATCTCGATGTCGGGCAGGTCGGGTACCAGCACGCCGAACGTGCAATCGACGGCCGCCGTGGCTGGCGGACGACGGACGAACGTGCCCGAGCCGACGCGGCGCTCGACGAGCCCCTGGAGCTGGAGGTCCCTCACCGCGCGACCGACCGTGATGCGGGAGGCCCCGAATCGCTCCACGAGCTCAGCCTCGCTCGGCACCCGTCCTCCGGCCGGCAGCCGGCCGCTCTCGATGTCGCGACGCAGCGCCTCGAACACGACCTGATACTTGGGGACGGCGAGCGCGCTCCGTTGCATGTCAAGATGCTATGACAACTTGGCGACATGAACAAGGCTCACGCTCCCGCGCGTGCTTCAAGGGATATCGTGACGCCATTGTCTAAGCATTTACGCAAAGTTTACTGGTCAGACCACTATGAAGTTGCTATGCTCTCTTTCAGGAGGCTTGGTGTAGCTCCGAAGGAGTGACATGACAACCACGAATGAACCGGTGCACTTCCTGGTGGCCAGCGACTTCGACCAGACCTTGAGCTTCAACGACTCGGGCGTGGTGCTGAGCCAACTCATCGGCGCATCGGGCTTCGAAGAGAAGGTCGCCGGCCTCGCCCGCAGCAACCTCGTGCACCAGGGCGGCGAACTGGCCTACCTGCTCCGCCACGACCCCGAGTTCCGGGCGGTCCGGCGGGAGCACCTGATCGAAGCCGGGCGTCGCGTGCGGCTGAAGGACGACATCCCGCACCTGGTGGACGTCCTCTCGCGGGGTATTCCGGGCTGCCGTTTCTCGTTCTTCGTCATCTCGGCGGCCCCGCGCGAGGTGATCTGCGCCGCCCTCGAGGGCGTCGTGCCCGACGATCACATCTTCGGCACCGAGCTCGAGTTCGACGCGCAGTCGGGCGAGGTCACGGCCGTGAAGCACGTGCCGGCCGGATACGGCAAGGTGGCGGTGCTCGAGCAGCTCGAGGCGCGGACCAGCAGTCGGCCCGAGCACACGATTTACGTCGGCGACGGCAGTTCCGATGTCCACGTGATGCTGCACGTCAACAACCGCGACGGCTTCACGATCGCCGTCTCCGAGAATCGCCACCTCGCGCGGATCGCCCGTCGCACGCTCCTCAGCGACAGCGCCCTCAGCGTCATGGTGCCGATCCTCGGACATGTGGCCGGGTGGAACTCGACGCGGATTCGCGAGCTGTTCGCGGGGTACGGGCTGTCGCTCCAGGACTGGGAGCGGGCACGCACCGACCGCATCACCCTGCGGGAAACGCCCGCGCTCGTCCGGGCGGAGTCGGCATGACCACCCCTGATGCCATCGGCTGGGCGGCGACGGCCGTCTTCACGGCCTCATACCTGACACGCGAGCAGGCGCGGTTGCGGCGCGTGCAGATGGCCGGCGCGACGCTGTGGCTGACCTACGGGTTGGTGTTGCAGGCGCCCCCCGTCATCGGGTCCAACATCCTGGTGCTGAGCGCCGCCTGCTGGGCTGAGTACCGGCATCGTCGGGACCGCGATTCGGCACCCGCGTCCGGCACCGCGCCTTCCACCGCCGCGCCCGCAACCGAGGCGGGTGGCGACCGGAGGGCCGCGGAGGCCGCCTGAGCACGCCCGACAGCCTCCCCTACGGGGCCTGGTCCCGCGCTACGTCTCGCCGATGGTCAGCGCGCGCGTGTCCTCGTCGATGATGCTGAATCGGACGTGCAGGGCCCCCGCCACGGGCCGGGCGAGGCGTTCGGGCCACTCGATGGCCAGGATGCCGTCCTCGGCCGTCTCGTCGAGTCCCAGGTCCTCGAGGGACGCACTGCCGTCGGGCAGGCGGTAGAGGTCGACGTGATGGAGCGGCAGCCTTCCGCCCCGGTACTCATGGACCAGGGTGAAAGTCGGACTGCTCACCTCGTCTTCCGCAACGCCGAGGCCTTCGGCGAGTCCTCGGACGAACGCCGTCTTGCCCGCTCCCAGGTCGCCGTGCAGGAGCAGGACCGCGCCCGGCGCCAGCGTCGCGGCCAGGCGCTGGGCCACCGCGCGTGTCGCGCGTTCCGATGTTGTCGTCTCCGCGATCACTCGTCCTCGTCGTCGCCGGCCTTCCGCTCGGCGGAGAGTTC
>NZ_JBIINP010000351.1:0-3226 GCF_044337415.1 Luteitalea sp.
ATGCCGCGATGCCGCGATGCCGCGAATGCGGCCGGCCCTCCCCCAAGTCACGTCAGCGACGACAACGCGCTGCGGGCCTCGCGGTCGGGCTCGTGCTTCACCCCGCACGTGCGGTCCCGGTGAAGACCGCGCGCCCTACCGCGTCCGAGGAAGCGCCCAGCGCTCGTCGTCGAAGCCGAACGCGTGCAGCGTGCCGTCGTCGGTGCCCACGTAGATCTGGCCGAGGCCGCTCCACAGGCTGCCGGGCGATGCGGGCGCCTTCATCGCGGCACCACTCGAGTAGAACCGCTTCCCGGTGAGGCCGTCGTACGCGTGCAGCACCGCCCCTACGGCCGCGCGGGACGCACCAGCGGGCCTGCCCGATCCCAGTGCGAAGACCACGCCGTTGACGACGACCGGTGTGGCCGGTGACGCGAGCGAGGCCGACGCCCACACCGGCGCGATCGACGTCGCGCTTCCGGAGCCGGCAAGGCGGAGCGCCACGACGGCGCCACGGACTGGGGCCCGCCCAGGGCTGCCGACGCCGGCCGCGAGCGGTCCGTCGACCGGCACCAGCACGAACGTGTCGCCGTTGGCCTGTTGCCAGGCGGCGACCGCGTCGCGGCGGACGGCCGCGCCAGTGCCCGCGACAGCCGCCGAGGTGGCGAGCGGCGTCGCGTGGTCGGCACCGCCAAGGCCGGCGGCGTCGAGCACGATCACCCGCCCGTCGCGCGTCGCCGCCGTCACCACCTCGCGCGTGCCGACGCGAATCACCGTCGGGCCCGTCGCGAAGTCGGCGTCGGGCCGGCTGAACCAGTCCTTCACTGCGAGTGTCTTCGGATCGAGTGCGACGATCGCGTTGGCCTTGCCGTCGCCGCTGGCCGTGCCGGCGCCGACCGCCACCAGCAGGGTGCCGTCCGAGGTGAACGCCACCGCGCCGACGACCGGACCGCCGTTGGTCTTCCACGACACGACGGGCTTGCTGTCGCTGTCGAGGTCCACCGACCACACGCCATCGGCCGTGCCGTCGCACGCGCCGGTGGTGGCCGTGTACAGACGGGTATCGACGGCCACGGGCGCCGTGAAGCGCGCGCCGCGCGGCAGGAACGCCGCCGGCTTCTGCAGGTCCTTGCCAGACGCGAGCCCCAGCACGCGCAGGCGGCCGTCGCGGCCGATCACGTAGACCACACCGGAGGGCACCGCCAGGCCACGCACGGGCGTGGCGCTGCGCGGTGCACCGGGGATGTCGCCCGGGGCGCGCGCCGTCGTGGCCGAGGGGGCGGCAGTGCCGGCCGCTGCCCCTGCCGCGCCAGCCGCCGGTGTGGCCGGTGTGGCCGGGGTGGCCGGACGCGGCGGCTGGGCCTGCCGACGCACGCTGTCCATCGGGTTGCCTTCGCCCGGCTTGCCGATCAGGCTGCGGTAGCCGACGCCCGGTGGCGACGGCGGGCGAGCCAGCGGATCGGCCGTCGCCGTCGCGTCGAGCGGCACGATGCGTGTCGCGGCCGAGGTGATCGGGCCCGCGCAGGCGGGCAGCGCTGCCGCGTTCTCGACGTCGAGCGCGCGCTGCCACACGACGAAGCCGATGTCGTTGTCGAGCGCGTACACGCGGTCGCCCGCGCCGGTCACGACCGACATCGGCACGAAGAGCGTCACGCCGCTCGCGGTCACGCCCTGCATGAACGGACCGGTGACGCCGTGCTCCTTGCCAGGCGCCTTCGACCACTGCAGGCGGAAGCCGGGCGCGGCCATCGCCTGCGGGGTGATCTTCTGGTCGACGCGCACCCACGAGGTGCGCTGCGCGTCGGCCAGCGGCGCGAACCAGCGCGTGCCGCCACGACCGACCTGGGCGAGCCCGACGCTGCCGGCGAGGAGGCAGGTGACCGCGGTGGCGGTCCAGCGTGTGACGCGCATCACTTGGCCTCCGCGCGGGGGATGCCGAAGCAGTACAGCGTGCCGTCGAAGGTGGCGACGTAGGCCTTGCCGTTGGCGACGGTCAGGCCGCTGAAGTGGTTCCAGGAGGTGATCTGGTCGCCGCTCGACCAGAGTTCCTTGCCGGTCTGCGCGTCGAGCGCGTACAGCGCTGCGCGTCGCGAACTCGCGATGCGGCGCACGGGGCCCGAACTCAGGCCACCGCCGTACACGGGGCCGCCCTCCTCGTCCCAGCCCTTCTCGGGCATCACCTGCGAGGCATCCTCGCCGGCGGCGTACGCGAACACGATGCCGTTGGCGATGACGACTTCCTCGGCGAGATCCATGTCGCGCGAGGTCCACGCCGGCACCAGTCGCCAGCCTTCCGGCCGCAGCCGCAGCGTGAACGCGGCCACCCCGCCGCCTTTCGGCCGGCCGTACTCGATGGGCGCCTTGAAGCCCTTGCTGACCGGTCCCCAGAACGGCGCGAGCACCCACTGCGTGCCGGCCTTGTCCTTCCACGCGCCGAGCGCGCCCCAGATGCCCTGCGCATCGAAGGCCTGCTGGTCGTTGCAGATGAGCGGCGTCGTGTGCAGCGTCGTCCGATGGTCTTCACCGCCGAGCGCGTCGCGGTCGAGCAGCCACAGCCGGCATTCCTTGCTGGTGCCGACGAGGAAGCGTCGCCCACCGTGGTCGATGGCCATCGGCGTCGTGTTGACGTCGAGGTCGCGGCGCCAGAGCCAGTTGGCGTTCGGCGCCCCGAAGTAGTCGGCCAACTGGAGGTTGCCGACCATGTCCAGCTTCACGCCGACGATGCCGTTGCCGAGCCGGCGGTTGAGCGGCTCGAACGGCGCATCGCCGGTGCCGAGGAACACCCGGCCCTGCGGATCGATCGAGGCGCCCCGTCGTCCCCACAGGCCGCCGCCCGCGGGAATGAAGGCACTGACGATCTTCGTCGAGAGGTTGAACGAGTAGAACGCGTTGGTGAGCCCGCCGCAGCCCTGCGCGGTGGCCGTGTAGACGACGCCCTCGTGCAGATTCAGCGCGTAGGGCTTGCCGCCACCGGGGATGAAGAGCTCGGGAGGCGCGACGTCCTTGCCGTCGGCCAGGTTCACCTGGCGCAGGCGGCCGTCCCAGGACACCACGTAGATCGTGTACGTGCCCGGCGCGGTGCGGGCCATGATCGGCACCGCCGTGAGCCCGCCCGGACAGAGGGTGTCGTCGGTGCGGCCCTCGCTCGTGAGCGTGCTGTCGAACTTGCGGTGCCAGATCTCGCGGCCGGTGGCGACGTCGATGCCCCAGAGGTCGTCCGACACGCCGGTGACGACGGCGAGTTCGC
>NZ_JBIINP010000352.1:0-3180 GCF_044337415.1 Luteitalea sp.
GTTTGGGCACCGGCGGCAGCGGCCACCAGCAGCAGGCACGACACGGACATGGCAAGCACGGACTTCATCGACAGCAATCCTTTCGACCCAGCACAGGACCGGCCCCACCCGGGGCCGCATCCGGACCATTGAACCACACCCGTGGTTCAGCTCAGAACGTCGACCCCACTGCAAACCGGAACTGGAACGGCCTGGTCGGCGTGAAATCGTTGCGCAGCACGCCCTCGCGCTGCGGGTTGGCGGCGAAGATCAGGCGGAACGGCACGTTGAGCACCGGCATGAAGAACCGGATTTCCGCGCCCGTCGAGGTCTTGAACTCGTCCCAGTTGAACGACTCGGTCTCGTTCCTGACCTGCCCCGCGTCGTAGAACAGCACCAGGCGCACCGGGCCGGCGATGCTGATCAGGTACTCGAAGTTGAACAGCAGGCTCTTGTTGCCGCCGAGCACGATGCCCGTGACCGGGTCGCGGGGGCCGATGCTGCGGACGTCGAACCCGCGCACGCTGTACTCGCCGCCCTGCACCAGGCGCTCGAACAGCGGCAGCGGCAGCGACTCGCCCCAGGGACGAATGTACTCCACCTCGCCCCGGAAGCCGATGGACGTGCGCCGCGTGTGCTGGATGAACTGCACGTACTCGAACTTCGGCTTGATGAACTTGGTGTTGCCCCCGAGGCCCGCCAGGTCGATCGACGCCGTGATGCGGCGACCGGTGTTGGGGAAGATGGGGTTGTCCACCGTGTTGTGCACCAGGCTGGGCACGAACTTGCTGATCGTCCGCGCCTCGCCCGGCTCGCACACCTGCTCGCCTTCGGGGAATTCCTCGGTGGGCGGCAGCGTCTGGCACTGCAGCAGCAGCGCGTCCTGCAGGAACGGGTTCCGCCCGATCACCGACGGGTCCGTGTACAGCGGGTTCAGGTCCTTCACGTTGACCCGTTCGTAGCTGTACTGCAGGAACCCGCGCGTGAAGTTGCGGCTCAGCGGGAAGCCCCACACCGTGTTCACGCCGGTCGTCTCCTGCGTGAACGCCCCGATGTACTGGATGGCGCGCCGCGAGATGTCGACGCCGGCCGTGATCGGCCGATCGAACAGGTAGGGCTCGGTGAACGCCAGCTGGTAGAACTGCGTGCGCGACCCGGCGGCCAGCGACAGCGACAGCGTCTCGCCGCGGCCCATGAAGTTGGAGGTGGCGAAGGCCAGCTGGCCGAAGAAGCCCTCGAACTGCGACACGCCGGCGCCGAACGTCAGCTGGTTGCGGTTCTGCTCCTGCAGCGCCAGCGTCACGTCGACCTTGTTCTTCTCGCCCGGCGTCTTCTTGACGTCGATGCCCTCCTGGCCCTCTTCCAGCTGCTTGAAGTAGCCCAGCTGGTTGAGGCGACGCACGCTGTTCTTCAACGACTCGGTGTTGAAGACGCCACCCTCGAGCAGGTTCAGCTCACGACGGATCACGTTGTCGCGCGTCGTCGTGTTGCCCTTGAACGTGATGCGGTTGATGAAGTACTGCTCGCCTTCCTGCATCCGCATCGTCACGTCGACGACCGGCGGACCGTTGGGCTCGGCGCCCTCGGGCAGGAACTTCTCGGGGTCGGCCGGATCGACCATGTCGAGCGGCTTCAGGTCCGGGAACCCCGTGAACTCGAAGTAGCCGCCGACGCCGTACAGCTCGCGCGCCTTCTCGAGGCCCTTGCGGATCTTCTTCTCCGAGTAGAAGTCGCCGGTCTGGAGCTTGAAGATCGGCTGCAGCGCCTCGGGCTTGACCACCTTGTTGCCGTCGAACTCGAACTTGCCGACCCGGTACCGGCGCCCCTCGGTGACCGGGATGCGCAGCTGCACCTGGCGCGACTTGCCGTCGGCCGACGTCTCGAGCGTCCGGATCTCCGGCTGGCCGACGCGCGCGGCGATGTAGCCCTCCTCGCGGTACATCCCGCGGACGGCCTCGGCATCCTCCTCGAACTTGGCCTGCTGGTAGATGCCCTTGCTGCGGAAGCGGTTGATCAGCGTCCGCTCCTTGTTCTCCTTCATGCGGCGCTTCAGCGTGCCATCCCCGAAGGCGTCGTTGCCGATGAAGTCGATGTCCTTGATCAGGACCCGCGGGCCGTCCTTGATGTTGAACGTCAGGTTGACCAGCTTCGGGCCGCCGGCGATCGACGTGATCGTGTGCGTGACCTCGCCGTCGATGTAGCCCTTCTCGGCCAGCATCTCCCGCACCACGCTCTCGACGCGCCGGATCTGCGCCGGGTCGATGAACGAGTCGAGGCGGATGACGTTGTTGATCTCGCGCAGCTTCTCGTCGACCTTGGTCGACTCGATCTTGTCGCTGCCGACGTACTCGACGATCTTGACGCGCTGCCGCTCCTCGAGCCGGAACCGCACGTACTTGCCGACCGCCCCGTTCGGGTACGGGGTGTCGAGCACCTCCACCGCGAGGTCGTCGAGGAAGTTGGTGGCCCAGAGCCGCTTGAAGTCCTCCGTGAGGTCCTTCTCCACGTCGGGCGTGTAGGGGATCCACACGTTCTGCGACGGGCGGCTGCCGCGGGTCTTGATGTAGTACAGGTAGGTCTCGAACTCGATGGAGGAGACGTTGCCCTGCGTCGGGAAGCAGAGTTCCACGGCCCGCAGGACCGGGCCACTGCCCGCCGCCGGCTGCGCGGTGGCGCTCGTCGGCGGGATGACCGCGCAGGCGCCCTCGGCGTCGAGCACGCTCCGTGCCGGCAGATCCACCGTGCCCCCCGTGGTCACCGTGGTGTCGGCCGACGGCGGCGGCGGAGCAGGCCGCGTGCGGGACGCGTCGCCCTCGGGCGGGGCGGCCGGCGCCGCGGGGGCGGGCGGCTGGGGCGCGGATGGGGGTGTCTGCGGCGACGCTGGCGGCTGGTGTCCCGCGAGGGCGACCGGGGTTGCCCACAGGGCCAGGCACAGCACCCCGACAGGGGCAGCGAGTCTCATGCGTGTTCGCGATTCCTAGGGCGTCGTGTCGGCGGCCCGAGCATTGCCGAGACGAGCCGGGCCCCCACGGCCGGACCTCACGTGGCAGACCAAGCCGTCAGTGTACCGGAGATGAGACGTCGTGCGCCACCCGGCGGTCGGGCTGCCGTGACGGAATAGTGATGGCTCGGGGGCTTGGAGCTGGGGGCTTGGAGCTGGGGGCTCGGGGCTCGGGGCTCGGGGCTCAGGGCTCAGGGCTC
>NZ_JBIINP010000133.1:0-11332 GCF_044337415.1 Luteitalea sp.
AGAGAAGAGACGGACCGGCCACGCACCGACACGGCCCCGCCATGGGGACCGGGCCGCATCAGGCACGCACGCGGGCCACGCCGCGCACGCAGGGGTCTCCCTACGCGACGCGGTCGCGACCGATGTCTGGTGAAGCGGTCCGGTTACGCCCTGGGCGGGCGGTCGGGGGGCGGCTCGGGGCGCGCCAGCGGAGAGACGACGATGGTCGACGACAGCACGCGGACTTCGCGCGGCAGGTCGACCGCGGGGCCGGCGGGCAGGGGTGCCTGCCAGGCCATCGGGATGCCAGGCTCCGGCGCCAGGCAACTCGCGCTGAGTCGGCAACTTGCCTTCTCGGGGCGCTTGGCCTTGGCATGCATGGGGCAGAAGGTGCCTGGCGCCATGCCACTACAGCAGGCATGGGCGTCGGCCACGCGGGACTCGGTCGGACGACAGCACGCCGCCGACAGCCCGGCCAGCCCGAGTCCCTGCCAGAGCAGGAACACGAGCGCGCACCAGGCAAGGCGAGCCCTGATCATCCGCATCGCGCCTATCCTAAACGACTTTGTCCCGGATTGTGACGAGCACCGGTCGCCTCACGCCAGTCGCGGCCCGGGCGGCACGGCGCCAAGGCCCGGCCCCGTCAACTGCCCCGTCCGCATCACGCCGTTGCGGACCGTGAAGAGCCCCGGGAACCTCGGTTCCCACGCGGCGCTCGCCGACGGCACGAACTGCCGGGCGTTGGCCTCGATCCCCGCGTTACCGGGCACGCGCGCCGCGATGCCTGCCGAATGGATCAGCGAGGCGCCGGGGCACGTGAGGTCCTGCACACACAGGAACATCCCGGCCTGCTGCGCCGCCGCCGCGATGAGCAGCGCCTGGCTCTGGCCCTTGCAGGCCTTGAGAGCGACGCCCGTGTAGCCCATCGCCCGGGCCAGGTGCAACGACTCGATGTCGACGAGCCCCTCGTCGACCACCACCGGCAGCAGCTTCGAGGCCTCGTGCATGACGTTGGCGCGATCGCCGGCCAGGTCGCGCGACGTCGGCTGCTCCACGTACTTGATGCGGGCAAAGCCGTCGGGCGTGAACTCGCGCACCTTGCGCAGGAGCGTGAGCAGGTAGCCGACGTTGGGGCACCCCTCGTTGAAGTCGAGCAGGTAGTGCCAGTCGGCGATGCGCCGCGCCGTCATCGCCTCGCGCACCACGCGGTCGATGCGTGTGATGCGATCGAAGTCCTGCGCCTCGTTGCCGCCGTTCAGCTTGATCTTGAAGTGCGTGAGGCCGTCGCGCGCGATCCACTCGGCCAGCGTGTTGGGCAGTCCGTCGTCGAGGCGCACCTTGAGATCGGACGGCTCGATGGCATCGCTGGCGCCCACCGAATGGAACACCGGCGTCTCGGCGCGCGGCGCGACCGCAACGTGGCGGTCGAGGTACTGACCGGCGAAGGCGGGCCCGAGGTCGCGCGACAGGTCGTGGCGCATGTGACGCGACGAGTACGTCGCATAGCTGCTCAGGCCGAACGCCTTGCCGTAGGCGTCGTGGATCGCGGCATCGAAGGCACTGGCCACCACCAGCGTGCACAGCTTCGGGATGGGCATCGCCAGGCCGCGGCGAGGACCGAGCGCGGCGGCCTCCTGCAGGTACGCAGGCTCGAGCACGCGCCAGAGGTCGATCGGATGGCCCTGGTCGTCGCAGGCGGCGGTGATTGCCCGGAACGCCTCCGCGAGCGCCGTCATCGCGCCCAGGCCCTCGTCCTGCGAGGCCTTCGGGAAGGCCCACGCATTGCCGAGCGTCATCGATCCGAAGCCGAAGGCCTCCTTCCCGTCGCCCGTGCGCACACGCACCTGCACGTTGAGGATCGTGACGCGATCGACGGAGCGCCCCCCGAACATGTAGGGCGCACGATAGGTGTGCCCCTCGAAGGCATGCATCACGTCGACTACGCGGATGTCGGTGGGGCGCGAGGCCCGAACGGCTGGCGCCTGCGCAGCGCGGGCGATCGACGCGAGAGGGAGCGCGGCCCCTGCAGCACGCAGGACGGCGCGTCGGGTCGGCAGGCGGGGCCAGGTCGTCATGGGCGCATTATCCGCGCGAAGCTGCCGCGGCCACCACCGCCTCCGCCTGCGCCCGCGTCAGCCCGTCGAAGCGGAGGCGTTTCTGCCGGGCACGATCGCCCGCGACCAGCGTCACCTGGCGCCGGGGGACGGCGAACGCGGCAGCGAGCACCTCGATCAGTTGGGCGTTGGCTGCCCCATCGACGGGCGCCGCCGCGAGTCGCACCAGGAGCGCGTCGTCGCGGGTGCCGGCCAGCCCCGAACGGCCGGCGCGCGGAATCACCCGGACCGCGATCACCACCCCGCCGGGCACGTCCGTGATCATCGGATGCGCAGCACGCGCGCATCGGCGGCGGGCACCTCGAGATCGACGTGGACGCGCCCGCTCTCGACACGGGCGTCGATCGCGGCCCCGCTCGCGAGGTCGCTCACGCCGCTGGCGGCACCGCGGGCACGGACCCCGACGGTGCCCCGTGCGGGCGCCGCGGCGTGATTGATCACGAACGCGAGGGTCTCGTCGCCGCGCTCGAGGAGGCGGACCTCGAACGGACCGCCCGTGACGTCCACGGGCAGCGTGACGCCAGCCCACGTGAGCAGTCCCGCGTAGAAGCGCTCGACCGCCGGGGTCGGCGTGCTCTGGTACGCCGCGCTCACGTACGACCCGAGCAGCAATGTCTTGCCGTTCCCGTGCGTGGACAGCACTGCACCTGCAGCCCCGCCCGGGAGTGTGGCGACGACCCGCGCGCGTCCGAAGAGCGGCTCCAGTGTTTCCTCGTACCACCGGCCGGGCAGCACGTCGCCGGCCTGCAGGCCCGGCAGGTCCGAAGGGAGCCCCGTCCATGTGAGCTGCGTCTTGCCGCCCGTCGCCGTCTGCACCGCGACCTCGCGCGCGCCCATTACCTCCCACAAGCCCAGGCCCGGGATGCGATCAGCGGCCGCGCCCTTCTCGTTGCTCCATGCGAGCCGCGCCTCCGCGACCAGCGCGCCGCCCTGCTCCACGTATGCGCGCAGCGGCGCCGCGATGGCCTCGGGCGCCATGACGGGATAGGGGAAGATCACGAGCTTGTACGCCGACAGCGACTCGGTCGTGAGGTGGTCGGCGTGCACGTAGTCGATCGGCACGTGGCGGCCAAAGAGTGCGCGATACACCCCGAGCAGCGAATCGCGCTCGATGCCCACGACCTCGCCCTGCGGCCCGCCGTACGTCGCGGCGCGCTGGCGCCCGCCCACGAAGTGCGCCAGCGGGTTGTAGATGATGGCCACCTCCGCGCGCACCGGGCGCGCCTCGAGCAACAGCGCCTGGTTGGCCGAGACGACCCGCGCGATGGCGCCCGCTGCCCGCGCCCGGTCGGTGATCGTGCCGTCGAGCTGATTCAGCCCGAAGCCTCCTGCCTCGTAGCCCGTGCTCATCGGATACCAGGCGTAGTAGTTGATGCCCTTGGCGCCCCGCGCGAGCGCCGACCACGTCCACACGCGCAGATCCCCGGCCGTCACGGTGGGGCTGACGTTCGGGCCGATGGTGCCGAACCCACCCTGCAGCTCGCCGATCCAGAAGCCCCGCCGGCCCTCGTCGTAGCCGAAGGACCGCGTGAAGTCGAGCAGCGCGCCGCGCCACGGGATGTCGCGATCGACGAACGCCGAGTGCTTCGGGTAGAACGATGTCCCGTAGTAGTCGACCTGCCGCGCCATCGTCCAGTCGTCGGCCTGGCCCTCCCAGTGGTGGGGCGAGGCGAACAACCCGACGCCTGCGGCATGGCTGGTGATGACGACGCCGGGCGCCGCACGACGCACGGCGTCGGCGCGCTCCTTCAGGTCCTCGCCGAGCTTGGCGACGATGAAGGCCTTCCAGTCGAGGTAGTCGGCAAACGACAGGATGGTGCTGAGCCGACTCGGCTCGACCTCGTCGAATGTCGTGAAGTGCCGGTACCACGCACGATTTAGGGCCTCCAGCGTGCCGTACTTGCGCTGCAGCCAGCTGCGGAAGCGCGCTTTCGTGTGCACGCAGAAGCAGAACTCGGGATTGGGAATCCAGGTGGGCGTCGCCCAGTTGATGACGTGCGGCTCGCTCCAGAGATCGACGCCGAGGAACGCCTTGCTGCGCGACGCGCGCGTGGCGAGGGCCGCATAGAAGGCCACGTCGGCCTCGCGCACGCCGTGGTGATCGCGGCAGTAGCCGGGTGAAGCCTCCGGCGTGATCGCCTGCCCGTTGCTCGAGACGAAGAGGCTGTCGGGATGGCGCCGCCCAACCCAGCCCGGCGCCGAGTCCATGTAGACCTGCAGCACCAGCGACAGGCCTTCCTCCTCGGCGAGTTCGAGCAGGACGTCGAGTGTCTCGAACTGGTACTCGCGCTCGGCGGGCTCGCCGCTGGCCCAGTCGATCCACGCACGCACCGTGGTGAAGCCGAGGCTCTTGATCGCCTTCACGTCGGCCCGCCAGGCCTCCTTCTTCTGGCGCGCGTCGCGCTCGAGCATCGGCGCGCGGGCCTTGCCGCCGCCGTACCAGACGGCCATCGGCAGCGTCTGCAGGGCGGGCGCGGGCGTCGGCGCCTGCCCGGTGAGCGGCACGGTGGCGAGGGCGGCCACCAGGGTCCCCCAGGCCAGGGGCAGCAGCAGGACGCGGCGCATGGGGGGAATAATACGAGTTCGGCAGTCGGCAGTCGGCAGTGGAGCGTCGCCGCGGCCCGAGCCCGGCCGACGCCCCGTGACGGTAGGGCCGGCTCTCCGAGCCCGGCTCCTCGAGGAACAGGCATGACGCGCAGATCAGCCATCGTCGTTGGAGCCGTCGCCTGCGTGGCGATCGCCAGCGTCGGCATCACGGGCAGCAGGATGGCGGCGCAGGCGCCGCCGCCACGCGACTACCCGGTGCAGCCGGTGCCCTTCACCGCCGTCACGCTGGACGACGCGTTCTGGGCGCCCCGCATCGAGCGCAACAGGACGGCGTCGATTCCGACGGCGCTGCAGCAGTGCGAGATCACGGGTCGCGTCGAGAACTTCCGCCGCGCCGCCCGCGTGCTGCGCGGCGAGCCGCTCGAGAACACGAAGCCGCCGGGGTACCCGTTCGACGACAGCGACCTGTACAAGGTGATCGAGGGCGCCTCGTACGCCCTCAGCGTCACTCCTGACGCCGCACTCGAGGCGAAGGTCGATGCGCTGATCGCCACGATCGCCGCCGCACAGGAGCGGGACGGCTACCTCTACACCACGCGCACCATCAACCCCGCGGCGCCGCATCCCTGGGCCGGGACCACCCGGTGGGAACTGGAACGCGACGACAGCCACGAGTTGTACAACCTCGGGCACCTGTTCGAGGCCGCTGCGGCCCACCACCAGGCGACCGGCAAGCGCACGCTGCTCGACGTCGCGCTGCGCGCCGCCGACCTGCTGGATCGCACGTTCGGCCCTGGCAAGGCCTCCATCTGGCCAGGACACCAGGTGACCGAGATGGGGCTGGTCCGTCTCTATCGCGTCACCGGCGAGTCACGCTACCTGGCGCTGGCGAAGTTCCTGCTCGACGCACGCGGCCCCAACCCGGGCGAGAAGACCAACCCGCGCGGTCTCGAGTACAACCAGGCGCACCTGCGCGCCATCGAGCAGACCGAGCCGGTGGGCCACGCCGTCCGCGCGATGTACATGTATGCCGGCATGGCCGACGTCGCGGCCATCACGGGCGACATGGCCTATGCGAAGGCCCTCGACGCGATCTGGACGCACACCGTGGGCAGCAAGCTGTACCTGACGGGCGGCATCGGGGCGACCGGGGCCGGCGAGGCGTTCGGCGCGCGCTACGAGTTGCCGAACATGAGCGCCTACAACGAGACCTGCGCCTCGGTGGGCATGGACTTCTGGAACCACCGGCTCTTCCTGCTGCATGGCGACGGCAAGTACATCGACGTGCTGGAGCGCACGCTCTACAACGCGCTGCTCTCCGGGGTGGCGCTCGATGGTCGCACGTACTTCTACCCCAACCCGCTCGAGTCGATCGGCCAGCACCAGCGCAGCCCCTGGTTCGGCGTCGCCTGCTGCCCCGGCAACATCACGCGGTTCATGGCGTCGCTGCCCGGCTACGTGTACGCGCACCAGGGCGACACCGTCATGGTGAACCTCTACGCCGCAGGCACCGCGCGCATCGACACGGGTGACGGTCAACGGGTGACGCTGCGCCAGCAGACCCGCTACCCGTGGGACGGACGCGTGGCGATCACCGTGACCCCTGATGCCGCGCGCACGTTCGCCCTCAAGCTGCGCATCCCCGGCTGGGCGCGCGAGCAGCCGGTGCCGAGCGACCTCTACCGCTTCGACGACGCACCGGCGCCGACGCCGACGCTGACGGTCAACGGCGTGGCGGTGCCCCTGGAGGTCGAGCGCGGGTACGCGACGCTGCGTCGGGCGTGGGCGGCCGGCGACACGGTCACGCTCGACCTGCCGATGCCGGCGCGACGCCTGCGTGCGCATCCGTCGGTCGAGGCCGATCGCGATCGCCTGGCGGTGCAGCGCGGCCCGATCGTGTTCGCGGCCGAATGGCCCGACAACGACAGCGACGTCCGCAACGTCGTCATTCCCGCCGACGCGCCGCTCGCGACCGCGTTCCGCGACGACCTGCTCGGCGGGGTGCAGGTGGTGACCACGCAGGGCCAGGCGCTCGCGCGCGAGAAGGACGGCAGCCTCGCGCGGGGCCCGCGTGTCGTCACGCTGATCCCGTACGCCATGTGGGCCAACCGCGGCGCCGGCCCGATGGCCGTGTGGCTGGCCTCTGCCGACCGCACCGCGCGGCCGCGACCCTACCCCTCGCTGTCGGTGCGAAGCACGGTGACGACGTCGACGGCGCGCCGCAGTCCGCGGCCGATCAACGACGGCGAACTGCCGGCGTCCTCCTCGGACTCGACCGCCTACTTCGACTGGTGGCCGCGCAAGGGCGAGACCGCCTGGGTCGAGTACGCGCTGCCCGAGGCGGCCACGGTGCGCGAGGCGTCGGTCTACTGGTTCGACGACACCGGCCGCGGCGAGGTGCGCGTGCCCGCGTCGTGGCGCCTCGAGTACCGCGACCGCGACGCGTGGGTGCCCGTGCAGGCCGCCGTGCCCTACGGCACCGCGAAGGACACCGCCAACCGCATCACCTTCGCACCGGTGCGCACCACGGCGCTGCGCCTGGTGGTGGTGATGCAGCCCGGCTTCTCTGCAGGCGTGCAGGAGTGGAGCGTCGACTGACGTCCAGGCAAGGACGGCTTCGGGCCACAGGCTGCAGGCGACCTGGGCGTGGCACCGCGTACCCTCCCCTGACGTTCCCTGACCGTCGAGCAAGCTCGACGGCTACGTCCGCCGACGGCGACCCGCCCCTCGTTCTCCGGCGTTCAAGACTCGCCAATGTGCGCCTTCGCGCGCGGCGAGTTCGCCGTTCGCCGTCAAGCGCGAAGCGTTAAGCGTTAAGCGTCAAGCGTCAAGGCTTCTTCCCCGCAATCCAGTCCGGCTTCTCCGTGGTCGTGGCCAGCCAGCGCACCGGCTCCACGAGCGAGGCCACCGCATCGCGCATGTGCGCGAGGTTGATGTGGCGGAACTCGTCCGACGGCTGGTGGTACTCCTTGTGGAGGCCGAAACTCGACACCGTGTGCGCCACCACGCCGCGCCGCGCGAAGCGGATGTTGTCGGATCGCTGGAAGAAGTTCTGGTCGGGGTGCGGATCGGCCACCAGGCGCGCGCCGTGCTCGGCGAGCTTGGGCCCGAGCGTCGACCGGTCGTAGCCGGTGAGCCACAGCGTGCCCGCCGCCACCTTCGCGTCGGGCCGCCCGATCATCTCGATCTGCAGGTCGGCGACGATGTCGGAGAGGGGCACCACCGGGCGATCGACGAAGTAGCCCGCGCCGTAGCCGCCGGCCTCTTCGCTGCCGAACAGCGCGAACACGATGGGGCGACGCGGCCGCGGCCCTGACGTCAGCAGGCGCGCCAGTTCCAGCACCGCCGTCACGCCCGAGGCATCGTCGTCGGCGCCGTTGTTGATGACGTCGGTCACCTCGCCCTCCTTCACCGGACGGGCGCCGATGTGATCGAGGTGCGCCGACAGGATGATGGCTTCGGAGGCGGCCGACGGATCGCTGCCCGGCAGGCGCCCCACCACGTTCCAGGTCCGCGCGCGGTCCAGCGGGGCGAGATCGGTCTCGAGGCGCACCGCCGTGCCGTCGGCCATGGCCGTGATGGCGTCGTGGGTCGCGGCATCGAGCGTGAGCAGCGTCGGCGTCGTCGCCGGCCCCTGCGGCACGCCGACCAACTGCGAGGCGATGCGATCGGCCGGGCCACGGCCCCTGGGCGCGGGGCCCCCGGCGACGGCCTTTCGCAGCACGAGGGCCGCGCCCGTCAGCGAGCCGAAGGCAGACGGCGGCGCATCGGCGGGCAGGATGACGACCGAGCCCGGAGCGACCGGCGCGCCCGCCGTCCAGTGGCGCAACGGTCCCGCGATCCTGGCGCCCGACACGGAGTTCACCGAGAACGCCTCGCCGCGCGTGAACGTGCGGTCACCCGCGGTGAGCACCGGCGGCGCCGCAGCCTTGTAGTGCTGTACCTCGACCTGCTGCACGAACCAGCCCTCGTCGCCCATCGGCTCGAGGCCGAGCGCGGCCAGTTGTGCGCCGATGTAGGTGGCCGCGATCCACTCGTCGCGCGTGCCGCTGCCGCGCCCGTTCAGCGCGTCGCTGGCGAGGAAGCGCATGTGGGCGGCAATCCGCCGCTCGAGGAGCGCCGTGTCGAGCGCCGGGGCGGCCGCGACCGCCGCCTTGTCGGGAGCGACCTCGGGTGCCGGGGTGCCGTTGCAGGCGGCAGACAGGGCGAGCAGGCTGGCCAGGAGCGCAGGGCGAGTGTCGAGTGAGCGGCGCATCCCGCCGAAAGTAGCACGACAGGGACAGGGGTCACGCGTCGACGTGAACGTCGACGCCCACGAACCGACCACTCGATCGATGTCCGCTGCGTACCAACCGTTCGCCCGCGGCCTTGCAGTAGATTGTTCGCATGCGCGCCCTGCTCGTGGAGGACGACTCTCGGATTGCCGACTTCGTGGCCAACGGCCTGCGCGAGGCCGGCTTCGTCGTCGACGTCGCGGGCGAGGGCGACATGGGCCTGCAGCTGGCGACGACGGGCAGCCACGACGTCGCGGTGATCGACCTGATGCTGCCGCACCTCGACGGGCTCGACCTCATCCAGCAGATGCGGCAACGCGGCGTGCAGACGCCCGTCCTGATCCTGAGCGCGAAGCACTCGGTCGACGACCGCGTCACGGGCCTGACCGCCGGCGGCGACGACTACCTGACCAAGCCGTTCGCGTTCCCGGAACTGCTCGCGCGGGTCCACGCGCTGATCCGGCGAGCGACCCAGGCCCCGGTCACCACGCACCTGTCGGTCGGCGACCTCCGCCTCGACCTCGTGTCGCGCACGGCCACCCGCGACGGACGGGTGATCGAGCTGCGGCCGCGCGAGTTCACGCTGCTCGAGTTCCTCATGCGCCATGCGGGGCGGGTCGTCTCCAAGACGATGATCCTGTCGCATGTGTGGGAGTACTCGTTCGATCCCGGCACGAACGTCGTCGACGTGCTCGTGTTCCGGCTGCGGGAGAAGGTAGACCGCGGCTTCGACACGAAGCTGATTCACACGGTGCGCGGGGTGGGCTATGTCCTCAAGGTGGCCTGACGCGCTGCGCGACGCGCTCGGCCTGCGCCTGGCGCTGTGGTACGCGGCGATCTTCGTCGCCAGCGCGCTCGCGCTCGTGGTGCTCACCTACGTGCTGCTGTCAGCGTCGCTGCGCCGGTACGACCGCGACACCATCGAGACCACGCTGGTCCAGTACGCGCGGGCGTACATGATCGGCGGCGCCCCCGGGCTGGCGCGCGAGCTGCGCGAGGGCAACCTGGCGGCGACGCCCGGCCCGCTGTTCGTGCGGCTGCTGGGGCCCGGCGAGGAGCTGACGTTCTTCAGCATGCCGCAGCAGTGGCGGCGGTTCGACCTGTCGCAGCTCGACACGCCGCGCCTCAGCGGCGAGCAGACCTGGGCGACGCTGGACACCGGCGACGGCGGCGACGAACTCGAGGTCGCGTCGGTGCGCCTGGCCGATGGGACGCTGCTGCAGGTGGGCAGGAGCACCGACCGGCGCAAGGAATTGCTGGCGCGGTTCCGGCTGGTGCTGCTCGTCGACCTCGCCGTGGTGCTCGTGATCGCGCTGGCCGGCGGCGTCGCGGTGACCTGGTCCGGGCTGCAGCCGGTGCGCGCGCTGCGCGACACGGTGCGGGGCATCGTGCAGACCGGCCGCACCGACGCACGCGTCCCGCCGGCGAGCGGCGGCGACACCCTCGGCGAGCTGGGCAACCTCGTGAACGCGATGCTCGACCGCATCGACCGCGTCGTCGCCGGCATGCGCGGCGCGCTCGACAACGTCGCGCACGACCTCAGGACGCCGCTGACCCGCCTGCGCGGCATCGCCGAGGAGGCGCTCACCTCGGGCGATCCCGTGCGGCAGCGCGCCGCGCTCGCCGAGTGCGTCGAGGAGGCCGACCGCGTCAACGCGATGCTGCACACGCTGATGGACATCTCCGAGGCCGAGACGGGGACCATGGCGCTGACGCGCGAGCCCGTGCCGCTGTCGGCCCTGGTGCAGCAGACCGTCGACCTCTATGAGGATGCGGCAGAGGATCGCGCCATCGTCATCGAGACCGAGGTGGACGAGGGGCTCGTCGTCCCCGTGGATCGCACGCGCATGCGGCAGGTGCTGGCCAACCTGCTCGACAATGCCGTCAAGTACACCCCCGAGGGCGGACGCGTGCGCATCCGGGCACGAGCGCACGACGGGCGAGCCGTGCTGACGGTCGAAGACACGGGGCCCGGTATCCCGCCCGACGAGTTGCCCCGCGTGTGGGAGCGCCTCTACCGGGGCGACCGCAGCCGCAGCACTCGGGGGCTCGGCCTCGGCCTCAGCCTCGTCAAGGCCATCGTCGAGGCCCACGGGGGCTCGGTGGACGTGTCGTCCGTGCCAGGCACGGGCAGCCGCTTCGAGATCCGGCTGCCGCTGTCGACCATCGCCTGACCGACCGGGCGATCGCGCACCTCACCTTTCACCGATGTAATCGTCCTGTCAGGGCCGGGTAATCCAGCCATCGTCTAACCGTGCAGGGGGCGCGAGTCGCGCGTCCTCATCACACAGGCAGGGCCGGCTCTCGCAGCCCGGCCCCGACCACACGGAGAGACGCAACGATGACGACTGATTACGGCACCCTCGGCCGGAAGGGCGCAGCGGCTGGCGCCGTGCTGCTCACCGGCGTCCTGCTCGG
>NZ_JBIINP010000355.1:0-3108 GCF_044337415.1 Luteitalea sp.
GTGCGCCAGGCCGATGGCCAGCAGGATCAGCAGGCGACGCCTGATCCGCCGTCGGGTGTCGAGGGAAGGCGCCTGGCCCAGTTGCAGGCCCAGGCCGATGCCGAACAGCAGGGAGAAGAGCGAGTAGAACTTGCCCTGCACCAGCCATTCCCTGGCGAACCCGACAGGGCCGTCCACGCCCGAGGCCGGCAGGCTGGCGCGCTGTGCGTCGGTGATGAACTCGTAGCCGGTGAAGTCGGCGACGTTGTACAGGAGGATGCCGAGGATGGCCGTCCCGCGGAGCGCGTCGAGCACGTCGACGCGCGTCCGCGCGGGTGAGGCGGCATGGTCGTGGGGCGGCGCGCCAGGGCCGGCAGGTACGGCGTGGGCCATACCTGCCTCAACGCTCGGGCTGGCCGATCAGAACGCGTCAGAGGACACGTACGCGTCGATCAGCTTCTGCTCGCCGTCCTTGCCCGGGAACGCGTTGCCGTGCTCCATGCCCATGATGAAGTCGCGCTTGTCGGCGGCGGCCTTGGCGTGGATGTGCTTGAAGACGTTCTTGTAGTTGATCTCGCCCGTGGTCGGTTCCTTGCGGCCCGGGTTGTCACCGATCTGGAAGTACCCGATCTCGGACCACGCCCAGTCGATGTGGGGGATGATGTGCCCCTCGTTCTTCTGCATGTGGTAGATGTCGAACAGGATCTTGCAGGCCGGCGAGTTCACGGCGCGGCAGATCATGTACGTCTGGTCCGACGTGCGCAGGAACTGGTCGGGGTTGTCGCTGAGCGGCTCGAGCACCATCACGAGGTTGTGCTTCGCGAGCACGTCGGCGCCGTAGCGCAGCGTGTCGATCACGTGGCCGTGCTGCACGCCGATCGGCAGCCGACGCTCGAAGGCGCCCGGCACCACCGTCATCCACTTCGCGTTGCAGCGCCTGGCGACCTCGACGGCCGACTCGCACGCCTTGATGAACAGGTCGCGGTTCTCGGGCTTGCCCGTGGTGAACCGGTCGCTGTTGTTGCCGCCCGTCTGGATGACGAACACGCCCATCTGGATGCCGAGCTTCGTCATGGCCTCGCCCAGCTGCGCCTGCAGCTCAGGCGTGCGGCCCATCATCCCGTTGTCCTCGAGCGCGGTGAAGCCCTGGTCGGCCATGAACTTCAGCTGGTCGAACAGGTCCTTGCCCGCCGAGTTCTCGAACATGCCGAAGTGCGGGGCGTACTTCAGCTTGAACTTGCGCGCAGGCGTCACGGGGCCGAACGTCCGGACCGCCGGCGCGGCCGGCGCGGGTTGAGCTCCGGCCTGGAGCGGCAGCCCGAGGGCAGCCGTGAGGGCGGTCGTCTTCTGCAGGAACGCTCGTCGATCCATCGGATATCGCTTTCGTAGAGAAGGACCCGAGGCGGGTACCCGGTACCCCGTACCCGGCACCCGGGATCCTGTTCATTCACGCTGTGCGGCGGATTGTACGCCAGCCCTAGCTGGGCCGGGTCATCTCCACGGGCACGATCCACTGCTCGTACTGCTCGGCGGTCACGTCGCCGGAGGCGAGTGCCGACTCGCGGAGCGTGAGGCCCTTCTTCTGGGCCGTCTTGGCGATGGCCGCGGCCTTGTCGTAGCCGATGTGGCGGTTGAGGGCCGTCACCAGCATCAGGTTCTTCCCGAGGTTCTCGGCAATCTTCTCGCGGTTGGGCTCGATGCCCTTCGCGCAGCCCTCCTCGAAGGCCAGGCAGGCGTCGGCGATCAGGCCGATGCTCTCGAGCACGTTGTGCACCATCACCGGCTTGAACACGTTCAACTGGAAGTTGCCCTGCGTGCCGGCGAAGGCCACCGCCGCGTCGTTGCCGAACACCTGGACGCACACCATCGTCATGGCCTCGGACTGGGTGGGGTTCACCTTGCCCGGCATGATCGACGACCCCGGCTCGTTCTCGGGGATGAACAGCTCGCCGATGCCGCAGCGCGGGCCGCTGGCGAGCCAGCGCACGTCGTTGGCCATCTTCATCAGCCCGCCCGACAGGGTGCGGAGCGCGGCCGAGGTCTCGACCAGGGCGTCGTGCGCCGACAGCGCGAAGAACTTGTTGGCGGCCGACCTGAAGGGATACCCGGTCGCCTCCGAGATGTAGTGCGCCGTCCGGTCCCCGAACTTCGGGTGCGCGTTGAGGCCGGTGCCCACCGCGGTGCCGCCGATCGCCAGGTCGTACAGGCCGTCGAGCGACTGCTCCACCGCCTTGAGCCCGAAGTCGATCTGCGCCACCCACGCGCCAATCTCCTGCCCGAGCGTGATGGGCGTGGCGTCCTGCAGGTGCGTGCGTCCCGTCTTGACGAGATCCTCGAAGGCCGCCGACTTGGCCGCGAGCGTCGCGCGCAGCTTGCCGACCGAGGGGAAGAGCCGGTGCTGGAGTTGCTCGACCACCGCGATGTGCATCGCCGTCGGGAACGTGTCGTTGGACGACTGTCCGCGGTTGACGTGGTCGTTCGGGTGGACGGTGCGATCGACGCCGACCGTGCCGCCGGTCAGGGCCACCGCACGATTGGCGATGACCTCGTTGGCGTTCATGTTCGACTGCGTGCCCGACCCGGTCTGGAACACGACGAGCGGGAACTGGCTGTCGAGGTCGCCGGCGATCACCTCGTCGGCAGCACGCACGATGGGGTCGGCCACGGCCTGCGGCAGCTCGCCCAGCTCGGCGTTGGCCTGCGCCGCCGCCTTCTTGAGGATGCCGAGGGCGCGGATGACGGGCCGCTGCCACTTGAAGCGATCCACGCCAATCGGGAAGTTCTGGATCGACCGCTGCGTCTGCGCGGCCCAGTACACGTCGGCGGGCACCTCGATGGGGCCCATCGAGTCCTTTTCGGTGCGGGTCTTGGTCATGGTCGTTCGCTGAAAGTCTGGCAGGCGGCGCCGGACGATCCGGGCCGCATCATCGATCACTCAAGCATATGCCGGGTACCGGGTACCGGGTACGGGGTAGCGGGTAGCGGGTAGCGGCGAGGCGCGGACTCCCCTGGCCCATGCTGGCGCGTCACACGGGAGGGCTGTCGCCCGAGACCAGCTCCGCACGCGGAGTGCCGAGCCGCTCCGCCCGCGTGTCGAGCAGCGCGGCGACGACCTCCCGCGCGCGCGGG
>NZ_JBIINP010000325.1:0-3516 GCF_044337415.1 Luteitalea sp.
GGGCTGCCGCCGGCGCCAGGAAGCAGAGCGCAGTCGCGAGCACGCCCGCAGGCATGCCCATCCCCCTGGCGAATCGCAGTCGGGTCACGCCTGCAGTATCGCAGTCCCGCGCGGGGGGCGGAAGGTCTCCGGCCTGCCGACTGCCGACTGCCGACTGCCGCTACTTCGGCGCCTTCACCACGCGTCCTGCCGCCATCACGAAGCGGATGTCCTCGAACGACTTCACGTCGCGTAGCGGATCGCCACCGACCGCGATGATGTCGGCCAGCAGGCCGGTCTCGATTGCGCCGCGGTCGGTCACGCCGAGCGCCTCGGCCGCGACGGTCGTCGCGCTACGGATCGCCTGGATCGGCGTCATGCCCAGCTTCACGTAGACCGCCAGTTCGCGCGCATTGTGCCCGTGCGGGTAGACGGCGGCATCGGTACCGAAGGCCACCTTCACGCCGGCGCCGATGGCCTTGCGCAGGCTCTCGCGCATGACCGGCAGCACCGACTCGGCCTTGGCGCGAATCGGGGCGGGCAGCGCGCCCTTGTCGATCGCGTCGGCCAGGTACGTCGTCGGCACCAGGTACGTCCCGCGCCCCTTCATCAACGCGATCGCCTCGTCGTCGAGGATGGACCCGTGCTCGATCGAGGTGACGCCCGCCCGGACCGCGGCCTTGATGCCGGCGGTGCCGTGCGCGTGAGCGGCGACGCGGAGCCCGTGGCGCGTGGCTTCCTCGACCACGGCCTGCATCTCGGCCTCGCTCAACTGCTGGGCGCCGACGGTGGCGTCAAACGAGAGCACGCCCGCCGTCGCGCAGATCTTGATCACCTGCGCCCCATGCTTGGCCTGGTACCGCACGGCCTTCATCAACTCGTCGGGACCGTCGGCGACCCCCGTCCGCCAGTCCCGTTCCAGCAGGCCCGGCGCGAAGCCCGTGGTGTCGCAATGGCCGCCCGTGCTGCCGATGGAGTGCCCCGCGCTCACGATGCGGGGACCGGGCACGAAGCCCGCGGTGATGGCTCGCCCCAGCGCAATGTCGGCAAAGTTGCCGCTCCCCAGGTTGCGCACCGTGGTGAACCCGGCCTCGACCGTGGCCCTGGCGTTGCGCGCGCCGCGCAGGGCCTCGTCGGCCGTGCCTTCGGTGACCGCGCGCATCACCCAGTTGCCCTCGATGTCGAAGGTGATGTGCGTGTGCAGATCGATGAGGCCTGGGGCGAGCGTGACGTCGCCGAGGTCGATCACCTGCGCTCCGGACGGCACCGGGCCACCGACGCTGCGGATGGTGCCGTCCTGCACGACCACCACGGCGTTGTCGACGACGAGGCCGGCGCGCACGTCGAGCCAGCGAGCCGCCTTGATGGCGACGACGGTCGGTGCGGGCGATTGCGCGCCCACGCGAACGGGCGACACGACGGACAGGGCAGTGGCGCACGCCACCGCGACCGCAAGGGCAGACAGACGATTCACCGGGCCTCCTGAGGCGAGGCGCCATGATAGCGGACCGACTCCATCCCGTGGCCCGTTCGAGTTGGCCATCGACGCCTTGAAGCGACGTCCTTGCCAACGCGATCCCCGTCCTCGGCTATGCTCGACGGCCATGACGCCAGTCCGTGATGCTGCCCGCCGGGCCCTGCTCGTCGTCGCGTTGCTGTTGCCGCTCGTGCCTGTCGCGCCAGCCAGGGCGCAGGCCGTGGCCACGCCCGCGCAGGTCGTCGATCGCTTCGAGATTCCTGCCAACGACGACGGCCTGCCCGGCATGGGGCCGCTGCGCCGCTACACGTGGTTCCGGAAACTCTGGCGCGAGAAGCGATCGACGTGGGCGACGCAGGTGGCGCAGGACCAGGCCGCCGTCGTGCTGCTCGGCGACTCGATCACGCAGGGCTGGAACGACCGGCTGCCTGCCGCCTTCCCCGGCATGAAGGTCGCCAATCGCGGCATCAGCGGCGACACGACGCGGGGCGTCCTGCTGCGCCTGCAGGAAGACGTGCTCGTGCTGCGTCCGAAGGGCGTGGTGCTGCTGATCGGCACCAACGATCTCGAGGAAGGCGCGCGCCCGGATGTGGTCGAGAGCAACGTCCGCGCGATTCTCGCCGCGCTGCGGTCACACAATCCGGCCATGCCCGTCGTGCTGTGCCAGGTGTTCCCGAGCTCGGCGAAGATGAAGCGCCCGAGCGCGATCATCAAGGACACCAACGCGCGCCTGATGGCGCTGGTGCGCAACGACCCGCAGGTCACCACCGTGGAGACCTGGCGGCTGTGGGCCGACGCCGAGGGCGACGCGCCGATCGCCGAGTTCCCCGACCTGCTCCACCTGAACGACGCCGGCTACGCGCGCTGGGCGTCGGCGTTGCGGCCGGTGCTCGAGACCCTCGGCCTGATGACGCCGTCCAGCCAGCCCTTCACGGCCGAGCCCGGGTTCGAGGCGCTCTTCAACGGGCGCGACCTGACCGGCTGGGGCTATCGCGCCACCACCGAGCAAGAGAAGGCGATGGCGGCGAAATGGCAGGCCTCCGATCCGAACGCGGCGCAGTGGCCGTTCGTCGCCGAGCCCGTCACCTTCGACGGCCGGACGGCGAGCGTCGATGGGCGCTGGCGGGTCGTGGGCGACCGCGTGGTGGCCGCCGCGCCGCCCGAGTACCGCAAAGTGCAGCAGCTCTGGACCACGAGGACCTTCGACGGCGACTTCGTGCTGAAGCTGGAGTTCCGCGCGACGCCCTTCGCCGACGGCGGCGTGTTCCTGCGCGGGCCGCAGTTGCAGGTGCGCGATTACCGGCTGTCGGGGCCGTACACGAAGTCGGCGGCCTACAAGCCGCAGGACTGGAACGAACTGGTGGTCACCGTGAGGGGCGCCACCGCGGTGGTCACCTGCAACGGCGAGGTCATCGAGGCTGCCTTCAAGGTCCCCCCCAGCGGCGCCATCGGCCTCGAGGCCGACCGGGGGCAGATGGAGTACCGCCGCATCCGCATCTCCGCAGCGCCCTGAACAGAGGGATGGCCGCGTGTCCTCACGCGGCCGTGGCCATTCAGTCGCGCCAGCCCTGCAGGATCTTGATGTAGTTCGCGCGCTCGAACGCCGACGGCGACGCCACGCGCTCCTGGCTCATGGAGCCGCGGATCTGCGCCAGCGAGTCGAAGCCCTTGCGATCCATCCAGCGCGCGAGGTCGTCGCGGATGATGCCGAGCGCTGATGGCCCGTGCTTGAGCACCGCCGAGGTCGACATCGTGACGTCGGCGCCAGCCAGCACGTACTTGGCTGCCTCGACATGCGAGTGCACGCCCGTGGTCGCGGCCAGCGACGCCTGCACGCGGCCGTGGAGCACGGCGATCCACAGCAGCGGCAGCCGGATCTCTGACGGCGAGCTCAGCTCGAGGGTCGGCGCGACATCCATCCGGTCGATGTCGAAATCCGGCTGGTAGAAGCGGTTGAAGAGGACCAGGCCCTTCGCCCCGGCCGCCACGAGCCGCGCTGCCATCTCGCCCATCGCGCTGAAGTAGGGCGACAGCTTGACGGCGACCGGGATGGGCACCGC
>NZ_JBIINP010000185.1:0-7622 GCF_044337415.1 Luteitalea sp.
CCCGAGTGGACGGCCGCGTCCTGCTGGTGCAGCCCCTGCGTCATGTCGATGCCGTGCGCGATGCAGTGCGAGTACGCGAGCACGAGCGACGGCCCCTCGTACGCCTCGGCCTCGCGCAGCGCGTCGAGCGTCTGCTGCGGGTTGGCGCCCATGGCGATGCGCGCCACGTAGACGTTGCCGTAGGAGATGGCCTGGAGGGCCAGGTCCTTCTTCTCTGTCTGCTTGCCGGCGCTGGCGAACTTGGCCGCCGCGCCGAGCGGCGTCGACTTCGACGCCTGGCCGCCGGTGTTGGAGTACACCTCGGTGTCGAGCACCAGCACGTTGACGTCGCGGCCGCTCGCCAGCACGTGGTCGAGGCCGCCCGAGCCGATGTCGTAGGCCCAGCCGTCGCCGCCGATGATCCACACGCTGCGCCGCACGAGCTGGCCAGCCACGGCCGAGAGCAGCGGCACCGCCGGGTGCGCGATGGCCGAGAGCTTGTCCAGCAGCACTCCCACCCGTCCGCGCTGCTGGCGGATGTCGTACTCGGTCCGCTGGGGCGCGTGGATGATGTCGTCGACCAGGTCGTCGCCCACCTGCGGCCGCAACTGATCGAGCAGCTTGCGCGCCGCCGCGAGCTGGTGGTCGGCCGCCAGGCGCATGCCGAGGCCGAACTCCGCGTTGTCCTCGAAGAGCGAGTTGGCCCAGGCCGGGCCGCGTCCCTCGTGGTTCACCGACCACGGCGTGGTGGGCAGGTTGCCGCCGTAGATCGACGAGCAGCCGGTGGCGTTGGCCACCACCATGCGATCGCCGAACAGCTGCGACACCAGCTTCAGGTACGGCGTCTCGCCGCAGCCGGCGCAGGCGCCCGAGAACTCGAACAGCGGCTCGAGCAGCTGCGTGCCGCGGACGGTGGAGAAGTCCACGTGGCCGCGCTCGGTGACGGGCAACGTCTCGAAGAACGCGGCGTGCTCGCGGGCGGCGGTGGGGTCGAGGTCACGCGGCGCCATGTTGATGGCGCGCCGCCCGCTCTCCGACGGATCCTTCACGGGGCAGACGTCCACGCACAACGTGCAGCCCGTGCAGTCCTCCTCGTAGATCTGCAGCGTGTAGCGGCTGTCGGGGAAGCCGCGCGCCTCGATCGGCGCGGCCTTGAAGTGTTCGGGGGCCCCGGCCAGCCGGTCGGCCGTGTAGACACGCGTGCGAATCACGGCGTGGGGGCACACGAACGAGCAGTTGCCGCACTGGATGCACAGCGACGGCTCCCACACCGGCGCCGTGTCGGAGATGCCGCGCTTCTCCCACCGCGACGTCGCGCTCGGGAACGTCCCGTCGTTCGGGAATGCACTCACCGGCAGCAGGTCGCCGCGACCGGCCAGCATCTCGGCCACCACGTCGCGCACGAACGCCGGCGCACCCGCAGCCACGATCGGCAGCATGCGGCGGCTGCCGGTCGCCTGCGCCGGCACCTCCACGCGTGCCAGCGCCGCGATGGTGCGATCGACCGCCTCGAAGTTCTTGCGCACGACCTCGGGGCCCTTGGCGCGGTAGGTCTTCTCGATGGCCTTCTTGATCTTCTCGATGGCCTTCTCGCGCGGCAGGACGCCCGAGACCGCGAAGAAGCACGTCTGCAGGACACTGTTGGTGTGCGACCCGAGCCCGACGGCCCGCGCCACCTTGTTGGCGTCGATCACCCACACCGCCATCTGGCGCTCGACGATCCGCTCCTGCACGTTGCGCGGCAGGTAGTCCCACACGGCCGAGGCCTCGTGCGGACTGTTCAGCAGCAGCGTCGCTCCCTTGCCCGCCAGCGACAGCACGTCCACCTTCTCGATGAAGCCCCACTGGTGGCAGCCGATGAACTGCGCCTCGCGCACGAGGTACGTCGACCGGATCGGCTGCGGCCCGAAGCGCAGGTGCGACACCGTCTGCGATCCCGACTTCTTCGAGTCGTAGACGAAGTACGCCTGCACGTGGACGTCGGGGTCCTCGCCGATGATCTTGATGGTGTTCTTGTTGGCGCCCACCGTGCCGTCGGCGCCGAGCCCGTAGAACACCGCGCGGAACACGTCGTCGTGCTCGGTGGTGAACGTGTCGTCGACCTCGAGGCTCGTGTGGTTCACGTCGTCGTTGATGCCGACGGTGAAGCCCGAGCGCGGCCGGGGCCTGGCGACCTCGTCGAAGACCGCCTTGACCATCGCCGGCGTGAACTCCTTGGACGACAGGCCGTAGCGCCCACCGACGACGCGCGGCATGCGGTCGCGCGTACCGCCGGCGATCGCCTCGGCGAGGACGGTGACGATGTCCTGGTACAGCGGCTCGCCGTTGGCGCCAGGCTCCTTGGTGCGATCGAGCACCGCCACGGCCTTCACTGTTGCGGGCAGGGCCTCGAGGAACGCATCCGCGGGGAAGGGCCGGAACAGGCGGATCTGCAGCAGGCCCACCTTCTCGCCGGCCGCCGTGAGGGCCTCGACGGCCTCGGCCGCGGCACCGGCGCCCGAGCCCATCAGCACGATCACTCGCTCCGCGTCGGGCGCGCCGTGGTACTGCACCAGCCCGTAGTGCCGGCCGGTCCGCTCGCCGAAGCGTGCCATCGCGGCCTCGACCACCGACGGCACGCGCCAGTGCATCGCATTGGCGGCCTCGCGCATCTGGAAGTAGGCGTCGGGGTTCTGCGCCGTGCCGCGGATGAACGGGTGGTCGGGGCTCAGCGCCCGCGAGCGGTGTGCCACCACCAGCGACGGGTCGATCAGGGCCCGCAGGTCGTCGTCGGAGAGCATCGCGATGCGCGCGATCTCGTGCGACGTTCGGAAGCCGTCGAAGAAGTGCACGAACGGGATGCGCGACTCGAGCGTCGCCATCTGCGCGATCGCCGCCATGTCGTGCGCTTCCTGCACCGAGGCCGAGGCCAGTTGCGCGAAGCCGGTGCCTCGCACCGCCATCACGTCCTGGTGGTCGCCGAAGATCGACAGCGCGTGCGAGGCCAGCGCGCGAGCCGCGACATGGAAGACCGCCGGCGTGAGCTCGCCCGCGATCTTGTACATGTTCGGGATCATCAGCAGCAGGCCCTGCGACGCGGTGAACGTCGTGGTGAGCGCGCCGCCCTGCAGCGAGCCGTGCACGGCGCCCGCGGCGCCGCCCTCGCTCTGCATCTCGATCACGGTGGGGACGTCGCCCCAGATGTTCGGCTTGCGCTCGCCGGACCACTGGTCGGCCAGTTCCGCCATCGTGGACGAGGGTGTGATGGGGTAGATGGCGCAGACTTCGTTGAGACGGTAGGCGACGCTCGCGGCGGCTTCGTTGCCGTCGACGGTGGCCAGCACGGGGGCGTCGGGAGACGAGGGCGTGGACATGGATGGCCTCAGTGCGCCTCGGGCTCGGGCACCATCGAGATGGCGTGGCAGGGGCATTGCTCGAAACACACCGCGCAGCCCGTGCACTTGCCGTAGTCGTATTCGTAGCGATTGCCCTTGCCGAGCTTGATGACCGCGTCCTCGGGGCAGGCGGCGTAGCAGCCGTCGCACTCGAAGCAGGTGCCGCACGACAGGCAGCGTGCCGCCTCGTGCTTCGCCTCGGCCTCGGAGAGCCCGGCGACCACCTCGCCGAAGCTCGCCCGGCGCGCCTCGATGGCCAGCCGATCCTGCGGCCGGTGCGAGACGTCGGTGTAGAACCAGAGGTGCAGCTTCTCGTAGGTCGCCACCTCGGGCGGCGGCACCGCGGCGACCTCCAGCTGGCGCAGGTACGCGTCGATGTGCGTGGCGGCGCGCCGGCCGTGGCCCACGGCGTAGGTCACGGTGCGCTCGGCCGGCACCATGTCGCCGCCCGCGAACAGGCCGGCGCGGCCGGTCATCATCCCGGCGTCGACGATCACGCTGCCGTCGTCGGTGAGGACGACGCCGCTGACGCCCTTCAGGAAACCGCTGTCGACGTCGTGCCCGAGCGCGAGGATGAGGGCGTCGGCCTCGATCGTCTCGAACACGCCCGTGCCTCGCGGCCGGCCCTTCTCGTCGAGCGCCATCACCTCGACCTTCAATTCGCCCGCTTCCATGCCCGCGATCGACCGCAGCCAGTGGATCTTCACGCCCTCCTCGAGCGCGTCGTCGGCTTCGGCCGGGTGCGCCGGCATGTGATCGCGGTCGCGGCGGTAGATGATCAGCGGCTCGTGGCCCAGGCGCACGGCGGTGCGCGCCGCGTCCATCGCCGTGTTGCCGCCGCCATACACCGCGACGCGACGGCCGAGCTGCGGCGGCGTGCCGGCCTCGACGTCCTTGAGGAACGCCAGCGCATCGAGCATGCGGCCCGCATCCGCCGCCGGGATGCCGGCGCGCTTGCCGATGTGCGAGCCGACCGCGAGGAAGACGGCCGCGAAGCCGCCCTCGGTCCACTCGGCTTCCAGGTCGGCGACCTTGTGGTTGAACTCGAAGACGACGCCCATGTCGACCAGGCGCGCGACCTCGGCGTCGAGGATGTGGCGCGGCAGGCGATACGCCGGGATGCCGAAGTGCATCATGCCGCCCGCGACCGGACCGGCATCGCGCACGAGCACGTCGTGGCCGAGGCGCTTCAGGTGGTAGGCCGCCGACAGGCCGCTCGGCCCGGCGCCCACGACCAGCACGCGCTTGCCCGATGCCGGTGCTCCGGCCGGCAACGCCCAGCCCTGCTCGAGCGCGAGGTCGCCGAGGAAGCGCTCCACCGAGTGGATGCTGACTTCACCATCGAGCTTGCCGCGGTTGCAGGACGATTCGCAGGGGTGGTAGCAGACGCGGCCGTGGATGGCGGGGAAGGGATTGGCCGTGACGAGGAGGGACCAGGCGTCGTGGTAACGACCCGCTTGCGCGTGATCGAGCCAGCCTTGTATCGGCTCGCCGGCCGGACACGCGTGATTGCAGGGCGCCAGCAGATCCTTGTAGATCGGACGTCTGCTGCGGACGGGCCCGTGTTGCGGCTTGTGTCGGAGATCCGGAAGGTGCGTCAGGTCGCGATCGCCATCGGCCATGCGCGCACTATAGTCCTGCTCGCCTCACGTTTCCATGCCTTCAACACATTAGATGATGCGGACCGGTATGGTCGCCGTTTCGTGACGTGTCGTCGTCGCCGGCAATCCGTCAGGCTCGAGGACGTGCGGCGCATGCGTGCGTCAGAATCCACTGACGCACGCATGCGTCGCTGTCTCACACGCGACGCGCCAGGGGCGAGGTCATCTTCCCGTCGGCAACGGCGGTCCTCGAGAGGCGGACGCACGAAGTGGGGCCTCGGGTGCATGTCGTGTGCGCCCGAGGCTCGGCCGGCGTTCTTGGCAGCAGGCATGCCCTCATCTCCCGCGACTCCCTTCCGCCCCCGGAACCTCGTGGCCTTGTCCGACGGCACGGGCAACAGCGCCGCCAAGCTGCAGAAGACCAACGTCTGGCGCCTCTACGAGGCCCTCGACCTCGCCACCGGCGACCAGGTGGCGCTGTACGACGACGGCGTGGGCACTGCGGGGTTCAAGCCCCTGGCGATCCTCGGTGGCGCCTTCGGCTACGGCCTGAAGCGGAACGTCCTCGACCTCTACATGTTCCTGAGCCGGGCGTATCGGGTCGATCCCGACGACCCGACGCGTGGCGACCGCATCTACGCGTTCGGCTTCAGCCGCGGGGCCTACACCGCCCGGGTGCTCGCCGCGCTGGTGGCCAACGTCGGACTCGTGCAGGCCGACAGCGAGGCCGAGCTTCGTCGGCTGTCGCTGTGGGCCTACCGTGCGTACCGCGCCGATCGTTTCCCGCACTCGTGGCCGGTGCAGCTCGGCCGCTGGGTGCGTGACAGGCTCCTGACGACCTGGGAGTCGCTGCGCGGCAAGCCGGCGTTCGATCCGGCGCGCACCCTGCGGCCCGACATCGAGTTCCTCGGCGTCTGGGACACCGTGGCTGCCTACGGGCTGCCGGTGGACGAACTGACGCGCGGCTGGGAGCGCTGGATCTGGCCGATGCTCCCCAAGGACCGCCGGGTCTCGCCGCGGGTCCGCCGCGCCTGTCACGCGCTGGCACTCGACGACGAGCGGCAGACGTTCTTCCCGCTCTTGTGGACCGAACACGAGGAAGCGCGCAACGACGCGTCCACCCATGTGGACGACGAGCGGGTCACGCAGGTGTGGTTCGCCGGGATGCACTCCAACGTCGGTGGCGGCTATCCCGACGACAGCCTGTCGGTCACGCCGCTGGCCTGGATGGCGACCGAGGCGGCCAAGCGCGGGCTGCGCTTCCGCCCGGCGCTCTGCGCGCGCGATGGGCGGATCCCCGACGAGTGGAGCGACCGCGCCGTGGTCGCTGCGCCGATGCACGACTCGCGGCGCGGTGTCGGCGTGTACTACCGCTACCACCCGCGCCCCCTGGAACGGCTCTGCCACGACGACCACGCCGACGTGCGCATCGCGCGGCCGAAGGTCCACGAGAGCGTCCTGGAGCGCATCCGTCGCGACGTCGACGGCTACGCGCCGGCGACCCTGCCCGAGCAGTACGCCGTCGTGACCCGCGACGGGCGCATCCTCGGCGACGAGGCGGCGCCCAATCCCTACGAGCACCCGACGCAGCGCCATGCGCGTCGCCTGCGGCAGGAGGCGGCCCTCAACGCCGTCTGGTGGCGCCGCGTCGCCTACTTCCTCACGGTCGCGGCCACCCTCGTCCTGCTGCTGATTCCGCTCTGCCCCGCTCGCGATCACCTCACCTGGCTGGGCGCGCCTCAGGCCACGCTGGCCTCGGTCGTCGGGCTGCTGGCCTCGGTCCTGCCCGGCGCGCTCGCGCCGTGGCTGCAGTACTACCAGCAGCGCCCGTTCCAGCTGTTCACCGGCGCGCTGGTGATCGTCGGCCTGATGGCGTGGAGCCAGCGGCTGCGCCTCGCCATCACCGATCGCATGCGGGCCGTGTGGCAGGAGCATGGCGTGCAGGTGCAGCCGGTGCCGTCGGTGAACTCACCAGACGACTGGGTGTACCGCCTGCGGACGAGCGGCTGGTACCGACAGGGCTTCCACCTGCTCTCGTACCACCTGCTGCCGAACGTGTTCGGCATCGCGTTGCTGATCACGCTGGCCGGCTGGCTGCCGCTGCGCCTGCTGTTCGAGGTGCGGAGCCGCGCCGGCTTGCTGCAGGCCTCGACGTGCGGCGGGGGCGTGCCCGCGGGCTGGAGCGGCCCGGCCGGCACGTTCCCGCTCTGGCCACACCTGCTGTGCAACGCCACGGGCGTGACGGTGGAGAAGGGCCGCGCGTATCGCGTCGAGGTGGCCCTGCCGACGGCCTGCGGCGTCGACGAGGGCAGCGTGCCGCCCGCCGTGCGACGACAGGGCGCGTGGGCCGATGCGACCATTCCGGTCACCGACACGCTCGGCTTCTCGTCCCTGCACGCGCCGGGCGCCACGGCCTGGCAGAAGGCGCTCTTCACGCTCGCCGTGCCCCTGCGGCGGCAGATCGGCGCCAACTGGCTGGTGCCCATTGTCGAGATCGGCACCACCAATCCGTCGCGCACGGCCGTACCGAACGGCACGTTCGTGGCCGAGCAGGACGGGCCCGTGTCGATGTACGTCAACGATGCGCTGGTGCCGTGCCTGGCCTGGGACTGTCTCTACCGCAACAACGCTGGTGGTCCCGCGACCGTGCGCATCGTGCCCGCCGACG
>NZ_JBIINP010000031.1:0-36208 GCF_044337415.1 Luteitalea sp.
AGCACCTGCTCGTTGATGGTCTTGGTCTCGGCCGACTCGCCCGGCTGGAACCCCAGCGACGCCTTCTTCTGGATGAAGCGCGCGCCGATGTTCGACGTCATGATGATGATCGCGTTCTTGAAGTTGACGCGATTGCCCAGGCCGTCGGTCAGGTGCCCGTCCTCGAACACCTGCAGCAGGATGTTGAACAGGTCGGGGTGCGCCTTCTCGATCTCGTCGAGCAGCACCACCGAGTAGGGATTGCGCTTCACCTTCTCGGTGAGCTGCCCGCCCTCCTCGTGTCCCACGTAGCCCGGGGGCGACCCGATCAGCTTGCTCACCGAGTGCTTCTCCATGTACTCGGACATGTCGAAGCGGATGAGCGCGTGGTCGCTGCCGAACAGCAGGTTGGCCAGCGCCCGCGCGAGCTCGGTCTTGCCCACGCCGGTCGGGCCGAGGAACAGGAAGCTGCCCACCGGACGCGACGGGCTCTTCAGGCCGGCACGCGAGCGGCGAATCGCCCGCGACACGGCGCTGATGGCGCGGTCCTGGCTGATGACGCGCGCGTGCAGCTCCTCTTCCATGCGGAGCAGCTTGTCGCCCTCGTCCTCGTTGATCGAGGTGAGCGGCACGCCGGTCCACTTGGAGACGACCTCGTCGATCTCCGGCCGCCCCACCGTGACGCGGCGGTGGCTCGACGCGACGTCGAACTTCTCGCGCACGAACTGGAGGTTCTCGCGGGCCATCACTTCCTGCTCGCGGAAGAACTGCGCGCGCTCGAAGTCCTTCTGCGAGACCGCGCTCTCCATCTGCTCGACCGCCACGCGGATGTTGCGGTTGATCTGCCCGAACTCCTCGCTGTAGCCCGCCTCGCGCAGCTTGGCGCGCGCGCCGGCCTCGTCGAGCAGGTCGATCGCCTTGTCGGGCAGGAAGCGGTCGGTGATGTACCGGCTGGACTGGTACACCGCCGCCTCGAGCGCCTCGCGCGAGTAGTCGACGTGGTGGAAGGTCTCGTAGCGCTCCTTGATCCCCATCAGGATCTGGATCGCCTCGCCCTCGCTGGGCGGATCCACCTTCACGGCCTGGAAGCGGCGCTCGAGCGAACGGTCCTTCTCGATGTACTTCCGGTACTCGGCGGGCGTCGTCGCGCCGATGCAGCGGATTTCGCCGCGCGACAACGCCGGCTTGAGGATGTTGGCCGCGTCGAGCGAGCCCTCGGCCGACCCCGCGCCCACCAGCGTGTGCAACTCGTCGATGAACACGATGATGTTCGGGTTCTCGACGAGCTCCTTCATGATCGCCTTCAGGCGCTCCTCGAACTGGCCGCGGTACTTCGTGCCGGCGACGATCAGCGAGATGTCGAGCGCGAGAATCCGCTTGTCGGCGAGGAAGTGGGGCACGTCGCCCACGGCGATCTTCTGCGCCAGCCCCTCGACGATGGCCGTCTTGCCGACGCCCGGTTCGCCGATGAGCACCGCGTTGTTCTTCGTGCGGCGGCAGAGCACCTGCTGCACGCGCTCGATCTCGGTCTCGCGACCGACGAGCGGGTCCAGGGAGCTCTTGAGTGCGGCCTCGCTGAGGTCGCGGCTGAACTCGGCGAGCAGCGGCGTCTCCTTGACGCGCGTCATCGTCGTCTTCTCGTTCAGCAGCGCCACGATGTCCTCGCGGACCGTGGCCAGCCGCATGCCCTTCTCCATCAGGATGGTGGCCGCGACCGACTGCTCCTCGCGCAGGATGCCGAGCAGCAGGTGCTCGGTGCCGATGTAGTTGTGCGACAGCTGGTCGGCTTCCTCGGCCGCGTGCTGCAGCACGCGCTTGGTCTCCGCGCTGAAGGGAATCTCGACCGAGGTCGACACCTTCTCGCGGAACACCGTGCGGCCCTCGACCTCCTTGCGGATGGCCTCCAGCGACAGGTGCGACCGCGCGAAGATCCGGCTCGTGAGTCCCTTGCCCTCGCGGATCAGGCCCAGCAGGAGGTGCTCGGTCTCGATCGAGACGCTGCCCAGTTGGCTCGCCTCGTACCGGGCGAAGAAGAGGACGCGCCGCGCTCGTTCTGTATACCGCTCGAACATGTGGTCCCTTGGAGAGCTCACGCGGACTGCGCGTGGGGTGCCGTGTGCTCGCATTATACGGGAAGGGCCGCGCGGGACGCCCCGCACACACGCCCGAGTCGACCTGCCGACCGCCGTGCCGACGCCCGCGCCACACGAGCGCGGGTCCCACCGGTTAGGACGCCATCCGTGCCAGGACGGATGGGCCGGGGCGCGTCTGCTGCTCAGGCCGGGCGCAGCCGCCCGCCCTCGAGCCGCAACACCCGGTCGCACGCCTCCGCGAGGCGTCCGTTGTGGGTGGCGATCACCGACGTCAGGCGGTGCTCGGCATGCATCTCCCGCAGGAGGGCATGCAAGCTGTCGGCCGTGTGCTCGTCGAGGTTGCCGGTCGGTTCGTCGGCCAGCAGGAGGGCGGGACGCATCACCAGGGCCCGGGCGATGGCCACCCGTTGCTGCTCCCCGCCCGAGAGCGTCCCCGGGCGGTGCGTCAGCCGGTGCCCCAGGCCGACCCGCTCCAGCAGGGCCGTGGCGCGCGGGCGCCCCTCCGCCAGCGGCACACGCCCGATGCGGAGCGGCATCTCGACGTTCTCCTGTGCCGAGAACTCGGGCAGCAGGTGATGGAACTGGAACACGAACCCGACATGCCGGTTCCGGAATGCCACGCGCCCGGCGTCGGCCAGGGCGTGGAGCGCCACCCCGTCCACCTCGACCACGCCCGCGTCGAGGCCATCGAGGCCGCCGAGGACGTGCAGCAGCGTGCTCTTCCCGACCCCCGACGCCCCGACGATCGCCACCATCTCGCCGGCCTCCACCTGCAGGTCGACGTCGCGCAACACCTCGACGGGCCCGTTCGGGGTCGGATAGGACTTGGTGAGGGCGGAGACGGAGAGGAAAGGCATCGCAGCTACAGGCTCAAGGCTTTGGGCTCAAGGCTCAGAAAGCTTACAGGCAGAACGTCCTCCGAGCCTTCGTGTCAGGAGTGCTGAGCCCTGCCACCGAGTCCCGCTTGCGGGCCATCGCGTGCTCTCTGAGCCCTGAGCCGTGAGCCCTGAGCCTATTGATACCTGAGCGCCTGCGCCGGGTCGAGGCGCGAGGCCTGGCGTGAGGGGTAGATCGTCGCGAGGAAGCAGATCACCAGGGCCGCCAGGACGACCAGCACGAAGTCGTCGGCCTGCACCTTGAAGGGCACGTAGGCCACCTGGTAGACGTCCATGGGCACGCGGATGAGCTTGTAGCGGTCCAGCACCCATGTCACGACGAGCCCGCTGGTGGCGCCGACCAGGGTGCCTATGGCACCGATGATCAGGCCCTGCAGCATGAACACCGCCGTGATGCTGCGCGCCCCCGCGCCCATCGTCTTGAGGATGGCGATGTCGCGGCTCTTCTCCATCACCAACAGCACGAGCGACGCCACGATGTTGAGCGCCGCGACCATCACGATGAGGCCGATGGTGATCGAGATCGCCATCTTCTCGAGCCAGAGGGCCGAGAAGAGCGACTGGTTCATCTGCGCCCAGTCCTGCGTGACGTACGTCGCGCCGAGCCGCTGCACGATGTCGGCCGCCACCTGCGGCGCGGCGTACATGTCGTCGACGCGCACCTGGACGAAGTCGGGGCGGTCGCGCGCCAGCAGGCGCTGCGCCGTGGGCAGCGACACGAAGCCGTACGCCGCGTCGAACTCGTACAGCCCGAGCGAGTAGATCCCCGTCACCTCGAGGCGCCGGCTCCCCATCGTCGGGCCGAACGGCGAGAGCGGTCCCTCGGGCGTCATCAGCGTGACCGTGTCGCCCACATGCACGCGCAGCTGGTCGGCCAGCGCCTGGCCGATCGCGATGCCGGCCAGGGCATCCTCGGGGCGCGTCGCCAGCGCCGACAACGTGCCCTTGATCATGCGCGCGCCGACATCGGTGACCTCGCCTTCCGACGCCGGTTCGATGCCCTTCACCGTGATGAAGGCCTGCTGCTCCCCTGCCGTGACCAGCGCCTTGCCCAGCACGATGGGCGACGCACCGGTCACGCGCGGCACCTGCTTGAGCCGCGCGATGTCGCCCGGCAGATCGGTGAGCCCGTCGCCGACCTTCCAGACGTAGATGTGCGGCGACGCCCCGACGATGCGGTCGCGCAGTTCGCCCTGCAGGCCCGTCATCAGGGCGAGCGCGATGATGAGCGCCATCACCCCCACCGCCACGCCAATCGTCGAGATGACCGAGATCAGCGACAGGAACGCCTGCTTGCGACGGGCGACCAGGTACCGGAGGGCGAGGAAGAGTTCGAAGGGCATGCGGGAACAGGCTACAGGCTTCAGGGCTCAAGGCTCAGAGAGCACGGCTCAGGGCTCAGGGCTCAGGGCTCAGAAAGCATACTGTGCCGGGGACGGCATTGCTCATGCAGGGCTGGGCGGTGCGATGGCACGTGATGTCAGGAATCTCGAGGTCTTTCGGAAAGTGACCGGCTGCTGTTCGGCGTGCTGGCGATTGTTGCCACGCTGGACGCACCTGGGCGCTTCATCTTTCGCGATCAGCTGACTCGCGCGGCCCTCTCCGTGCCGCTCAATCTCGTCGAGGGCAGCCAACGGCACACCACGCGCGAGTACGGCCGGTTCGTCGAGGTCGCCGCCGGCTCGGCCGCAGAGACCCGGTACCTGCTGTCGGTGCTGGGACGCCTGGCCGACGGCGACGCGCACCTGCGACGACTGGAGCAGGACTACGAGACGCTCGTCCGGAGATTGCAGGCCCTCCGCTCGCAGTTGACGCGATTGGCCCTGGAACCGCGCGACGGCTCTCCGCGTACCTGACGCCCCTCGGCATGCTCTCCGCGCCCTGAACCTTGAGCCTGCGTCGGCTGAGCCGTGAACATGAAGGCCGGGCTCGGAGAGCCGGCCCTACCGTCGTGCGCCATGGGGCTGATGCGCGAGCCGACCCAAGCTCTCTGAGCCTTGAGCCCTGAGCCTTGAGCCCTTTTCTGAGCCCTGAGCCTTGCGCCCTGAGCCTGTGCTGAAGCCTATTCCCTCTGAGCCTTGAGCCCTGAGCCCTGAGCCTGCCCCTGGCTGCGCATCAACGGGAACAGGATGACGTCGCGGATGCTCGCGCTGCCGGTGAGGAGCATCACCAGGCGATCGATGCCGACGCCCTCGCCGCCGGTCGGCGGGAGGCCGTACTCGAGCGCGCGGATGTAGTCCTCGTCCATCTGGTGCGCCTCGGCGTCGCCGCGGGCGCGATCGGCGAGCTGGCCCTCGAAGCGCCGGCGCTGCTCGGCCGGATCGTTGAGCTCGCTGAAGGCGTTGGCGACCTCGAAGCCGCCGGCGTACAACTCGAACCGCTCGACGGTGTCGGGATCGTCGGCCTTCTGCTTGGAGAGCGGCGACACCTCGGTCGGGAAGTCGTAGATGAACGTCGGCTGGATCAGGTCCTCCTCGCAGAGGGCCTCGAAGATCTCGGTGGCGATCTTGCCGGCGCCGACGCCCTCGGGCACCTCGAGGCCGAGCGCCGTCGCGATGCTGCGGGCCGTGGCCGTGTCGCGCAGCATGTCGACCTCGACCGAGCGCTGCAGCTTCTCGGAGGCGCGCTCGGCGGCCGCGTGGCGCAGCGACAGCCGGCGGAACGGCGCCGCGAACGAGATGGCGTGCCCGTTGAACGTGAGGTCGGTGGTGCCGACGGTCTTCTGCGCGACCTCGGCGAACATCTCCTCGGTGAGACGCATCAGGTGCTGGTAGTCCACGTACGCCTGGTAGAACTCGAGCATCGTGAACTCGGGGTTGTGCTGCGTCGAGATCCCCTCGTTGCGGAAGTTCCTGTTGATCTCGTACACGCGGTCCATGCCGCCCACCACGAGCCGCTTGAGGTAGAGCTCCGGCGCGATGCGCATGTAGAGCTTCATGTCGAGCGCGTTGTGGTGCGTCACGAACGGCCGCGCCAGCGCGCCGCCGGCGATGGGCTGCATCATCGGCGTCTCGACCTCGAGGAAGCCGCGGGCATCGAGGAAGCTGCGGATCGCCTGCAGCGTGCGCGCCCGCACGTCGAACACGCGACGCGCCTCGGGGTTGACGATGAGGTCGAGGTACCGCTGGCGATAGCGCGTCTCGATGTCCTGCAGGCCGTGCCACTTCTCGGGCAGCGGGAGGAAGCTCTTGGCGAGGAAGACCAGGTCGCTGGCCCAGATGGTGAGCTCGTTGGTGCGCGTCCGGAACACGCGCCCGGCCACACCGACCTGATCACCGAAGTCGAGCAGCTTGAACAGCGCGAACGCGTCGGCGCTCACCGAGTCCTGGCGGATGTAGGCCTGGATGGTCGCCACGCCGTCCGACAGCACGAGGAAGTTCGCCTTGCCGAACGTGCGCATGCCGAGGATGCGCCCTGCGGCGCGCACGGGCACATGCTCGGCCTCGAGCGCCTCCCCGGACGTCTCGCCGTAGCTGGCCACCAGCTCGCTGACGCGGTGCGTGGTGTCGTACGCGTTCGGGTACGGCTGGACGCCGAGGGCGGTCAGGCTCTCGAAGTTGGTACGACGCTGGGCGACGAGTTCGGAATCGGACATGGGAAGGGCTACGGGCTACAGGCTACGGACCACAGGTACGGCGCGGCAAGCGACCGACCAGGGCGCGCAGGAGGACTGAGGGAGCGTCGACGTCACTGTTCCGGTGCCGGGCGCCCGGGGCCCGCCGAAGCCGTCGGCGGAGGCGGCCGGTCCTTGTCGAGGCGCTTCCGGATGGCGTCCAGGACGCCGTTCACGAAGCGCACCGCGTCGGGCGCGCTGAACGTGCGGGCCAGTTCGAGCGCCTCGTTGATGACCACGGCCGGCGGCACCTCGGGGCGCTCGAGGAACTCGAAGACGGCCAGGCGCAGCACCAGCCTGTCGATCACGGCGATCCGCTCGAGGCGCCAGTTGGTGGCGGCCTCCGCGATCAGCGGATCGATGCGATCCAGCGTGCGGGCCGTGCCCTGCGCCAGCGCGATGGCCAGCGCATCGCGCTCGGCCACGGGCGGGCGCAGCTGCAGGTCGCGGACGCCGGAGATGGCCTCGGGCAGTGCATCGCCCGTCATCTCCCATCCGTAGAGCATCTGCAGCGCGATCTCGCGCGCCTGACGGAGGTGCTGGGGGTCGAGGCTCACCCGTGGCTCCCCTGCCCGCTCGCCGGCGCCCACGCGCTCGCGAGCTGCGCCATCGTCACGACGGCCACCGCGGCCTCGTAGCCCTTGTTGCCTGGCCCCTCGGGCACGCGAGCTTCGGCTTCGTCCATGGTGTTCACCGTGAGGACGCCGAACGCCATCGGCACGCCCTGCGCGAGCGAGGCCTGCATGATGCCGTGCGACACGGCAGACGCGATGTAGTCGAAGTGCGGCGTCTCGCCCTTGATCAGGCAGCCGAGGCAGACGACGGCGTCGATGCGCCCGGACGCGGCGGCCGTGCGCGCGCCGAACGGGATCTCGTAGGCGCCCGGCACGTCGAGCCGCTCGATGGCGTCGCGCGCCACACCTGCCGCGGCCAGCGCCTCGAGGGCACCGGCGGCCAGGCGTTCGGTGATGCCGTCGTGGTAGGTCGACACGACGAGGGCGACGCGAAGGCCGGGGGCCTGCGGGACGGGCTGGAGGATGGCAGGACGGGACACGGGCGGGCGGCTCCTATCGACCGGTAAACACGGCCTGACGCTTCTCGAGGAAGGCGCGGACGCCCTCCCGCATGTCGGCGGTGGCGGCCGCCAGACCGAACAGGCGCGCTTCGGCAGCCAGGCCGTCGGCCAGCGGCCGGTCGAGGCCTCCTGCCATGGCCTCGCGCGCGTATCGCAACGCGACGGGCGCCCGCGCGGCGAGTTGCGCTGCGAGCGCCTGCGCGGCGTCCATGAGCGTGGCCGCGGGCACCGCCCGCAGGGCCAGCCCGAGGCGCACGGCTTCGTCGGCGTCGACCTGCCGCCCCGTGAGGATCAGTTCGAGCGCCTGTTGCCGCCCGATGGCCCTCGCGAGTCGCTGGGTGCCGCCGAACCCGGGAATCAGCCCGAGCGACGTCTCGGGCAGGCCCAGTCGCGCCGTGTCGGCCACCAGCCGGAAGGTACACGCCAGCGCCAGCTCGCAGCCGCCGCCGAGCGCATAGCCGTTGATCGCGGCGATGGTCGGGACGGGCAACGACTCGAGCCGATCGAACACCGCCTGGCCGACGCGCGCGTAGCTGGCCGCCTCGGCCGGGGTGAGGCCCTCGAACTCCGAGATGTCGGCACCGGCCACGAAGGCCTTCGTCCCGGCGCCCGTGACGATCAGGACGCGCAGGGCGGGATCGGCGGCCAGCGTCTCGAGGCGCGCGTGCAGGGCCGCCAGCGTCGCCCGGTTGAGCGCGTTGAGCTTCTCGGGACGCGTGATGGTGAGCACGCGCACCGCGTCGGTGCCCGTCAGGTCGAGGTACTCGTCGCTCATGTCGGCAGTGGCAGCGGCGTGCGTCGGGGTCGGTCGGCCGCGCGCGGATTCCGCAGGGGAACCAGCCAGGGACGCCTGTGGTTCAGGGACGGGCGGCAGACCGCCGCCTGTGGAGGAGTATAGCCCACGCCCCTGCGGCAACCATGGCGAGGGCCGCGCCGGCCGCGTCGGCCGCGACATCGGCGACGTCGGGGGTCCGCCCGGGCACGAAGCGCTGGTGCAGTTCGTCGGTGACCCCGTAGGCCGCCGCGAGCAGGAAGGCGGTCAGCAACGCCGACCGCGTGACGGACGCCCAGCGCCACCCCGCCAGCCCCATCAACAGCAGCACGGCGAGCACACCGAATGTGAACGCGTGTGCCTGCTTGTCGTTCACCGCCGGCGGACTCGGCAGCGCCGGCTGCGACGACAACACGAAGATCATCGTCAGCCAGGCGGTCGCCGGCAGCCACCCGACGAAGCGGCGCTGCGCGGGCGTCACAGCGGGAACGGAAACAGCACCCAGCCGAGCACCAGCGCCGTGCCGATGAACCCGCCGGCGATGTAGAGCGCGAGGCGGAGCTGCCCCGCCCGGTCGTCCTTCTGCAAGGCCGCGAGCACGGCCGCCACGCAGGCCGCGAAGAACACGAGGAGCAGGAGATGGCTGGTCATCACGGCTTGCGCCCGATCGCGATGTCGTAGGCGTCGAGCACCACGAGGGCATTCAGCAAGCCGGCCACGATCAGGTAGGTGTTGGCGTACTCGTAGCTGGACGCGACGACGTTACCGGCCCCGAGCCCAGCTGCCCAGGCCACGAAGTACGGCAGGCCGACGCCGAGGTTGGCCAGCGCCGCCAGGCCGACGAGCGGTTCCTGGAAGGTGACCGGGAAGATGCGGCCCTCGAGCGCCAGGCCCGCGGCAAACAGCAGGACGATGGCCACGAGGAAGATGAGGGCCTTGTCACGTCGCCCCAGCCACGCGTGCGCCGCGCCGGGCACGAGCCAGCCGATGGCGCACAGGACGAGCGGCGGCACGGGAGGGAGCGAGGACGAGGCTGGTCGTGCGGACATCAGCGAACAAGTGTAGCAAGGCCAGTAGCGGGTCGCGGGTAGCGGGTAGCGGGTAGCGGGGCGACAGGCAGCCTGCAGCCTGCAGCCTAGGACCGCTGGCCTGTCTCGCCCGGCCCTTCCTCGAGTGCGGCGTGGAGGGTCCAGCCGATCGCCAGGCCGAGGGGCACGGCGGCGAGGGCCCGCAGACCGGTGCCGGGGTCCCACAGGCCAGCGGCTTCGAGGCCCCAGGTCGCCATCGTCGGGACGGCAGCGACCGCAAGCAGGGCGCTGAACCGCCGGTCCCGCCTGGATCGCATGACGGCGGCCGCCAGCAGGGCGGTCGCGCCCGAGAGGTAGAGGCCGGCACAGCGGCCGCAGACCGGCCAGGCCACGCCCTGCGTGTGGAACGAGCGCTCAGGTCGCTGGTGACAGATGCGGGTCCCGACCAGATACGGCACGGTGGCGAACGCCTCGACGCCCCAGTGGCCGTGCCCCGCCCTCGCGAGCGGCGCCGCGACCACGGCCGCCGCCCAGACGACCGACAGCGCCACCAGGGCCGCTCGCAGGCGGCTGGCCGGCGTGCTCACGCGGGCCCCGTGCCGCCAGGCGCATTGGCGCGACCGTGCGCCGTCACTGCGGCCCCGCGCCGCACCAGGACGCTACACCGGGCACGTGCCGCCGAACGCCTCCACATAGCGCTCACGGAACTCGTCCATCGTGTAGGCATGGCTCTGGCCCCCGACGTGCTCGAGGGCGTACGTCGCCGTGACGCTGCCCAGCCGGCCGCACGTTTCCCAGTCGCAGCCCATGGCGAGGCCCTTCATCAGCCCGCCGCGATAGGCATCGCCGACACCGGTCGGATCGGCCACGCGGCGCTCGGGCGCCACGGGCACGTCCACGCGACGCCCCGGCAGGTGGATCGACGAGCCGTGCTCGCCCTTGGTGATGATCACCGCTTCGGACTTGTCGAGCAGCGCATCGACGTCGAGGCCGGTCTTCTCGCGAATCAGCTCGTACTCGTAGTCGTTGCAGATCACGATGTTGGCGCCCACCAGGCCCGCGGCCAGTTCCGGCCCCTCCATGCGCGCGCACTGCTGGCCCGGGTCGAAGATGTAGCGCAGGCCGAGCGTGCGGCACTCCTCGGCGTACTGCACCATCGCCTTCGGGTCGTTGGGCGAGATGATCACCAGATCGGCCTCGCCCGCCGTGCGGAACGAGAGCTCGTCGGCATCGGCCATCGCTCCCGTGTAGAACGACGCGATCTGGTTGTTCTGCGTATCGGTGCTGCAGAAGAACGACGCCGTGAACTTGCCCTCGACCTCGTGCACGAGCGACGTGTCGACGTTGGCGGCCTCGAGCCACGCACGGTAATCCGAGAAGTCCTGCCCCGCCGTGCCCATCAGCAGCGGCCGCTCACCGAGCAGCGCCAGCGTGTACGCGATGTTGGGCGCGCAGCCGCCGCGCCGCTTCTCCATCTCGTCGACGAGGAAGCTGAGGCTCAGGCGCTTCAGGTGCTCAGGGAGCAACAGCTCCGTGAACGTCCCCGGGAACGTCATGAGGTAGTCGTAGGCGATCGAACCGGTAACGATGTGGCGGGCCATGGAATTCGGGTGTCGGGTTTCGGGGAGCGGGTATCGGGGAGCGGAATGGCCACGGGCCGCGGCCCTCAGGCCGCCTGTCACCCGTAGCCTGTCGCCTACAAGTACTTGCCCATGATCGGCGCGAGCTTCTGGCGCGTCTCTTCGGGCACGAGTTCGGGGCGCGTGATGATGGCGGTGGCCAGCGCCTGCCCGCAGCCGCAGGTGCGCGGCGTGCTGGAGAGCGCCTTGACGGCCCCGGCGATCACCTGCTGGGCCGTCCGGGCGTTCTGGTGCAGCGTGTTGATCACCATCTCCACCGTCACGTGGTCGTGATCGGGATGCCAGCAGTCGTAGTCGGTGACCAGCGCGATCGTCGCGTAGCAGATCTCGGCCTCGCGCGCCAGCTTGGCCTCCTGCAGGTTGGTCATGCCGATGATGTGCGCGCCCCAGGACCGGTACAGGTGCGACTCGGCGCGCGTCGAGAACGCCGGGCCCTCCATGCACACGTACGTGCCGCCCTTGTGGACCTTCGCCCCTGCGGCGACCGATGCGTCGTAGGCCACCTGCGCCAGGTCGTTGCACACCGGGTCGGCAAACGCGATGTGGCCGACGATGCCGTCGCCGAAGAACGTCCCGATGCGCCCGCGCGTGCGGTCGATGAACTGGTCCGGGATCACGAGATCGAGCGGCGCCATGTCCTCGCGGAGCGACCCGACGGCGCTGGCCGACAGCAGGCGCTCCACGCCGAGCGTCTTGAAGCCGTAGATGTTGGCCCGGAAGTTCAGCTCCGACGGAGTGATCCGGTGCCCAACGCCATGCCGCGGCAGGAACGCGACCCTGGTGCCGCCCAGCGTGCCGGTGACGTAGGGCCCCGACGGCGGGCCGAAGGGCGTGTCGATCGTGAGTTCGTGACGGTCGGTGAGCTCGGCCATGTCGTACAGGCCACTACCCCCGATGATGCCGATCTGGATGGACATAGCGTGATGGCAACCAGCGCGGCGCGGGGCGGGGACGCCGCCGCAGCCGACGCGCACCAGCGGCGGAAGGCCGGCCGGCGCAAACACGACATGATGGGGGTGCGGCCCGCCGGTTGTCCACTCCCGCCCGGCGCGGGTCAGCCCGCAGACGAGGCCCGTGCAAGCAACTGCGCCGCAGCCGCGTGCGGGTCGATCTCGCGACGCGCCACCTGACCGGCCAGCGCCTCGAACTCGCCGGGCGCGAGCACCGCGCCCTCGAGCCGCGCGAGAAACGCCCGGACCAGGAGATCGCGTACCCGCAGCGCCGCACGCTCACGGCGACGCGCCTCGGCCAGGGGCCCTGCCTGGGCCCGGAAGGCCTCGATGCTCGACGCGAGCGCCTCGACGCCCTCGCCCGAGGCGGCCGTCGTCCGCAGCACGGGGGGTTGCCACGTCCCGGCCTCCGCCGGCCGCAGCGCGAGCATGGCCTCGACGGCGGCGACGGCGCGGTCGGCGCCGTCACGGTCCGCCTTGTTGACCACGTACACGTCGGCGATCTCCATCAGGCCCGCCTTCAGGGCCTGCACATCGTCGCCCGTGCCGGGCACGAGCACCACCACGGAGACGTCGGCGGCACGCACGACGTCGACCTCGTCCTGGCCCACCCCCACGGTCTCCACGATGATGCGGTCGAAGCCCGCAGCATCGAGCACGACGGCGACGTCGCCCGTCGCGCGCGCCAGTCCGCCGAGGTGTCCGCGCGTCGCCATGCTGCGGATGAAGAGGCCGCGATCACCCGCGTGTTGCTGCATGCGGACGCGATCGCCGAGGAGGGCCCCGCCGGTGAACGGACTGGAGGGATCGACGGCGATGATGCCGACACGGTGCCCGGCGGCGCGCCAGACGCCGGCGAGGCGATCGACGAGCGTGCTCTTGCCGGCCCCCGGCGGTCCGGTGAGGCCGACGAGCCAACTGCGGCCGGCCAGCGGGTGCAGGGCCGCGATGAGCGGGGCGGCCTCGGGCGTCTCGTTCTCGACCAGCGAGATGGCGCGCGCCACCGCCCTCGGCTCGCCGGCGCGCACGCGTGCAATCAACTCGTCGCGGGTCACGCCAGCAGCTGCCGCGCGATGACGAGGCGCTGCACCTCGCTGGTGCCCTCGCCGATCGTGAGCAGCTTCACGTCGCGGAAGTACTTCTCGGCCGGGTAGTCCTTCACGAAACCGTAGCCACCGTGAATCTGCACGCACTCGTCGGCGGCGCGGACCGCCACCTCGCTCGCGTACAGCTTGGCCATCGACGACTCGCGCGTGGTGCGCGTCCCCTCGTCCTTCAGCGCGGCGGCACGGTACGTGAGCAGGCGGGCCGCATCGATCCGGGTCGCCAGGTCGGCCAGCTTCCAGCGGATGCCCTGGAACTCGGCGATGGGGCGGCCGAACTGCTCCCGCCGCTGCGCGTGGGTGCGCGCGGCCTCCCACGCACCCTGCGCCAGGCCAACCGAGAGCGCGGCAATGCCGATGCGCCCGGCGTCGAGCACCTGCAGCGTGTTCACGAACCCCTGCCCTTCGTCGCCGAGCAGGGCGTCGGCGCCGACGCGGCAGTCCTCGAGCAGGACCTCGCTCGTCTCGCTGGCGCGCATGCCGAGCTTGTCTTCCTTGCGCCCCGCTCGCAGGCCGGGGGTGCCGGAGGGCATCACGAAGGCCGAGATGCCGCGGCTGCCCCGCGCGCGATCGGTGACGGCCATCACGACGTAGACGCCCGCGATGTTGCCGTGCGTGATGAACGTCTTCGATCCGGAGAGCACCCAGCCGTCGCCGTCGCGACGCGCCGCCGTTCGCATCGAGGCCGCGTCGCTGCCCGCGCCCGGTTCGGTGAGCCCCCACGCCCCGAGGACCTCGCCGCGGGCGAGCGGACCGAGGAAGCGCGCCTGCTGCGCCGGCGTGCCGAACATGTGCAGGTGTGCCGCCGCCAGCCCGTTGTGCGCCGCCACGCTCAGCGCGATCGCCGGATCGACGCGCGCCAGTTCCTCGATGCAGATGCAGTAGTCGACGGCCGACATCCCGGAGCCTCCGACGTCGTCCGGGAACTGGATCCCCATCAACCCGAGGTCGGCCAGCTTCGGGAGGAGCGCCATCGGGAAGTGCTGCGACTCGTCCCAGGCGCGCACGTGGGGACGAAGCTCGCGTTCGGCGAACTCCCGGACGCTGTCACGAAGCACGCGCTGATCGGCGGTGAGGTGGAGGTCCATCGGGAACGGCAGTCGGCAGTCGGGTGTCGGCAGTCGGGTCTGTTCTGACCCGATGGTAGCGCACCGTGAGTACGTGGCTGCCGCTCGCCGGAGGCGCGCGCACGGCCGGGCTCGGCCATAATCCGCCCATGACGACGCGCATGCGCCTCGGCCTGCTCGCCGCGGTGTGCTGGCTCGGGACGGTCTCACCGGCCGTGGCCGACCTCACGATCTTCGCGGGCCTGCAGAACGCGCCCGCGCTCCGGCCGACGACGGGCATCGCGCTGGGGTTCGGACTGCTGATCGTGGGCTGGGAAGTGGAGGTGACACGCGTGGCGCAGGCTGTCGACGACCTGGCCCCCTCGCTGGCCGTCGGGACCGCGAGCGTGTACGTGCAGAACCCCATCCCCGTCAGCGGCGTGCAGTTCTACGGCATCGCCGGCGCAGGGCTGTACCGCGAGCGTTTCGAGAACGTGTACGAACGCACCGACATGCATGCCGCGCTCGGCGGCGGCGCGAAGATCGAGTTGGCAGGTCCCCTGAAGCTCCGCCTCGACTACCGCTACTTCCGCTTCCGCGACGCGCGCGCCGCCAACGCGCACCGGGCCTACGCGGGCCTCACGCTCGCGTTCTGAAGGAGTCGTGGCGGCACAGCCACGTCAACCACGGGATGGGCTGCGGGCGACGGGCGGCAGGCAGCCTGCCCCGCCGACCGCCGACTGCCGACTGCCGACTGCCGACTCCCGACTGCCGACTGCCGTCTACCGGACGTTGATGAGGTAGGTGTTCCCCGAGGGATTGGCCGGGTCCAGCGCCCCCTCGAGCTGCTTCTTGAGCGCCGTGGCCTGCTCCGGCAGGACGGCGTCGATGAGCGCGTCGAAGCCCGATCGGTCGGCATCGCCGGTGAGTGCCGCGATCTGGAGGAAGTACATCAGCTTGCCGTCGTGCGCGGGAAGCGCGGACCGGTGGATGCGCAGATCGCGCGCCTGCGCCTGCCGGACCTCCTGCGGGCTGCGCGCCAGCGCCTCGCGCACCTCCCGCGCGAGCGCCTCGAACTGCGGCCCCTTGTCGGGCATGACGCTGTAGATCACCAGCCACATGTCACCCGGGCCGGCCTGCGCCACGCCGGGCGCCACGGCGGCGGGCGCTTGAGGCGGCGGGGCTTGTGTCGGCGACACACCCGCCAGCGCGACGGCCAGCACCAACGCGAAGGTCATGGCTTGGGTGCGGGGGCCGGGCTGGCGCCGGCAGCGACGGGCGCGAGCACGACGGTGAGGTTCGACGCCTGGACGGTCGCCTGCACGTGCGCGTCGCGGAACTGCTCGTAGAGCTGGGCGGCCTCGGCCGGGGCCGCTTCGGCCAGGAGCCGGGGCACGTCGTACTCGGCGTTGGCCACCACGGGATCGAGCAGCGAGACGTACAACACGCTGCCGTCGCCGAGCGGCGTCGCCTGCTTCAGCACGCGCCATCCCGCGCCCTGCCGGCGCCGCACCTCGTTGCCCGAGACGGCCAGCAGGTCGCGCAGGCGCGTCATGACCGACTCGAAGTCGGCCGTCTTGTCGGCCTTGATGGCGTGGAAGACCATGCCGGCCGGGCCGGCCATCGGCAGCGCCGCGGGCACGGCGGGCACGGTGGGCTGCCCGGCAGCCTCTGCCGGGGGCGCCGGGGCGGGCGCCTGCGCGTCGACGAGCGCCGCGGCCGCCACAACCAGGGAGAGCGTGAGGACGATGGTGCGCATTCAGCACGAAGACCCCGGCCGGCGCTCGCGCACCGCCGGGGTCCCGGAAAGACGTTCTCGAAACGGCCTACTGGCCGAGGGTCATCACGTTGGCCAGCGGCACGGCGGCGTTCAGGCCCTTGTCGTTGATGTACGACTGGAGCTGATCGACGAGCGTCTTGGCCTCGGTCGGGAACACCTCGAACAGGAGCATGCCCGGGCTGTACTCCTGGCCCTTGGAAATCGGGCTGACGATGAGCACGTAGTTGATCGTGCCGTCGGCCGCCGGCGAGGTCGACTTCATCAGGCGCATGCCCGCCGCCTGCGTCTTGCGCTCGGCGTTGGTGCTCTTGGCCATCGCCTCCTTGACGCGCGTGAAGAACTCCTCGAACTTGGCGCCGCTGTCGCCCTTGACGGCGTAGAACCACACCACGGCGTCGGCGTTGTCGAACGTCAACTGGGGCTTGGCCGGGGCGGCCGGTTGCGCCGCGTCCTGGGCCCGGGCGGGCGTGCTCACGGCGAGACCGAACATCAGAACGGCGGCACCCAGGGCCACCCGCGCACCCGCACCACGTACGGCCCGCGCCTCCATCAACGAACGCATAGCGACTTCCTCCGACTCCGAAAACAAGGGGTGGTGAATCCGGCGGCTACTGTACCGTAAGTGGGCCCCCGGGGAAAAACTCATCACACGAACACCTGCATCACTTCGTTGGCGAGGAGCATGCCACGGCGGGTCAGGCGAATCCGTCCCGGCTCGCGCAGGAGCAAGCCCGCCTCCACGGCCGGGGCCAGCGCCTCCCCGTAGCGAGTCCAGAGATCCTGCCCGAAACGTGCGTGGTACGCATCGGGATCTAGACCTTCGGACAGCCGCAACCCCATGAACAGGGCCTCGGCCAGGCGTGTCTCCTGGTCGAGGTGCCGCGCCTCGGCCACCGGGTCCGCCCCCGCCTTCACGCGGTCCACGTAGGCGCGCGTGTCGGCGACGTGCTTCCATCGCCGGCCGTCGCGCGAGCCGTGCGCGCCACACCCGAATGCCAGCCAGCCCGTGTCGCGCCAGTACTTGAGATTGTGCCGGCACTCCCGCCCCGGGCGGGCCACGTTCGAGATTTCGTACTGCGCCAACCCGGCCGCGCCAAGCCGATCCATGGCCTGCTCGTACATGTCGGCCGCGTCATCGTCTGGCGTCTGCGACCACTGCTCCCGTGCCATCAGTTCCTGCAGGGGCGCGTTCGGGTAGAGCTCGAGGAGGTAGAGGGATGCGTGATCGACGCCTGTAGCAATCAGTCCTTCTACAGACGTCATCCACTGCGCCACGGTCTGACCGGGCAGCCACATCATCAGGTCGAGGCTGACGTTGTCGAAGCCGGCCGCGCGTGCCTCGGCGACGGCCGCACGAGCGCGCTCGGCGCCGTGCAAACGCCCGAGGCGCCTCAACTCGTCGTCGCGGAAGGATTGCACGCCGAACGACAGCCGGGTCACCCCCGCGGCGCGGAAACCGGCCAGGCGCCGCTCGTCCACCGTCTCGGGGTTGGCCTCCATCGTCACCTCGGTGCCCGGGGCCACGCGGAAGGCCCCACGGCAGGCGTCGATGACACGCGCGATCTCTGCGGGCTCGAGCAGCGAGGGCGTCCCGCCGCCGAAGTAGATCGTGTCGATGGGGTCGCCACGCCCCTCGCGTTCGATGTGGACGGCGAGGGCATCGACGTAGGCCGCCTTCAGGGCCTCGTCGAGGAGTCCGCGGTTGAAGTTGCAGTAATGGCAGATGGCGCTGCAGAACGGGATGTGGACGTACAGGCCGAGCGGTTCGCGCTCCACGGTCAGCGGCGCGTGCCGGCGCGGCCGCCCGGCCACTTGAGGTCGGGCGCGGCGATGCCGGGGGCGCGGTCCCCTTCGCGCAGCTTGGCCCGCATCGGGGCGCTGGCCTTGGCCGGCAGCCGCGTGGCGCCGGGCTTCTGCCGCATGCGCCACAAGGCCACGAGGTCGTCCTGCCCGCCGTTGGGCGGCAGTTCGCGGTAGTCGGCGCCGTCGAGGTCGAGGAACTCGCACATCTCGTGGAGGCGCGACCGCATGCGGAAGCCGATGCGGTACAGCAGCGACTCCGGCATCGACGGATCCGGGTCGTCGACGTAGTTGGACGTGAACAGCGTGAGCCGGCGCTCGCTGTAGCGCGTGTTGACGATGAGGTTCAGCGTCTCGTCGACCCACTCCGAGGCCTTCTCCGCGCCGAGGTCGTCGAGCACCAGCACGTCGGCCGTCATCACGGGGCGCAGCACGTCGCGCTCGGACTCGCGCACGAGCGGGTCGTAGGTGCTGCGGATGATGCGCAGCAGCTCGCGCGTGTCGTAGAAGACGCCGCGCGCGCCCTTCTGCTCGACCAGCGTGCGCAGCACGGCGACGGCGAGGTGCGTCTTGCCGACGCCCGGCGGCCCGAGCAGGAAGAGACCGCGGTCGGTGACGGGATAGCGCTGCACGAGCGCCCGCGCGCACGACAACGCGCGCTCGAGCGACTCGTTGCCGTAGGTGAGGAACGCCCCGAAGTCGCAGTGCTGGTAGCGCCGCGGGATGCGCGAGTCGACGCGGCGCCGCGACGCGGCCTGCTGGCGCCAGCAGTCGCAGCGCGTGACGCGGCGTTCACCGTCGCGCACGACCGTCTTCCATCCCGTTCCAGAGCAGATCGCGCAGGCCACGTCCAAGGGATCGGCATGATAGCGCGAAGGCCGCGCGAGGGCAGCCGAACGCGCGGCGAAGGTGGCCTCAGGACTCGGGATCGGCCGATGGCGGCGTGCCGGCAGGCGGGACGATGGCCCCGGGCGCACTCTTGACCATGGCGGTGGACAGCCGCTGCTCCCAGTCGCCGAGGCCGCGCACCATTTCCTGCTTGACGTACGCCATGAACTCGTTCACCTCGTTCTGCATCTGCGCCATGCGCTCGCGCAGGTTGAGGATGATCTCGACACCGGCGAGATTGACGCCGAGCTCGCGCGTCAGCGTGAGGATGGTCTCGAGCCGCTCGAGATCCTCGTCCGAGTAGAGGCGCGTGTTGCCATCGGTGCGCGACGGGCGCAGCAGGCCCTCGCGCTCGTAGAGGCGCAGCGTCTGCGGATGGATGTTGTAGCGCTGCGCGACGGCGCTGATCATGTAGAGCGCCTTGCCTGGGCGTCGGGTCGACATCACTCGGCCTGCGTCGGTCGGCCTGCGACCGGAGAATGCTCGGGCGCCACCGTCGCGTCGTCGCCACGCGCGGCGCCCTGCGGCTCGCCATACCATGCTGCCCGCACGTCCTCGGGATGGAGGCGTGCGAACTCCTGCATCAACCCGCGTGCCCGGGCATCGATCACCGGCGGGAGCACGAGCACCACGTCGAGCACCAGGTCGCCACGCACGCCCGTGCGCCGCGACGGCACGCCGCGCTCACGCAGCCGCAGGCGCTGCCCGGACTGGATGCCGGCCGGCACCCGTACGGTGACGGGCCCCTCGGGGCTCGGCACCGCGACGCGCACGCCGAGCACGGCCTCGTGCACGGCGACCGGCAGCGTCATGTGCAGGTCGTCGCCGACGCGCCGCACCCGCGGGTCCTCGGCGACACGCACGCGGATGCGCAGGTCGCCCGGAGGCCCACCGCGCACGCCGGCATGCCCCGCGCCGGGCTGCACGAGTTCATCGCCGTCCTCGATGCCCGGGGGCAGCGTGACCTCGACGCTCGAGGCGGTGGGGTGATGGCCGTGGCCATGGCAGCCATGACACGCGCGCAGCGTGACCACGCCGCGCCCGTCGCAGGCCTCGCACGGACGCACGAACACCATGTGCCCGCGCCCGAGGCGCTGCTGGCCGGTGCCGCCACACGGGCGACACGGCGTGGGCGGCGCGTCGAGGCGGCCGTGGCCGCCGCACATGGGACAGGCCACCCGGCGCGTGATGTCGAGGCGCCGCGTGCCCCCACGCAGGACGTCCATCAGCGTCAGCGAGAGGGTGGCGAACAGGTCGACGCCGCGCACCGCCGCGGCGTCGAGCTGCCCCGCCGCCTGGCGGAACACGTCGACGAACAGGTCACCGAACGTCGACGCATCCGCGCCCTGCACGGCCAGCGAGAAGTCGAAGCCGGCAAACGCGGCGGGCGCCGCCGGCGGCGACGACGGCGCGCCGCTCGCGTCGTAGGCGCGGCGGCGCGCCGGGTCCACCAGCAACTCGAACGCGGCGGTGATGGCGGCGTAGTGCCGTGCCGCCTCCGCGTTGCCGGGATTGAGGTCGGGGTGCCAGCGCCGCGCCAGGCGGCGGTAGGCCCGCCGCACCTGCGCCTCCGTGGCGCCCGCCCCGAGTCCCAGCAGCTCGTAGGGGGTCACGGCTTACTTCTCGTCGACCACCTCGGCATCGATCACCTCGCCGTCGACGGGCGCATCACTGCCCGCCTGACCCGAGGGGCCCGCGCCGGGCGTCCCGGCCTGCGCCTGGCGGTAGAGCGCCTCGGCGGCCTTGCCCTGCACCTGCATCAGCGCGTCCACGGCGCTGGTGATGGCTGCCGCGTCGTCGCCCTCGAGCGCCTTGCGCACGGCGGCGACCGCGTCGGTGACCGGCTGCTTCTCGGCGTCGGTCAGCTTGTCGCCCGCGTCGGCGAGCATGCGCTCGGCCTGGTAGGCGGCCTGCTCGGCCTTGTTGCGCGTCTCGATCTGCTCACGACGCTTGCGGTCCTCCTCGGCGTGGAGCTCGGCGTCCTTCATCATCTTGTCGACCTCGTCCTTGCTGAGGCCGCTGGAGCCGGTGATGGTGATCTTCTGCTCCTTGCCGGTCGCGCGATCCTTGGCCGACACGTTCACCACGCCGTTGGCGTCGATGTCGAACGTGACCTCGATCTGCGGCACGCCGCGCGGCGCCGGCGGGATGCCGTCGAGGTGGAACTTGCCGAGGCTCTTGTTGTCGCGCGCCATCTGGCGCTCGCCCTGGAGCACGTGCACCTCCACGCTCGGCTGCTGGTCGGACGCCGTCGAGAACACCTCGCTCTTGCGCGTCGGGATCGTGGTGTTGCGATCGATGAGGCGCGTCATGATGCCGCCGAGCGTCTCGATGCCGAGCGACAGCGGCGTCACGTCGAGCAGCAGGAGGTCCTTGACTTCGCCCGTGAGCACGCCGGCCTGGACCGCCGCGCCGATGGCGACGACCTCGTCCGGGTTGACGCTCTTGTTCGGCTCCTTGCCGAAGAGCTCCTTCACCAGCTGCTGCACGCGCGGCACGCGCGTCGAGCCACCGACCAGCACCACTTCCTGAACCTCGGACGGCTGCAGGCCCGCGTCCTTGAGGGCCTGGCGCGTCGGCCCGAGGGCGCGCTGGAGGAGGTCCTCCACGAGCGACTCGAACTTGGCACGCGTCAGCTGCAGCGAGAGGTGCTTGGCGCCAGACGCATCGGCCGTGATGAACGGCAGGCTGATGTCGGTCTGCATGGTGCTCGAGAGCTCGATCTTGGCCTTCTCGGCCGCCTCGCGCAGGCGCTGGAGCGCCATGCGGTCCTTCGAGAGATCGATGCCTTCCTGCTTCTTGAACTCGGCGATGATCCACTCGATCACGCGCTGGTCGAGGTTGTCGCCGCCCAGGTGCGTGTCGCCGTTGGTCGACTTGACCTCGACCACGCCCTCACCCACCTCGAGGATCGAGATGTCGAAGGTGCCGCCGCCGAAGTCGAACACGGCGATGGTCTGGTCACCCTTCTTGTCGAGCCCGTACGCGAGCGCCGCGGCGGTCGGCTCGTTGACGATGCGACGCACCTCGAGGCCCGCGATGCGGCCGGCCTCGATGGTGGCCTGGCGCTGCGCGTCGTTGAAGTACGCGGGGACGGTGATGACGGCCTGCGTGACCGACTGCCCGAGATACTCCTCGGCGGCCTGCTTCAGCTTCTGCAGCACCATCGCCGAGACCTGCGGCGGTGCCCACTTCGTGCCACCCGCATCGATGCGCACATCGTCGCCTTCCTTGACGACGTGGTACGGCACCAGCTTCATCTCGTCGCTGACTTCCTCGAAGCGACGGCCCATGAAGCGCTTGATCGAGTAGACGGTGTTCTCGGCGTTGGTCGCGGCCTGGCGCTTGGCCACCTGCCCGACCAGGCGCTCGCCCGACTTGGTGAAGGCGACCACCGACGGCGTCAGCCGGCTGCCTTCGGGATTGGTGATGACGGTGGGTTCGCCACCTTCCATGACGGCGACGACCGAGTTGGTCGTCCCGAGGTCGATTCCGATCACTTTACTCATGACGTCAGCCCCTCTGCGTAAGCAATGGACTGGACCTCGGGGGATCTCCCTTGGCAGCCCTTCATAATGTCGGCATCATAAAACCTGCGCGAGCTTGTGTCAACTGAGGTGGTAATCTGAAATCGGACATTCGAAATTCAGGGGGCTCGCCTCGCTTCGCTCGGCGTTGCCTGCGAGAGCTTTCGAGGCCGTGGCGAGCGCAGCGAGACCGGCCGCTGAATTTCGAATGTCCAATTTCGAATTGCCACCGCGTTCGTGGACCCGGTCCCGTCCGTTGGTTGAGAAAGAGGGTCCAAAGACCCGAGGCTCTCGCTATCGGCGCCGGTGCCGAAAGGATTGGTCATGCGCATCCCGTGGGTGGTTGGTTCTCTGGTCGTCGCGCTCCTGTTCGGAGGGCCGCGTGATGCGCAGGCGCGCCAGGGCGCGTCGCCCGTCGAGTCCTCGCCGCCGGCCAGTCAGGCCACCGAGCCGCCGCCGCACCTGGTGCGGGTCGAGGGTCCGGACCTGCAGGTGCTGCGAGAGGGCGCACCGATACCGCTGGTGGCGGGCGACCCCGTGCTGTTCGGCGATCGGCTCGACACCGGCTCGGCGTATGCGCAAGTGCTGTGGGGAGACGGCAGCCGCATCGCGGCCGATCGCGGTGCCCGCCTCGAAGCGCTCTCGCCGGACCTGCTGGCGCTCACAGCCGGGCGCGTCCTGGTGACCCGCCCGGCCTCCTCATCCGCGGCCCTGCGTCTCGACACGCCCGCCGGGTCGCTCCACCTCGCCGCGGGCGGCGAGTACCGCATCGAGGTCGACGACGCACGAACGACGGTCGGGGTGGTGCGGGGTCGTGTGGACATCCAGACGGGGATGGGCGACCAGCTCGTGGCCCCGGGCCAACAGGTCAGCCTGCGCGACGGCGTGGCACCCGAGTCGCCGCGCCCGTTCAATGCCGCCGGGTACGACAGCTTCGTGCAGTGGGCCCAGCAGCCGCCCTCGACGCCGGCGGCCGGCGCGCCGCTCGACACCTTTGCCGATCCCAGGTTCGAAGCCTATAGCGACGTCTTCAACCGGTACGGCGCCTGGGAGACCGACCCGCGGGTCGGCCCCGTGTGGTACCCGGTCGTTGGCGCGGAGTGGCGCCCCTATACCGACGGCTACTGGCAGGAGTACGGTCCGCAGGACGCCTGGCTGTGGGTGGCGCGCGACCCGTGGGGTTGGCCGACGCACCACTTCGGACGCTGGGACGTCGATCCGCGCGGACGGTGGTACTGGATGCCCGGGCGTCAGTGGGCGCCGGCCTGGGTCTCCTGGAGCGTCGGCCCGGGCTATGTGGGCTGGACGCCGCTGGGGCCACAGGATCGGCCGGTGCGGCCGTGGGGCGACTTCGGGCAGGGGCGAGGCGTGTACGGCGGCGGCACGCTCGATCCGGCACGGGCCTGGACGGTGATCCCCTCGGACCGCTTCGGCCAACGCGATCGACTCGGGGCGTACGCGGTGGATCCGCGCACGCTCAGCGACATCTCGGCGTTCGTGACCCAACGCGTGGGCCCGCGACTGCGCGCGACCACGCCCCGCGGCGGCGTTTACGGCGGCGTCGGCCCTGGCGGGGGCATCGGCCCGGCCGGCAACCCCTACGGTGGTCCCGGAGGCACCACGCTGTATGGCCCCGGCGGCTACTACGGCGGTGTGCGGTCGCGCACCGGCGACGACACCACGCGCGACCTGCGCGACGGCATCGGGCCGACTCGCGTCGGCCCCGAATCGCCGGGCTACGGCGGTCCCACGCCGCCGCCGGAGGATCCCTACGAGCGCGCCCAGCGTGCGGTGACGCCGCGCGGCCGTCCGCGGACGCCGCCCCCCGCCGCCGCCCCACCGGCGGCGACGCCCGAGTCCGCCCCCAGGCCTCGGACACCACCCGAGCCTCCCCCTGCGGCACCGGCGCCCACCCCGCCAGCCACGCCACCAACGGCAGACGCGCCGCCCAGCGAGGCTCCACCCGCCACGCCCCCGCGGGCCAGCGGCGCCACCACGGGCCGACGGGCGGTACCGCGACCTTGAATGCCGCGATGCTGCGATGCCGAAGGCCGGGTACCGGGTACCGGGTACTTGAGCCTTGGCGCCTGGCTCGGCGCAGTGCCCTTTTGCCTTCGCCCTTGTCCCTTCCCCTGAGCCCTGAGCCTTGAGCCCTGAGCCCTGAGACTGAGCCGTGCCTTGCCGCATTCCCGGCATTCCCAGCATCGCGGCATTACCATGTTCTGAGTGGCTACCTACGTCGTCCGTGTCGCGCGCCAGGCGACGGTCTTCCTGCTCTTCCTGCTGACCATCGTCCTCGGCGCGGTGAGCGGCGTGCTGTTCGCCTTTGCCGGGGACCTGCCGCAGATCTCGGCGCTCGACGACTACGCGCCGAGCACGATCACCCGCATCCATGCCAGCAACGGCGAGGTCGTCGGCGAGTTCGCCACGCAGCGCCGCACCGTGGTCACCTACGACGAGATCTCGCCGCTCCTGCGGCAGGCCATCGTCGCGGCCGAGGACAAGGACTTCGACAAGCACGTCGGGCTCAGCGTGCCCCGCATCCTCGCGGCGCTGGCCAAGGACATCCTCGAGCGGCGCAAGGCCGGCGGCGCGAGCACGATCACGCAGCAGCTGGCGCGTAACCTCTTCCTGACGTTCGAGAAGACCTGGGAGCGCAAGATCAAGGAGGCGATCCTCGCCATCCAGATCGAGAAGCGGTACACGAAGCGGGAAATCCTGACGATGTACTGCAACACGATCTACTTCGGGCACGGGGCCTACGGGGTCGAGGCCGCGTCGCGCCTCTACTTCGGCAAGCCCGCCAAGGCGCTGGTGCTCGAGGAAGCGGCCCTCATCGCCGGCATCATCCAGGGCAACGTCAGGCAGAGCCCCTACATCAACCCCGAGGCCGCGGCGCGCCGGCGCAACTACGCGCTGCAGCGCATGGCCGAGGAAGGCTTCATCTCGCAGGACGAGGCGCGCAAGGCCATCGCCGCGCCGATCCGGACCGCCGGGCTGCCCACGCAGCACTACTCCCCTGCGCCGTACTTCGTCGAGGAAGTGCGACAGCAGCTCGAGGCGCGCTTCGGCGCCAAGCAGCTGTACGAAAACGGGCTGTCGGTGCAGACGAGCCTCGACCTGCCCCTCCAACTGGCCGCCACGCGCGCGCTCCAGCACGGCCTGCGGCGACTCGACCAGCGCCGGGGCTTCCGTGAGCCGTCCAACCTGCTCGCGGCCGGCGCCGACCTCGACGCGTACCGGCACCCGCGCTGGCAGGGCCCCATGGTGGTGGGCGACGTGGTGCCTGCCGTGGTGACCGGCACCACGGCCACCGAAATCCAGGCCCGCGCCGGACGGCTCGACGTGCGCATTCCCAAGGCCGGCTTCGACTGGACGGGCAAGGCCACCGCCTCGGCGCTGGTGGCCCGCGGCGACCTCGTGCAGGTGCTGCTCGAGCAGGTGGAAGAAGGCGGGCACACGGCCACCGGCCGGCTCGACCAGGAGCCCGAACTGCAGGGCGCCGTGGTGGCGCTCGACAACCGGACGGGCCGGATCCTGGCGATGTCGGGCGGCTTCGACTTCGATCGCAGCAAGTTCAACCGCGCCATCCAGGCGTCGCGCCAGCTCGGGTCGACCTTCAAGCTCGTGGTGTACACGGCGGCAATCGACCGCGGTTACACACCCGCGAGCACGCTGCTCGATGCGCCCGTGTCGTTCCCCGGCGGCGCCGGGTCACCGGCCTACGCGCCGATGAACTACGACCGCACCTTCCAGGGGCCGATCTCGCTGCGCCGCGCGCTCGAGCAGTCGCGCAACGTGCCCACGGTGCGGCTCATGAACGCGCTGGGCCCGAAGCAGGTGATCCAGTACGCCAAGAAGCTCGGCTTCACCTCGACCATCCCGCCCTACCTCTCGAGCGCCCTCGGCGCCGGAGAAGCGACGCTGCTCGAGATCACGAACGCCTTCTCGCTCTTCCCGAACCAGGGCGTGCGCATGACGCCGTACCAGATCATCAGGGTGACCGATCGCGACGGCAACGCGCTCGAGGAGAACCGGCCGGTGCCGACCGAGGCCATTCGCGCCGACACGGCCTACGTGATGACCAGCCTGCTGCAGGGCGTCGTGCAGCACGGGACGGCCGCCCGTGCGGCGGCGCTGCAGTGGCCGCTCGGCGGCAAGACCGGCACCACCGACGACTTCACCGACGCGTGGTTCATCGGCTTCGATCCCGACATCACCATCGGGGTCTGGGTGGGGTTCGACACCAAGCGGCCGATCGGGCAGGGGCAGAGCGGTTCGGTGGCGGCGTTGCCGATCTGGATCGACGTGATGCAGCACTGGGTCGAGCGGCAGCGCAAGGCGCTCAAGGCCGTGCCCGAGTTCCCGGCCCCGGGCAACATCGTGTTCGCCACCAGCGAGACGGGCGACAAGGAAGCATTCATCGCGGGCACCGAGCCCGGCGCGGAGATTCGCTGACGCGAATCGCCTGGCCGGGCTCAGCGCCCGCGTCATGCCGCGATGCTGCGATGCCGGGAATGTCGAGGGGCGGTCATGCCCCCCGCGGTCTCGGCATTTTGCGGCATCTACTCGTCGTCAGCCGTCGGAACCCCGAGCGTGCCGGTGGCCTTGGCCATCAGGTAGGTCTTGATGAAGCTGTCGATGTCGCCGTCGAGCACGCGGGTGACGTCGCCTTCCTGGTACTTGGTGCGGTGGTCCTTCACCATCTGGTACGGGTGCAGGACGTAGCTGCGGATCTGGCTGCCGAAGGCAATCGCCTGCTTCTCGCCGCCGAGGCGATCGAGCTCGGCCTGCTGCTCCTTCAGCTTCATGTCGTACAGGCGTGAGCGCAGCACCTTCATCGCCACGTCCTTGTTCTTGTGCTGCGAACGCTCGTTCTGGCACGACACGACGATGCCCGTCGGCAGGTGCGTGATGCGCACAGCCGAGTCGGTCACGTTGACGTGCTGGCCGCCCGCGCCGCTCGATCGGTAGGTGTCGATGCGCAGGTCCTTCTCGTCGATCGTGATGTCCACGTCGTCGGGCAACTCGGGCCAGACGTAGAGCGAGGCGAACGACGTGTGCCGGCGCGCCGCCTGATCGAAGGGCGAGATGCGCACGAGGCGGTGCACGCCGGCCTCGGCGGCCAGCAGGCCGTACGCGTACTCGCCGGTGATGGTGACCGTCGCGCTCTTGATGCCGGCCTCGTCGCCCGGCTGCGCCTCGATCAGCTCCTTCTTGAAGCCCCGACGCTCGGCCCAGCGCAGGTACATGCGCAGGATCATCTCGGCCCAGTCCTGCGACTCGGTGCCGCCGGCGCCCGGGTGGACGGTGATGATGGCGTTCTTGACGTCATGCTCGCCGCCGAGCATCTTCTTGACCTCGCCGGCCTCGACCTCCACCTGCAGGTCGTCGAGCCCGCGCACGAGGTCGGCCGAGACGTCCTCGCCGCCGTCGAGCCACTCGCGCAGCACGGCGAGGTCCTCGCCCCGCTGGCGGAGCGATTTCAGCAGCGTGACGTCTTCATCGAGCCGCCGGCGACGCTGGAGCACCTTCTGCGCTTCGGCCTGGTTGTTCCAGAAGTCGGGGTGACTGGCCTGGGCCTCGAGTCGCGCGAGTTCCTGTTCCGGGCGAGCGGCGTCAAAGATACCTCCCGAGTTCGACGGCCCGTCTCAGCAGGTCGTCCAGCCGCTTGTACGCCTCTTCCTTCACGAACGCCACGGGGATTCCTCCGGGCGGCTCGGTGCTGCGCACCTCGCGCCCTCCGTTGTCAATGCTGCGATGCCGCGATGCCGAGAATGTCGCACGCTCACGCGCGATGACGACGCGACAGGCGCTCCCACCAGGGCAAGACCAGCAGGGCGACGGTCACGAGCATACATGCCCAGGCGAGGGTGTCGCCGAGGCGCGTGTAGACGGTGAGCCCGTCCAGCCAGCGCACCTCGCCCGCCCAGATGCCCGTTTCGAAGAGCGGCGACTGCACCACCACCCGACCGTACGGATCGACGATGGCGCTGATGCCGGTATTGGCGGCGCGCACCAGGTAGCGGCCGTTCTCGACGGCCCGGACACGCGCCTGCTGGAAATGCTGGTATGGCGCCGCCGAGGTGCCGTACCACGCGTCGTTGGTGATCGTGGCGAGCAGTTGGCTTCCCTGCCGCACCGCGTCGCGTGCCAGCGCCGGAAACACCGCTTCATAGCAGACCGCCACCGACAGTCGGTGCGACCCGACGGGCAACAGGGTGAGCCGCTGCCCGGCACTGAAGTCCGAGAAACCCTCGACCAGCGAGTCGGCAAAGAACAGCAGCCATCGCACCGGGATGTACTCGCCAAACGGCACGAGGTGCATCTTGCGGTAGCTGCCCCGGATCTCGCCCTGCGCGTCCATCACGAACGCCGCGTTGTAGAACTCCGAGGGCCCGACCACTTCATCGCTGCCGAACACGACGGGCACACCCGCCGACACCAGCCGCGCCCGCATGATCTCGGCGTATTCGGCGTCGCGATTCCAGACGAACGGCGTCGACGACTCCGGCCACACCACGAGGTCCACACCGCGACGCGCTGCCTCGGCCGTCAGGTGCGTGTAGCGCTCGAGAATCGCATCGCGATGGGCGGGGTCCCACTTCTGCCCCTGCGGGACGTTGCCTTGCACGAGCGCGACGCGCGATGTCGGGCCCGCCAGCAGGGCCCCACTCCGCACGCGCGCGCTGCCCCACACGACGGCGACGCCGACAACGGCCAGGCACGCCGCGGCGAGCACGACGCGAGCCCGCTGCCGACCGCGGTCGGGGGTCACCAGCAGCGCGATCGCCGCCGACGGCAGGGCGACGAGCCCCGACAGGCCGTAGATGCCGACGACACTCGCGGCCTGGAGCGGGGCCAGCGTGTCGGACTGGCTGTAGCCGAGGAGCACCCACGGGAAGCCCGTGAACAGCGTGCCCCGGAGCCACTCGGTGCCCACCCAGATGGCCGGTGCGAGCACGAGCGCGGGCGTGCCGCCGCGGACCAGGGCGGCGGTCAAGGCGAGGCTGAACAGCGCGGGGTACACGGCGAGATAGCCGATCAACAGGCCTGCCAGCAGCCAGGCCAGCGCCGCGTTCAGGCCCCCGAAGATGGCCAGCACGTCCGACGTCCACGACACCGTGCCGGCAAACATCACCAGGCCGGTGACCAGGCCGAGCAGGAACGGGCGCGGGCCACGGGGCGCAGGCCGTCGTGCCGTGCGGGCCACGGCCACGCAGAGGGGGCCGAGCGCCACCCAGCCGAGGGGCGCGAGGGCGGGTGTGGGCATGCTCAAGGCGAGCAGCACGCCCGACAGCAGGGCTAGCGCGTAATCCAGGGCTTGAACTTCTCTTCCGTCTGCAGGCGCCGCATGATCTTGTCGGCCTCCTGCCGCTGGAGGTCACGGCCCACGCGGACCTTGAACACGGCCTGGCCACCCGTGGGCGCCACCACGTAGGCCTTGTAGCCCCGGGCCTGCAGGCGCTGGGCGATGGCGTCGGCCTCGGGCTTGTTCTTGAGCGCGGTGACCTGCACCGTGAAGCCGCCGTCCTCGGCAGACGGCGGAGGTGCCGGAGGCGCCGCAGGGGCCGCAGCCTTCGCCTCTGCCACGGCAGGCGCGACCGGAGCTGGCGCTGGCGGCGGAACCGGCTTGGCCCCCTCGGTCGCCGGCGGCGCGGCAGGCTCGAGCGCATCCGCGGCACCGGCCTTGACCGGGGCGGGCGTGCCGTCCTGCTGCAGATCCTGGGGATAGGTCAGGCCGGGGACCTTCGTCGGCCCCTCGGACGAGGGCGCGGTGCTCGCTTCCTCCTCCGGGACCGTCGTGGCGGTGTCGGCCACCGATCCATCGACCACGCTGGTCGCATCTGGGCCGCCGCGCGGCCGCTGGACACCGCGGCCGACGAGGACGCCGCACAGGAAAATGACGATGGAGACGACGGTCGTCGCCATGAAGAGGAAGACCAGCTGCTTGCCGCTCAGCTGAATCTCGTGGAAGCCGTCGTCGTGGATATCGTGGGCCATGCGTGCACCCAGGGCGCGCGCGTCGGGCTGGGAGGCCGCAGGAGCGCACCGGCTGGCGGACGTGCAAGTGTGTTGACGTCCAGACCGCGGGGACAGCCTGCCCCGGCAAAACCCGCCAGTCTGGTCAGCGTCGCAGTGTACTACGGCTTGCCGGGCGGCGTGGCGCGGACGCGCGCCGCCAGCGCCTTCGCCTCGGTGGACTCGGGCGCCAGCTGCAGCGCGCGATCCGCGTGGGGCGCGGCGGCGACCGGGTCTCCCGACGACAACAGCGCCTCGGCGAGCAGGAGGCGCGCCTGCAGGCTCTCGGCGCTCCACAGCGAAATCTTGAGTGACTCGATGGCGTCGCGCAGGCGACCGCTCCGGACGAGCACCCGTCCGAGGGCGAGGTGGGTCTCGGCGTCGTAGGGCGACAGGTAGAGCGACTTCCTGAACTCGGCGATGGCCTCGCGGTCCTGCTGCTGCTCGGCGAGCCGCTGGCCACGGTCGTAATGGAAACGTGCCAGCTGCTGGTACTCCTGCTGTGTCGCCGTGACCAGGGCGGGGTCGACGCGCACCGGCATGCTCTCGGCCTCGCTGAGGCGCTCGAGCCCTCGCGGCACACCGCCGATGCCGTCCTCACGGGGACGCTTCTCCCACTCGTCGAAGCGCGACGCCAGTTGGCGCGCCAGGTCCCGTTCGCGCGACGCCTCCGCAGAACTGGAGGCCCCTTGCAGGGCGGCGGCGAGCACGAAATGGGCCTCGCCGTCCGCAGGACGACGACGGACCATCTCGCGCAACCAGTAGATCGCGGCCGGGCCGTCCTTGTCCAACCAGTAGGCGTAGCCGAGGTTGAACACGTGGTCGGCCGATTCGGGCGCCGCTTCCGTCGCCTTGGTGAAGTACCAGGCCGGCTTGCCGGTCTGGGCCGTCACCGATGCGCGACGCGCCTGGATGACGCCCAGGTTGTTGTAGACCGCGGCCGTCGGCGACTCATCCAGCAGCACCTTGAAGGCGCCGAAGGCGTCGTCCCACCGCTTGAGGTGGATGAGCGACAGGCCCGCGGCGAACCGTGCGCGACGGCTCGCGCGCGACGTCGCGGGCACGGCCTGCGCCGCGGCCAGGGCGCGGGTGTGCTGCTCTTCCTCGGTGCAGACCTCCCAGATCGCCAGGTGCGCCGGCGCGTACCCGGGAGCGCCCTTGACGGCCTGCTCCAGGAAGCGGAGTTGCGTGGCCGGCGTTTCGGCGACCAGCCCCTTCACGAATGCCTCGAAGACCTCCAGGGAGGGCGTCGCCTCCGACGACACCGGGGGCGCGCCCGGGGGGACGCCGGCAATGGCGGCGGCCACGCGCGCGGCAATCGCGAAGACGTCCCGCAGCGGGCCCTGCTCCCGGATCTCCGGGAATCCGCGCCCCGCCTCCACCTGCACCACCCGCACGGCGAGGGTGAGGGTTTCGCCGGTGATGTCGACGCTGCCGGTGACCAGGTCCCGCACGCCCATGACCTGAGCGGCGCGAAGCAGCGTGGCGCGCGACAGTTCCCCGTCGCCGGGCAACTCGAGGGCGTCGAAGGCGGCCACACGATCGGTGCGTGCCACGGCCGGTCTGCCCACGGCCTGCAGGGCGTCTCCAATCAGCAGGGCGGCGCCCTCGCCCAGCCACAGCGTGCGCGGGTCGCCGCCGGTGGGCCGGAGCGGCATCACCAGCACGGTCGGCTGGGCGGCGGGGCCCTGCGCCGCCGCCGGGACGGCCACCAGGAGGAGCAGGAGGCAGGCACGCAGCCAGCGAGCGATCACGCGCCCTCCTCTTTCGGCTGCAGGGCGACCACGCAGGTGTCGCCGCCCTGGGCGCGGCAGGAGTCGACGCCGCCGGCGTAGCGCACCGAGTCCTGGGCGACCAGGGCTTCGAGGAATGCGACGTAGTAGCGGCACTGGGCGCCCGCGGCGTGATCGCGCTGGTTGCAGAAGATCGAGCCGGTGATCGCGAGTTGGAGCCGACGCCGCCGGACGCGCACGCGCACCTTCGTGCCGCGGTAGGCATGCTCGAAGTGTCGCTTCGCCTGCTTGCCGACCTGCCTGAGCCGCAGGGTCACGGGCAGGAAGTGCCCGGCGCGGCGCACCGACCAGCCCTGCCCCTCCAGCCACCACTCGGCGGCGTACATGGCCGCCTGGGTCATCACCACGTCGTAGGTGCCCCCGTCCTCGTGCCGCAGGAAGCTCAGGACGGCCGAGACGGGCGCGAGATTGACGGCATCCTCCCGCCAGCCGCGCGGCCGGAGGTAGCTCTCGTAGAACTCCAGCCGCATCGGGAGCAGGTCCGCGATGGCCTGATGGAGGGCTGCCGCGAGCAGCCGGTCGATTTTCGCCTCACTCATTTTCTGGTAACGTTTTCGCAGTGAGTGGGCGTCCGGACGGCCTGGCCGGTCAGTGGACCGGCGTGGTCCTGGCCGGGGGCCGCAGCCGGCGGTTCGGGGGCGTGGACAAGACGCGCCTGCCCCTGGGCGGCCGCACGTTGCTGGCGAGGGCGCTCGACACGCTGGCCCCGCTGACGACGACCTGCCTCGTGGTGGGGGGCGCGCCGGTGGCGGGCATCCCGCAGGTACCCGACGAGGCGCCCGGGCACGGACCGCTCGGCGGGCTCCTGACGGCGCTCGACGCCATCGCCACGCCGCATGCCCTGATCCTCGCGGTCGACCTGCCCTTCATCCCCGGCTCCCTGCTCGGCGAGGTGCAGCGCGCTGGCGCGGAGGCCGCCGTGGCGCTCGTGCGGGCGCCCGACGGACGGATGCCGTTGTGCCTGGCGATCCGGCGAGACGTGGCGCCGGTCCTGCGTGAGTGGTTCGAACGGGGAACGCGCCGCGTGCGGGCGCTGGAGGACGTGGCGCCGTGCGCATGGGTCGCCGCCGAAGCGGTGGCCATGACGGGCGCCCTGTGGAACATCAACGATCCGCTTACCTATGCGCGGGCGCTCGAGATGGCGGAGCACGACTGCCCGGCATGCTAACCCACTGATCTGACCGAGTCAAACCGATGATCCTGCCTCTGCAGCAGGCCGTGCGAGCGGCGCTACGCGACACGCTGACAACACTTTACGGCGCCGATGCCGTTCCGGCGACCCTCGTCGTCGAGACGCCGCCGAGCCGTGCCCTCGGCGACCTCGCCCTGCCCTGCGCGTTCGAGCTGGCCCGCGTGCTGCGCAAGGCGCCCCGCGCAATCGCCCAGGAGATCGTCGCCGCGCTGCCGCCGATCCCCGGGGTGCGCAGCGTCCAGGCGGTCGGTGGCGGCTACATCAACGTGCACCTCGACCGCGCGGCCTTCCTGCGCGGCCACCTCGGCCAGCCCGCCGCCTCCGCCGCGCAGGCCCGCGCCAAGACGATCGTCGAGCACACGGCCATCAACCCGAACAAGGCCGCCCACATCGGCCACCTGCGCAACGCCATCCTCGGCGACACGGTCGGCCGACTGCTCCGCTTCCTCGGCACGCCCGTCGAGATCCAGAACTACATCGACGACACCGGCGTGCAGGTCGCCGACGTGGTGGTCGGCTTCGAGCAGCTCGAGGGCCGGAGCCTCGACGAGGTCCGCACGCTGGCGGCCGGCGAGAAGTTCGACTACCTGTGCTGGGACCTCTACGCGCGCGTCACCGAGTGGTACGACGCCGACAAGGCGCGCCTCGAAATCCGGGCGCGCACGCTGCACGCGATCGAGCACGGCGAGGGCACGAGCGCGGCGATGGGCGCCGTGATCGCGGAGGCGATCGTCCGCTGCCACCTGCGCACGATGGGGCGCCTCGGCATCGATTACGACCTGCTCTCGTGGGAAGGCGACATCCTCCGCCTGCAGTTCTGGGCCACCGCCTTCGAGATCCTGAAGAAGAACGGCACCGTCTACCTGCAGTCCGAGGGCAAGCTGAAGGGCTGCTGGGTGATGGAGATCGACGAGGACGTCGACGGCGCGATCGCCCGAGGCGAACCAATAGACGAGGAGGCAGCGGAGAGTGGTTTCGTTTCGCGCGAGAAGGTGATCGTGCGCTCGAACGGCACCGTCACCTACGTCGGCAAGGACATCGCCAACCAGTTCTGGAAGTTCGGATTGCTCGGCAAGGACTTCGCCTACCGTCGCTTTGGCACGCGCCTCGACGGCCTCACGCTCTGGGCTACCACGACTGAGGGTGGCGAAGCGGGACACCCGACCTTCGGGCAGGCCGGCACGGTCATCAACGTGATTGACACGCGCCAGTCCTACCTCCAGAAACTGCTCCAGCAGGCGCTCGCCATCATGGGGCACTGGACGCAGGCCGAGCGGTCGATCCACTTCTCGTACGAGATGGTCGCACTCTCGCACAAGACGGCGCGTGAGCTGGGGTACGAGGCTGACAGCGACGGCAAGCCGTTCGTCGAGGTCTCCGGGCGCAAGGGCCTGGGCGTGAAGGCCGACGACCTGCTCGACCGGCTCATCGACAAGGCGTTCGAGGAAGTCCGCAAGCGCAACGCCGACCAGCCCGAGGCCGAGGCGCGGCAGACGGCCGAGGCCATCGCCATCGCAGCCGTCCGCTACTTCATGGTGAAGTTCTCGCGCACCAAGATCATCGCCTTCGACATCGACGAGGCGCTGAGCTTCGAGGGCGAGAGCGGCCCGTACCTGCAGTACGCGGCCGTGCGCTCCGGCAACATCCTCGCCAAGCTGCGCGACCGCGAGCAGGTGGACGAGGCGGCGCTCGTCGCGCGCCTGACCGGCCTGCCCGACGCGCACCTGGTCGAGGGAGGCGAGGAGGCCGACGCGTTGTGGGACCTCGTGCTGGCGTGTGCGCGGCTCGACGAGACCGTCGACGCCGCCGTGCGCACGCTCGAGCCCTCCGTGGTCGCCAAGTACGCGTTCGGCCTCGCGCAGGCGTTCAGCGGCTTCTACCACAAGTGCCCGATCCTCTCGGAAGAACGCGAGGACGTGCGGCTGTGGCGTGCCGCGGCCGTGAGCTACTTCCGCCAGCAGATGACCCGCACCCTCGACCTCATGGGCGCCGTCGTGCCGGGGCGCATGTGAGCACGCGTCCCCGCATCACCTACGTGCAGTGCAGCCGCAACGACGACTACCTGAAGTCGCTCGCGGCCGTCGACGTCGACGTGCACGCCGTCGCTCCCGAGGGGGACGTGGCCCGCGCCCTCCTGGGCGCCGATGGCGTCGTCCTGTCGGGGGGCCACGATGTGGACCCCGCGCTCTACGGCGAGACGCTGCACCCGACCTGCAGCCTGGCGGGCGACGCCCGCGACGCCTTCGAGATGGAAGTGGCCCGGCGCTGCCTGCGCGACGGCATCCCCCTGCTCGCCATCTGTCGCGGCATGCAGGTGCTCAATGTCGCCGCCGGCGGCTCGCTGATCCAGGACCTGCCCTCGCAGGTGCCGGTCGCGCTCCCCCACGGGGTCGACGACACGCTCACGACCATGGCGCACGGGCTGGAGGTCCTCCCCGACACCCTGCTGGCGCGAGCCGTGTCTGCAGGCATGGCAACGCAGGTGAACAGCCGCCATCACCAGGCCGCGAAGGTGATCGGCCAGGGCTTGATCGTCGCCGCGCACGCGCCCGACGGGATCGTCGAGGCCCTCGAGGCGCCGGCCTCGCCGTTCTGCGTGGGCGTCCAGTGGCATCCGGAGAACTTCTGGAAGACGGGCGAGTTCCTGCCGCTGTTCCGACTGTTCGCGCTGGCCTCCGAGCGCAAGTCGCTGGCGCACGCGTGACCTGAGCCTCGACGCCGATCGGTTCGTGGCGGTCGAACTTCAGTTCGACCGGAGGGGCCGACAGGGAGGCCCACGGGCGACAGGCGGCCTGTCGCCTGAGGCCCGTCGCCTACCGCTGCGTGAGCACCACCAACGTCTCGACGTGTGCCGTCGCAGGGAACATGTCGAAGACGGTGACAGCGTCGATCGCGAACCCCGCGTCGACAAGCACCCGCAGGTCGCGCGCGAGCGTGGCGGGGTCGCACGACACGTACACCACGCGCGACGGGCGCGCGTCGGCGATCGCCGACAGCGCCACCGGCGACAG
>NZ_JBIINP010000134.1:0-11200 GCF_044337415.1 Luteitalea sp.
GCATCATATGTCCCCATCGTGGCCAGGCCCCTGCAGCGGCGGGCCGCGAAGAAGCGCTGATCAGAGGCCGTCGATGCGCTCGGGACGCACCACGTCGTACTCCAGCATCACCGTGCCCACGCGGTCGAAGAGTCGCTGGCTGCGCAGCACCAGCGGCACGCGCGCGCCCTTCGGCAGGAGCGGGATGCCCGACCCGAGCAGCATCGGGATGACGGCGATCTCGACGACATCCACCTGGCCCGCGTCGACGAGCTGACGGAACAGCGACCCGCCGCCGAAGAGCCAGATGTCGCCACCCGGCTCCTGCTTCAGTCGCGCAACCACGGCCGCCGGGTCGTCGGCCGTGACCGTCACGTGCGGGTGCGCCGCCGGATCGAGCGTGCGCGAGAAGACGACGGCGGGCCTGCCGATGATGCCGGCCTCGGTCACGCCTCCCTCCTGCGCGAGCATCACCTCGTACGTCAGCCGCCCCATGACCAGCGTGTCGAAGCGCGCCACGAACGCGGCCATGTCCACGTCCGGGTCGTTCGGGATCCAGTCGTAGCCGCCGTCCTCGGTCGCGATGAACCCGTCGAGGCTCGAGGCCACCTGATAGACGACGCGTCGTGTCGGTGTCGCAGCCATGCGGGAAAGTGTACGGCGCTTGCCGCGTCGAGGTCGCTCATCAGAGCACGGCCACGGGCCACTGGCTGCAGGCTGCCCGCACGTCAGGTGGCCTATAGCCTGCAGGCCGTAGCCTGTCTGCTTTGCCTCTGACCCTGGCACTGCGGTACCCCGTACCCCGTACCCGGTACCCGGTACCCGGCTGAGTGGCGGTGTTCGCCCCGCGCTTCATTCTGAACTTTGAATTCCGAATTCCCTGCTGTGTACCATCCCGCATGCTCGTCCGTACCCTGCTGGTCCTGTTGCTGCTGGTTCGCGTCGCGTCTGCGCAGGCGCCGGTCGTCACCGAAGGCGACTTCGCCATCCGCGACTTCCGCTTCGATTCCGGTGAGGTGCTGCCGGAACTGCGGCTGCACTACCGCACCGTGGGCACGCCGCAGCGCGACGCGGCCGGGAAGGTGCGCAACGCGGTCATCGTGATGCACGGTACCGGCGGCACCGGCGGGCAGTTCGTGGGACCGACGTTCGCGGGTGAGTTGTTCGGGCCGGGCCAGCCGCTGGACGCGGCGAAGTTCTACGTGGTGATGCCGGACGCGATCGGCCATGGCAAGTCGAGCAAGCCGAGCGATGGCCTGCGCGCGAAGTTCCCGCGCTACGGTTACGGCGACATGGTGCGCGCGCAGTACCGGCTGATGACCGAAGGACTCGGCGCCGGCCGGCTGCGGCTCGTGATGGGCACCTCGATGGGCGGCATGCACACGTGGCTCTGGGGGCAGCGTTACGCCGATGCGATGGACGCCCTGATGCCGCTCGCGAGCCTGCCCGACCAGATCTCGGCGCGCAATCGTGCGTGGCGGCGCGTGGCCATCGACGCGATCCGAACGGACCCGGAGTGGAAGGGCGGCGACTATGCGAGCCAGCCGCGCGGGTTGCGCACAGTCGCGCAGATGCTGTGGCTGATGAGCAGCAACCCGGTGATTCGCCTCAAGCAGGCGCCGACGCTTGCTGATGCCGACCGCGTGCTCGACGAATACGTGGCGACCTACATCAAGGCCAACGACGCCAACGACGTGCTGTACGCCATCGAGGCGTCGCGCGACTACGACCCGAAGCCGGGGCTCGAGAAGATCGTCGCGCCGCTGGTGGCGATCAACTCGGCCGACGACATCATCAACCCGCCGGAACTGGGCGTGCTCGAGCGCGAGATCGGGCGCGTGAAGCGCGGCAAGGCCATCGTGTTGCCGCTCAGCGACAAGACGGCAGGGCACGGCACGCACACCCTGGCGGCCGTGTGGAAGGAGCACCTGGTAGCGCTCCTGGCGCAGTAGGGCAGCCGCGCTGGACACCACCCGCCATCCGCACTCCCGAGCCGGCACCCGCACGTCACGACGATGTCACAGCGGTGTCGGGGAGTCTTCATCCCACAGCCGTAGCCTGACATGATGCGTGTGCTGCTGCATGCAGCCCTCCTGGCCCTGACGCTCGCGATGGCCGGTACGGCCAGTCAGGCCCAGTCCCTGACGAGCGGAAGGCTTGTGGACCGGGATGGTCGGCCTATCGCAGGCGCATCGGTGATGGCGGGCGAGACGGAGGTGCGCACGGATGCGGACGGGGCGTTCGTGGTGCCTGGCGAGGCCCGAATCCTTCAGGTGACCGTCGCCGGGCGCGCACCCGTGCGAGTCCCAGCCCCGACGGCACAATCCGGCGACATCGTCCTGGACTCTCCAGTCGCGCGCCACGAGGAGCAGGTCGTCGTCGCCGCGCAGCGGCAGGAAGGGGACGTCCTCCGCGTGCCGGGCAGCGTGGCGGTGCTGACGCGCCGCGAGCTCGACGAGCGGCTCCCGCGGTCCACGCCGGACGCCCTCATGGAAGTCCCCGGCGTCTTCGTGCAGAAGACCAACCAGGGTGGCGGCTCACCCTACGTGCGCGGCCTGGTCGGCAACCAGGTGCTCGTGCTCGTCGACGGGGTCCGCCTCAACAACGCCACCTACCGCCTCGGCCCGAACCAGTACCTGAACACGATCGATCCCGCGACGGTCGAGCGCATCGAGGTGGTGCGCGGCGCCGGCTCGGTGCTCTACGGCACCGACGCCCTCGGCGGGGTCGTGCACATCGTCACCCGCACGCCAACGCCGCGCGCGGCTCCGTTCTTCGAGGTGCGTTCCACGATCAAGGGCGCGCAGGGGGTACCCGAGCGCTCCGCGCGCGTCGAGTTCGAGGGCGGTGTTGGCCCGCTGGCCGTGCTGGGGGGCGTGTCGGTCAAGGCCTTCGGCGACCTGCGCGCGGGCGGTGATCTCGGTGTGCGTGCGCCCTCGGGCTACGACGAGGCGGACGCGGACCTGAAGGTGCGGTGGAACGCGTCGGTCCGCCAGGCGCTCACGTTGACGGTCCAGCGCGTACGGCAGGAGGACGTCGGGCGCTTCGACCAGGTCGCGCAGCGTGGCTTCGCGTCGTGGGCCTTCGACCCCCAGGAACGCTGGCTGGGCGCGCTTGCGTACACGTACGACGTCCGCGCGGCCGGGGTCGATCGGATCAGCGTCACCGCGGCGGCCCAGCGCACGCGCGAGGATCGCCGATCCCGTCGCATCGGCAGCCTCGTCGAGGTCGTCGAGCGCGACGTGGTCCGCGTGGGGAGCGGCAGCCTCGACCTCGCATGGCGGCCCCTGGCCGGCTGGCGCGTCGTGAGCGGGGTCGACCTGACACGCGAGCAGGTCGACAGCGGCCGCGTCGACACCGACGCGCGGACCGGGATCGGCGTCCCCCGCCGTGGCCTGTACGCCGATGATGCCGAGGCCGGCTCGGCGGCGGCGTTCACGCAGGCGCAGCGCGAGTTCGGCCGCGTCCACGTCGAGTCGGGTGTGCGATACGCCAGTTACACCGTGCGCTCCTCGGCCCCGACGTTCGGGGCCTTCACCATGGCGTCGTCTGCGCTCGTCGCGCAGGGGGGCGTGTCGATTGCCGCCTCGGCGGCGCTGCATCCCTACGCAAGCGTGTGGCAGGGCTTCCGGGCGCCCAACATCGACGACGTGAGTGCGCTCGGCAGCTTCGACTTCGGCGTGGAGGTGCCGACACGCACGCTGCGGCCCGAATCGTCGCTCGGCGCCGAGGTCGGTGCGAAGTGGCGCGCCCGTCGCTGGTCCGGTGCGGTGGCCCTCTACCGCATGGGCCTGCGCGACCTCATCGAACGGTCGCGGGGGACCTGGCTCGGCGAGCCCACGTACGAGGGGCAGGCCGTGTACGTCCGCGAGAATGTCGGCCGCGCTTTCGTGCGCGGCGTGGAGGTCGAGAGCACGATCGCGCTCTCCTCATCGGTGTCCCTGGAGGCGTGGCTCGCCCAGACCTACGGGCAGCACGAGACCCGCAACGAGCCCATGCGCCGCATCCCGCCCCTGCACGGGTTGCTCGGCGTGCGCTGGCAGCCCGCAACGTCACGTGGCTGGCTGGAGGTGCGCTGGCGTGGCGCCGCGCGGCAGGACCGCCTGGCGGCTGGCGATCGCGACGACCATCGCATCGCGCGCGACGGCACGGCCGCCTGGCACACGCTGGCCCTGCGCACCGGATGGCGCGCCACGCCCATCCTCGAGTTGCTGGCGGCGGTCGAGAACGGTTTCGATCAGCCCTATCGAGTCCACGGATCCGGGATCGACGGCGCCGGGCGCACGGCCTGGGTCGGCGCACACGTACGAGTGTTCTAACGTGTGTCACCGTGCTGATGCCGCCTTCGCCACGATGAGCCGGGTGCCCCCACGCTGCCCTGGTCCGTCACTCATGTTCGCCAACCCGAGCTCGGCCGCCGCGGCCACCACGTTCGGCAACGCCGGTCGCATCACCCCCACCATCGGCGGCCTGCATACGATGCAGCGGACCGCAAGGCTCACGTTCTGACATGCGAGGATCGATGACGCTCACGTTCCAACGAGGCGCGCTGCTCGGCGCCCTCGCCCTCACCGTCGCGAGTGCGGCTGCGCACGCGCAGACCGTGCAGCAGCCGCTCCGGGGCGTGACCGACCCCGGCGTGATCACCACGCGACAGGCGATCACCCCCGCCGGCATCCAGAGCGTGTTCGATGGCCGTGTGTTCGGCATCACGTTCGGGCAGCGCGGCGACGACCTCTGGGTGCTCACCGGTCGGACCAAGACCGGCAAGCCGCAGCTCTATCGACTGGACTGGCGCGCCAACGCGGTGAAGGTCCGCGAGGAGTTCTCCGGCATTCCGGCGCTGCAGGGCATCGCCCGGCACCCGAGCGACGAGATGCCGTTGGTGGCCGTCGTCGCCCCTGCGGCGCGAGTGGGCAATCGTCCCGGTGGGGCCGTGCAACTGTGGGCGGCGGCCGACGCGGCCACGTCAGGGGGTGGGCGGCGCCATGCGGTGCTCAGTGCCGACCTCGGACGCCACCTCGCGGGCGCCCTCTCGGTGTCGGCGACCGGGCAGCGCGCTGTCCTGCCGCTCGTCTTCGAGAACGCGGTGTCGATCATCGACACGAAGGATGGCCGTGAACTGGGTCGCGTGAAGACGGGTGGCGTCGCCCCGATCGGCTCGGCCATCAGCGCCGACGGGCGCGTGGCGTGGGTGAGTCACTGGGGCGGCCGGTGGCCCCGCACCGGGGATCCGACCTTGCCGACCGGCCTCGCCGCGACGGCAGATCAGGTGGTCGTCGATGCCCGCGGCATCGCGTCCACAGGCACCGTGGCTCGGGTGGACCTCGAGTCGCGGCAGGTCACGGCCTCCGTCGATGTCGGCCTGCACCCGGTGGCCATGGCGTGGGACGAGCCCGGTGGGCGCCTGTACGTGGCCAACGCCAACACGGACACGATCTCGATCATCGACAGCGCGCGTGCCGCGGTGACGGGCACGCTGGCCCTGCGGCCCTTCGGCCTCGAGCTGAAGGGTGTAGCGCCGTCGGCTCTCGCGCTCGCGCCCGACGCGCGGACGCTCTACGTCGCCCTGGGCGGGCTCAACGCCGTGGCGGTCGTCGACGTGAAGACCGAGAAGATTCGCGGCCTCATCCCGACGGCGTGGTACCCGAACCACCTGGCGCTCGACGCCTCGGGATCGAAGCTCGCGATCTCGACGCTGCTCGGCGTCGGCTCAGGGTTCCAGGAGCAGCCGCAGCGTCGCCAGGTGCACACCTATCGCGGCACGGTGAACGTGCTCGACGTGCCGGATCAGGCAACGCTCGACGGCTACACGACGGCGGTCGCCGAGAACAACCACATCGATACGGCGCGCGCCTCCCTCGCCTCGGCGGCGAAGGCCACCGAGGCGCTGCCCGTGCCGCGTCGCGCCGGCGATCCGTCGCTGATCGAGCACGTGGTCTACATCATCAAGGAGAACCGCACCTACGATCAGCTGTTCGGCGACCTGCCGCGCGGCAACGGCGATCCGTCGCTGGTGATGTTCGGCCAGGACGTGACGCCGAACCATCACAGGCTGGCCACCGACTTCGTGCTGCTCGACAACTTCTACGCGACGGGGGGCAACTCCGGCGATGGCCACCAGTGGGTGACCCAGGCCAACGAGACGAGCTACGCGCTCTGGCCCGGGTACGTCGGCCGCAGCTACCCGTACGACGGCACCGACCCCATCGCCTATGCCAACACCGGGTTCCTGTGGGACCTCGCGCAGGCCCGTGGGAAGACGGTACGCGTCTATGGCGAGTATGCCGGCCGCCTGCCCGAGGACGACGCGCAGCAGCGCGATCGGTTGCTGCAGCGGTGGAAGGCAGGCGACGACTTCACCGCCGACTGGAAGGTCACGGCACCGCTGGCCCCGCTCAACAAGGTGCTCGCCGCCAACTACCCGCCCTACACGCAGTCGATTCCCGACGTCGTCCGGGCGCGAATCTTCCTGAAGGACCTCGAGGGGTGGCAGAAGTCCGGGCGCATGCCCAACCTCGTGATCCTGCAGCTGCCGAGCGACCACACGCGCGGCGCGACGCCCGACTTCTCCACGGCGAAAGCCATGCTGGCCGACAACGACCTCGCACTCGGTCAGATCGTGGAGCGCCTGTCGAAGACGGAGTTCTGGAAGAAGATGGCGATCTTCGTGGTCGAAGACGACGCACAGGGCGGCGTGGACCATGTAGACGGGCACCGCACCATCGCGCTGGCCATCTCGCCGTACACGCGCCGCGGCCACGTCGACTCGACCTTCTACGCCCAGCAGAGCATGGTCAAGACCATCGAGTTGATGCTGGGCCTGCCGACGATGTCGCTGTTCGACCTGATCGCGACGGACATGCGGGCCAGCTTCACGACGACGGCCGACGTCACGCCCTACACGGCGGTCGAACCGATGCAGTCGATCTTCGACAAGACGCCGGCCCTGTCGGCCATGCGCGGGCCGACGCGTCGCGCGGCCGAGCAGACGCTGCGCATGCGATTCGACGTGCCGGATGCCGCGCCCACCGCGCTCCTGAACCGGATCACGTGGGGCATGGTGCGGGGGTGGGACACGCCCTACCCGGGCGTCCGTCAGGCGGTCTTCGCGCCCCTGGCCGTGGACCTCGACGACGACGAACGCGAGGAGGCCGAGGAGGCCGCTCGCTCGAGACCAGCGCCGCCGCGCCGGTGACCCTCCACCAGGCCGATGCCGTAGCCCTGCCGCCCGACGCCCACATTGCTGGCGCCGGGCGGTCGAGCCACTCGCCGTGACGCGTCGACAACGCGCCTCCGGCGATCTTGCTGCCGCGTCAGTCTTCGGGCCGCTCTCCCGACTCGGCCATCCTGACCACCCGCGGATCGAACCGCGCGAGCACGTCCACGAGGTCCTGCTGCGCGGCCATCACGGCGTCGATGTCCTTGTAGACCATCGGCACCTCGTCGAGCCCCGCCGAGAGCAGGGTGACCCGACGGTCCCGCAGGAACGCGTTCGCCTCGTCCCATGAGCACGTGGCGCGCGCGGCCGTGCGGCTCATGCACCGGCCCGCCCCGTGCGCGGCCGACCGCAGCGACGCGGCCGACCCCTTGCCGCGCACCACGTACCCCGGCGTCGCCATCGACCCGGGGATGATGCCGAGCACGCCCTCGCCGGCAGGCGTCGCGCCCTTGCGGTGGACCACCACCTCGCGTTCGGTGCCATCGGGCAGCTGGTGCCGCTCGCGCCACGCGAAGTTGTGGTGGTTCTCGATGTCGAGCCGCACCTCGACGTCGAGCGCCCGTGCCACCAGCCGGTGGATCACCGCGTGGTTGGCTGCGGCGTACTGGCCCATCAGCTCCATCGCTGCCCAGTACTCCTGGCCCTCCTCGGTGTCGAGCCCGAGCCACGAGAGCTCGGCCAGCGACGTGGGCAGCTCAGGGTGCAGCTTCCGCGCGAGCTTGCTGTAGTGCCCGGCGACTTCCGCGCCGGTCCCCCGGCTCCCCGAGTGGCTCAGCAGCGCGAGGTACTGGCCGACAGGCAGCCCTACCGACGGGTCGCTCACCGTGAGCGATCCGAACTCGACGAAGTGGTTGCCGCTGCCGCTCGTGCCCAGCTGCGCCCACGCCTTGTCCTTCAGCCGCTGCGTGATCGGCGACACCGTCCAGTCGGCGTCCAGCACGTCGTGCTGCTGCTTGCGCGAGTGCGTCGCGCCCACGCCGAACCGGGTCTCCCGCGTGAGCACGGCCGCGAGCCGCTCCTGCATCGTGTCGAGCCAGTCGACCGGCAGGTCGAGCACGGTGAGCTTCATGCGGCAGGCGATGTCCACGCCCACCGCATACGGGATCACCGCGTTGTCGGTGGCCAGCACGCCGCCAATCGGCAGGCCGTACCCGGTGTGCGCGTCGGGCATCAGCGCGCCGGCGACCGATACGGGCAGGCTGCAGGCGTTGCGCATCTGGTCCAGCGCCCGCGGCTCCATGTCGTGGTCGCCGCTCCAGACCTGGTACGGCGCCGGCGCATCGCGGGGCGTGAACGCGTGCGCCTCGCGCTCCGCCAGAATGGCCGCGGCCAGCGTCGCGAATCGCTCGTCCTGCAGGAATTCACCCGGCGCGTCGGCGACCCGCCGCAGCGCATCGACCACGTCGACGCCGGCCTTCGTCAGGCCCGCGGCCACGAGCCGCTGGGCTTCCTCTGTGCAGGGGCCGGCGGGGATGCCGAGCTTCACCAGCTGCTTCGTCTTCATGTCACTGCTCCCACTCTCTGATGCGTCATTCGTGACTCACACCTGACGCGTGGACAGTCCCTCTCCCGCGACTGTCACCGTGCACGTGCCGTCTCCCTGTTCGTCGAACGCCACCCGGGCCACGCCGAACGACTCGATCACCGCCGCGTTCGTCGTCGTGTGCCGTGTTGGCGCCAGCGTCCGGAAGGTGCCGCCGCCCGCCAGCGCAAGCGGCACCAGCATTTGGTCGGCCAGGTGTATGCCGACCGGCACGTCGGCCGCCAGGTACGTCCTGGCCTCCCGGCAGGCGCCCCCTGCCACCGCGCCCGCCGCCACGCGCTTGTCGCCGAAGCCCGTCACCACCTCAGTGACCGCGTCGGACGCCAGCGTGATCAGCAGCACGTTGCCCGGCCCGGGCGAGTCCTCGACGATGACCGGTTCCAGCGCCGACAAGGGGACGCCGAGCTGCTCGTGCACGACGGTCAGCTCGCGGCGGGCCACATCGAGCGGCACGGCCGACACGAGCGCCCGCGCCGAGATCTGCACGGGGCCGCGGTCCATCAGCGTCAGCGGCGCGAGCCCATCTACCGGCGTGATGTCGACCACGAGGCGGCCGCCGCCTGCGGGGTAGAAGCCGTGGCGCTCGAGGCGCGCCTCCACCTGCGCGCCCATGCGACGGAGCAGCGGCAGCAGCGTCAGGTCGAAGTACTCGAACGGCGGCGCGTACGCGTTGTGCGTGCCGCCTTCGAGCACCACGCGCGACGGGGTGCGCGCCAGCAGCAGGGCCGGCAGGATCGCCTGCAGCACCAGCGTGGCGCTGCCCGCCGTGCCGATCGCGATCCGCAGGTCGCCCCCGCGTACATCGCCCGGCTCGAAGGTCAGCGCCTGCGAGCCGAGCTCGGCCCCGGAGACGGCGGCGCTGCCGATCTGCGCCGCCGCCTCCACCGCGGTCAGGTGCTGCCGGAGTAGCCCTGGCTTCAGGCGACCGGCGCGAATCCGCTCGATGCGGAAGGGGCGCCCGGTCACGAGCGCGAGCGCCAGCGCGGTGCGCAGGACCTGCCCGCCTCCTTCGCCCTGGCTGCCGTCGATGCTCAGAAGTCCTGCCATGTTCGTGTCCTCGTGCGCGGCCTGCGTCAGGTCGCGGTCCGTGCCTCTTCCAAGTGCAGCCACGGTGCCAGCGGCTGCGCGATTCCGGTGTGATCGCGCCAAGTATCTGCACGGAAAGGGCTTCTCTGCCATCTCGCGACTCACGGGCAGAGACCGGAGCGGCCTATTTAATTATCCCGTGAGATATGATTTAGCGATATGGCGCATGACCGTCCCGTCGTCGTGATCGGGTTGCTCGGCGTGTCGCTCGATCGCGCCACCGGGCTGAAGCGGTGGGAGCAGTGGCGTCCGACCGTCTCGTTGTGCCAGCACGAGGACCTCGTGGTGTCGCGCTTCGAGCTGCTGTATCCGGTGGGGTACGAGGCGTTGGCGGCGACGGTGCGCGACGACATCGGGCACGTGTCGCCGGAGACCGAGGTGCGGCTGCACGCCGATGCGACGCGCGACGCGTGGGACTTCGAGTCGGTCTACGCCAGCCTGCACGACTTCGCGCGGGCGTACCCGTTCGATCCCGATCGCGAGGACTACCTCGTGCACATCACCACGGGATCGCACGTCGCGCAGATCTGCCTGTTCCTGCTGACCGAGTCGCGGCACATCCCGGGGCGCCTCGTGCAGACGAGTCCGCCGCGCCGTACGCGCGGCATCGTGCCGGGCGAGTACCAGGTGATCGACCTCGACCTGTCGCGCTACGACCGCATCGCGTCGCGGTTCGCACGGGACGCGATCGACGAGCGCGCCATCCTGACGTCGGGGATAGGCACGCGCAACGCGGCGTTCGAGGCGCTGGTGGCGCAGCTCGATCGCGTGGCGACGCGATCGACTGCGCCTGTGCTGCTGCTCGGGCCGACGGGTGCGGGCAAGTCGCGCATGGCGCGCCGCGTCTACGACCTCAAGAAGGCGCGTCGGCTGGTGCGGGGGCCGTTCGTCGAGATCAACTGCGCGACCATCCGTGGCGATGCGGCGATGTCGGCGCTCTTCGGGCACGTCCGCGGCGCGTTCACCGGTGCGGCGCACGACCGCCCGGGCCTGCTGCGGTCTGCCGATCAGGGTGTGCTGTTCCTCGACGAGATCGGGGAGCTTGGTCGCGACGAGCAGGCGATGCTGCTGCGGGCGCTCGAGGAAAAGCGGTTCCTGCCGCTCGGCGGCGACCGCGAGGTGGGCAGCGACTTCCAGTTGATTGCCGGCACCAACCGCGATCTGGCCCGGGCCGTGCGCGACGGGCGCTTTCGGGAAGATCTGCTCGCGCGCATCAACCTCTGGACGTTCCGGATGCCGGGTCTCGCAGAGCGCCCGGAGGACATCGCGCCCAACCTGGCGTACGAGCTCGATCAGTTCCGGCAGCGCACGGGCGACGCGGTGACGATCAGCGCCGAGGCCCGTCGGCTGTTCCTCGAGTTCGCCGAGGG
>NZ_JBIINP010000357.1:0-3078 GCF_044337415.1 Luteitalea sp.
ACCGTGCCGCCCGGCCCCACCACGCGCTGCGGCGTCGCCTTGAAGAACATCTCGGGGCGCGGTGCCTCGTACACGCGGTCGTAGAAGGTCGCGCCGCCGCTCTCGCGCGACTCGTCCATCCGTGCGTCTCGGCTGCGGAAATACGTGACGCCCGCCGCCCACACCTCCTGCGAACCGATGGGGGCCAGCAGCACCTGCGGCGTGGCGCCGTCCACTTCCTGCGCGCGCGCCGCATGGGCGCGCAGGCGGGCGACAGGCGCCCCGTCCTGGAGCAGTTCGTCGAAGGAGAGATCGGTCAGGCGCAGCGAGCGCCCGTCGGTCACGAGGACCAGGCCGTGGTCGGTGCGGTACAGCAGCATCAGGCGCTCCGGAGGTGCCAGTGGTCGCCCGCCTCGGACACGCGGCCGTCCTCCACGAGCTTGTGGAGGTGGGCCAGCACGTTCTGCCGCGCCGCGGGCTTCAAGGCGTCGGCGAGGGCAGCATACAGGCGATCGACGATGGCGTCAGCCGTGTCGATGCCGGCGGCGAGGCACTCGAGCACCTGCTGCTCGCGCGCCAGGCGGTGCGAGATGTAGCCGCGCAACAGCGACGCGGGCTGCGTGATCGTGTCGCCGTGCGCAGGGAGGATGACGCGCGGCTGCAGTTCCAGCACCGTTCGCAGGCTGCGGAGGTAGTCGCGCAGGCTGCCGCCGTGGTCGGCCAGGATCGTCACCGTGCTGCCGTTGATCGCGAGGTCGCCGCCCACGAGCAGGCCGTCGTGGATGTCGAACACGCACGAATGATCCGGCGCGTGGCCCGGCGTACGCAGAATCCACAGCGGCCCGTCGCCCGCAGGCAGCATCGGCTCCTTCTCGATCAGCTGCCAGTCGATGCCGTCGCCCTCCGGCAGTGGCGCGCGCTTGCGGAAGACGGCCTGCGGCCAGCGCGCATGAATCGCTGCCGCGCCATCGATGTGGTCCGGGTGGGCATGCGTGACGATCACCTGGGCCAGCGGTCCGTCGCCGGCCGCCTCGAGGGCCTCGGCGAGTTCGTCGAGGAAGGCGGGATCGCCCGTGGGCGCATCGACGAGCGTCGGCACCTCCCCGTGCAGCAGGTAGGCGTGCACGAAGCCACCGGCATACGGCGACGAGTGCTGGGCGGTCAGGCGGGTGTAGCGCATGGGGAACAGGCTACAGGCTAGAGGCCACAGGCCGCCTGTAGCCCGTAGCCTGTAGCCGTTCTCAGAAGTAGTACTTCACCCTCACCGAGACGAAGTCGCGATCGGTGAAGCGGCCGAGGAAGTCGGTGCCGTCGCCGGTGAACCAGGCGGCCGACCCCTCGATCCAGAGATTGTCGCGCACGTTCCAGGCGCCGAGGCCGCGGACGAACGCCGTGCCCTCACCCGGATCCACCACCGCGAAGCCGCGCACGAGCCGCGTATCGCGCGCGAACTTGCGCTCGGCGCCGCCCACCAACTGCAGCCCGCCGGTCGAGGGCACGAGCGCGGCAGTCGGGCCGACTGCCCACGCGCGCCGCGCGATGGCGTTGCCGAACAGGCGCCACGGGCCGACGGTCCAGTCCAGTCCCGCCCCGATCTGCAGACTCCGGCCGTCCACGACGCGGCCACCGGGCTCGGCCTGCAGGCCCGTGTCGACCAGCCAGGCGCCCTCCGCCCGCCAGGTCACCGACCCCTGCGCCGCCTCGAGGTCGCCGCCGACCATCGTCAACCGCGACCACGACTCGCGCAGGGCTACCGAGGTCAGCGCTGGCGACACGCCGACGCCGCCCGCGGGCATCACCGTCGGCACCACCGTGAGCGCGACGAGCGGGAATGCCTGCCAGCCGCGGTACACGCTCGCGCCGAGGTCGACGCCGCCGAACGGACGCGTCACGCGCACGCCGCCGCTGCCGTGCTCGAGCGTGCGCGCCGGCGGGTCGGACACGAGCGGGAGCACCACCGCGGTGCCCGGCGCCCCGGGCGTGGTCGCGATGCACACGTCGGCCTGGCACTGGTCGGCCTGCAGGTTGAACGGCGACGAGGGTTCGTCGAGCAGGTCGTACCGCCCGCGACGGAAGGCGGGGACGTACACCGCGTCAACGGTCGTGTCGCCCGGGAGGAACGCGCGGCCACGCAGCGCCAGCACCGGCAGCCGTGCCTCGCCGCGCCCCTCCATGAGGAACCGGCTCACGTCGATCGGGTTGATGACGTCGGTCGGCTGGATCTCGTCGAGCGTGCCCCACACGATGCGTTGGAAGCCTGCGGTGAGGTCGAAGTGTCCGCGCCGGTGGCGCACGTAGATCTCGCCCGGCTGGTACACGAGGTCGGCCTCGCCCTGGCCACGCCGCTGCGCGCCGAGCACGTCGACCCAACTCCCGACCTTGATCACCCACTGGTCGTCGAACTCGACGTCGATCACCTCGTCGAGCCGTACGCGCAGTTCCGTCGCGTCGACATTGGGCAGCGCGTCCACCATCGCCGACACGCTCCCGCGCGAGGTGATCGTCGGCTGCGCGAGGGCCACGCCCGACGCGATCGCGAGCCATCCGGCCGCCGCTCGGGCGGCCCACCGGCAGGTCGTCCTTGTCACGCCGTGCGAGCCTGTGCCGCGCGAAGCCGCTCGGCGGAGAACAGGCTGGGCACCAGCTTGATGATGGCCGGCAGCAGGAACACCTCGGCCAGGAACGCCACCGCCATCGTCAGCGCGAGTAGGCCCCCGAACCAGCCCGAGGGCCGATAGTCCGAGAGCGCGAGCACCGAGAACGCCAGGGTGTTGATCATCGCGGTGGTCAGCGACGCGCGTCCTTCCTCCTCGGTGGCGATCGCCAGGGCCTCGTCGGTGCTCCGGCCGTCGTGGACCTCGCGCCTGTAGCGGCTGATGAAGTGGATCGTGTCGTCGTCCACCACGCCGAGCGCGATGCTGGCGACCATCACCGTGGCAACGTTCATCGAGATGTCGAGCCAGCCCATGGCGCCGAGCACGATGATCACGGGGATCACGTTCGGGATGATCGCGAGCACGCCGAACTTGAAGGAGCGGAAGACCAGGAAGATCACCGCGAACACGGAGACGAACGCCGTGGCGAAGCTGGAGACCTGCG
>NZ_JBIINP010000358.1:0-3072 GCF_044337415.1 Luteitalea sp.
TGGCCGACGCGGAGGGGTTGAAGCTGCACGCCGCCTCGATCCGCCTCCGCGTGGGTAGGGCCGGGTCTCCGACCCGGCCGTTAGCCAGGTCCCGCCGATGAGCAGCACGCCCGACGTCTACGCGTACGACCGCGCGGACGCGCCCGCCGACGCACTGCGGCTGCACCTCAACGAACACACCGGTGGCTGCTCGCCGGCGGTGGTCGAGGCCATCGCACGCGTGACGCGCGAGACCATCGCGAAGTACCCCGACTACACGCGCGTGACGCAGGCCGTCGCCGATCACCTCGGCGTCGCGCCGGCGCGGGTGGTGCTGACCAACGGCCTCGACGAGGGCATCTTCGCCATCGCGCTGGCGCAGCTCAGGAGCCCGGGTACCGGGTACGGGGTGCCGGGTACCGGAGGATCGGGCAGCCTGCAGCCTACAGCCGGTAGCCCCTCCGACGCCGCGCGCGGGACAAGTCCCGCGCCTACGTCCGGGGGCAGCCTTTCCGAGGCCGTCATCATCGAGCCGGCGTTCGGGATGTATGCCGATGCGGTGGAGGCTGTGGGCGGCACGGTGGTGCGGGTGATGCCGGGGCCGGAGCTGTCGCTCGATCGCGCGGCGATCGCCGCGGCGGTCACGCCACGCACCGGGGTGCTGTTCATCGCATCGCCGGGCAACCCGAGCGGCCTGTCGCTCACGCGCGACGAGGTGGCGTGGCTGGCGTCGATCCTGCCGCCCGGCGGGCTGCTGCTGCTCGACGAGGCCTACGTGGAGTTCGGCGGCGAGAGCGTGATCCCGATGATCGACGCCTACCCGAACATGGTGGTCGGCCGCACGTTCGCCAAGGCGTACGGCCTGGCGGGCATGCGCGTCGGCGCGCTGGTGGGACGCGAGGACGTGATCACGCGGATGCGTCGCGTGCTGCCGCCCTATTCGCTCAACGTGTTCGTGGTGGCGGCGCTCGAGGCGGCACTCGCCGATCGCGCCTACATGGACGGCTACCGCGCGCAGGTGCGCGAGTCGCGCGAGCTGCTGTACGCGGCGTGCGACCGCTGGGGCCTCGGCTACGTGCGCAGCGAGGCCAACTTCGTGCTCGTGCGCGCCGGCGATCGTCGCCGCGCGCTGATCGACGGGCTGCAGGCCCGCAACATCTACATCCGCGATCGCGACACGCAGCCTGGCTGCGCGGGCTGCGTGCGCGTGACCACCGGGCTCGTCGCCCACACCCGGGCGTGCATCGACGCCATGGAGGAGATCCTGTGCGCAAGGGCGTGATCACGCGGCACACCCGCGAGACCAAGATCGACATCAAGCTCGGCATCGAGGGCAAGGGCCGGTACGAGATCGCCACCGGCATCCGCTTCTTCGATCACATGCTGGAGCTGTTCACGCGGCACGGCGCCTTCGACATGACGCTGAGGGCCGACGGCGACCTCGACGTCGACCAGCACCACACCGTGGAAGACGTCGGCATCGCGCTCGGCGAGGCCTTCACCCAGGCGCTCGGCACCAAGCTCGGCATCAACCGCGCCGGCTACTTCCTGATGCCGATGGACGAGACGCTGGCGATTGCGGCCGTCGACCTCAGCGGCCGCCCGCACGCGGTGGTCGATCTCGGCGTGAAGGTGCGGCTGGTCGGCGACCTGCAGGTGGAGCTGCTGCACGACTTCTTCGAGGGCTTCGCCCAGGGCGCGCGCGCCAACGTCCACGTGAAGGTGATGTACGGCCGCTCGAGCCACCACCGCATCGAGGCCGTGTTCAAGGCCTTCGCGCGCGCGATGCGCGTCGCCTGCGCGAAGGACAAGCAGCTCGCGCGCATGCTGCCGAGCACGAAGGGCCTGCTGTGATCGTTGCCCTCATCGACTACAAGGCCGGCAACCTGACGTCGGTGCGCAAGGCGCTCACGTCTCTCGGCGCGGAGATCCTCACGCCCGAACGCCCCGAGGACCTCGACGGCGCCGACGCGATCATCGTGCCCGGCGTCGGCCACTTCGAGGCCACCGCCGCGCTCGACGCCACCTGGCACGCCGCCATCAAGGCGCGCCTCGCCGCAGGCGTCCCGCTGCTCGGCATCTGCCTCGGCCAGCAATGGCTCTTCGAAGGCAGCGAAGAGGCGCCGGACGTGCCCGGCCTCGGCGTGCTGCCCGGCCGCTGCGTGAAGCTGGAGCCGGGTGATGAGTCCGCCTTCGCCAAGGCTTCGGCGGACAACCGGGCGGGCGCACCCGCCCGGTTGAAAGTGCCTCACGTGGGCTGGAATGCGCTGAAGCAGACGGGGCGGCCGTCGCGGCTGCTCGTGGGCATCGAGGACGAGGCGCAGGCCTACTTCACGCACTCGTACGTCGCGCCCGACAGCGAGGCCACCGTCGCCCTCACCACGCACGGTGTACCCTTCGCCAGCGTCGTCGAGCACGACCTCGTGTTCGGCGCGCAGTTCCATCCCGAGAAGAGCGGGAATACGGGGTTACGCATGTTGCGGAATTTCCTGGATGTCGCCTGCGATGGCCGTCCGCCTTCGCCTGGCGGCTTCGGCGGATCTCGGCCGGCCGATGCAGACCGGCCTCGAGGGGGACGCTGATGCTGTCCAAGCGCATCATCGCGTGCCTCGACGTGCGCGACGGGCAGGTCGTGAAGGGCGTGAACTTCGAGGGGCTGCGCAACGCCGGCGACCCCGCGGAGCTCGCCAAGCGCTACAACGTGGAGGGGATCGACGAGCTCGTGATCCTCGACGTGACGGCGACGCTGGAGAAGCGCCGCACGATGGCGCGCACGGTGGCGACGGTCGCGAAGGAGCTGTTCATCCCGCTGGCGGTGGGCGGCGGCATCGCGTCTGAAGACGATGCGGCGGCGGCTGTGGAGGCGGGCGCCGACAAGGTCAGCATCAACAGCGCCGCCGTGGCCAACCCGGCGCTGATCACCGCACTGGCACGTCGTTACGGATCACAGGCCGTCGTGGTGGCGATCGACGCGACGCTCGAGGGCGATCGCTTCGGCGTGTACGTGCGCAGCGGCTCGACGCCGACCGGGCGCGACGCCGTCGAGTGGGCCCGCGAGGCCGCCGATCGCGGCGCCGGCGAGATCCTGCTCAC
>NZ_JBIINP010000224.1:0-6056 GCF_044337415.1 Luteitalea sp.
CGAAGGACGAAGGACGAAGGTAGGGCCGGCTCTCCGAGCCCGGCCGCTCAGGGCCGGGTTGGGACAACCGGCCCTTCCTCCTGACAGCGACATGCGGATAGCCGGGCACCTTACTGCCGACTCCCGACTCCCGACTGCCGACCCTATGCGGTGATGCTCATCCTGAGGCCCGTCGCGTCGCGGGCGGGCGGGTCCGGGCGGACGACGGCCTCGCCGCGGGCGAGGCGGTGCGCGGTCCAGAGGACGGCGACGGCGTCGAGCAGGTCGTCAGGCGCCCAGGCGCCGCGTGGCAGCGTCGACGCCAGGCGGTCAACAACGCCAGGCCACCGTGCGTCGATCAACGCGCGACGCTCGACACGGCCCTCGTTGGTCTTCTTGGCGTGCGTCATCGGCTCGCCGCCGTTCCACGTCGCGAACGACAGCTCGGGGTGGCCCTCATGCAGCACGTCGCGCCATCGCGGGTGCTGCTGCAGCACCGCATCGACCTCGGCGATCTTCGGCAGGATGAACCACGCCTGCTTGCTGATGGCGCGGCCGTCGATGGCCCGATGCGCGGCGCAGGTCGCCTCGTATGTGGGGTGTCCGAGCGCGCCACGGACGGGTGCCGGGAACAGGCTGCTCGCGCGCGTGGGCGCCAGCGCACGTCGCGCAAGCGTGTCGCACGCACGCGGCCCACTCGCCGACAGCCCGATGGGCATGTCGATCACGACGATATCGGGCGTGCATGCCTCGAGGACGTGCGCGAGCGAGGGCGCGATGATGGCGTCGACTTCGCCGTGGGTGTCACACACACAGAGCCAGCCGCCCCGACAGCCGTCGATGCCGATCAGGGTCATGGCTCAGACTTCACGGTCGGGGCTGGGGGCTTGGCGCTCGGGGCAAGCGATCGCGCGGCTGTCGACTCACGGCGGGGTGGGACACCCCGCCCTACCTTCGTGACAGCCACCTGCGCACCTCGTCGCAGGCGCGCGCCAGGTTCGCAGCCGCCTGCGGTGTGAGGTCGTCGTTGATCTCGAAGCCATACGCGGGGATGGCCATCGTCCAGGCACGCGGCTCGCGACCGGCGAGTTGCCTCGCAAGCGCCAGCACCGAGCCGATGCTCATGGCATGCGTCGAGAAGGTCGGCTCGTCCGCGGTGTCGGCAGGCGCCACGTGGTACGGCACCGGCGCGTCGGGGGCGACGGTCGCATCCACGAAGAGCACCACGTCGTGATCGGCAAGAGTGAGGGCGTCTTCCGGCGTGAGCTGGTAGTTGGCGTCGAGCGTCACGCCTGGCGGCACGCCGGCGGCCTCGAGCCACTCGACCACCCGGCACCCGAGCGCGTCGTCACCGCGCCCGGGGTTGCCGATGCCGAACACGAGTACGCGCGCGCCTGGCGCGAGCGTCGGAAGAACGCTTGCCCTGAGCTCGGCTCCCACGTTCACGCCGAGTGAGTCGAGGAGTCCCTGACGAACTCGCGCAGGAGTTCGCCCTGCTCGTTCTCGACGCGCAGGTGCAGCGGCATCTGCCCGAGCGCGTGGGTCGCGCAACTGAGGCACGGGTCGTAGGCGCGGATGGCGACCTCCACCTGGTTCAGCATGCCCTCGGTGACGTCCTCGTGGCCACTGATCACATGGTCGGCCACCCAGTGGACGGCGCGGTTCATCGCCTCGTTGTTGCTCGTCGTCGAGACGATCAGGTTGCACATCGTCACGAGGTCGTGCTCGTCCACCTGGTAGTGATGGAACAGCGTGCCGCGTGGCGCCTCGATCACGCCCACGCCCTCGCCGCGACGCACGCCCGTCGTCATCAGCTCGCCCGACAGCAGGTCCGGATCCTTCAGCAGGTCGCGGATCACCTCGGCGGCGTGCAGCACCTCGATGAGGCGGGCCCAGTGCATGTGCATCGACATGCCGTTCGGGCGTCCCTGCGTGTAGGCCTTGTAGATCTCGAACTCGGCCTGCGCGAGAGGGCTCGGGATGAAGTCGCACGTGTTCAGCCGCGCCAGCGGCCCGACGCGATACCAGCCCTTCTCGCGCCCGAGGCTGCGGATGAACGGGAACTTCATGTACGTCCAGCTGCGCGTCTCCTCGGCGATGTAGCTGGCGTACTCCTGGTAGTCGACGTGGTCGAAGATCTTCTCGCCGAACTCGTCCACCGCGCGGAGGCCGCCGTGGTACAGGTCGAGCGCGCCGTCGGCGCGGACGAGGCTCAGGTAGTTCGACGGAAAGGCGGCGAAGCCGTCGATCAGGTCCTTGTGCGTACGCTGGTGGGCCTTGAACAGCTCCAGGCCTTCCTGCGCCCACTCCACCATGCGATCGGCGTTGAACTCGAACGTGCCCACGAGCAGGGCGTCGCGCTCCTCCGCCGTCAGGTGCTTGTTGATGCCCCCCGGCAGGGCGCCTGTGCCGTGGATCTTCTTGCCGGCGGTGACGCGAATCACCTCCTGCCCGAACTTGCGCATCAGCACGGCCTTGCGCGCCACCTCGGGGAACGCGCCGAGCACGCCGACGATGTTGCGCTGCGCGGGATCGGACTCCATGCCGAACAGCAGGTCCGGGGAGGCGAGGTGGAAGAAGTGCAGCACGTGCGACTGAAACATCTGCCCGTAGTGCATCAACCGCCGCATCTTGTCGGCGGTGGGCGTGAGGTGGTCCGATCGCACGCCGCTCACCACGTCCATGGCCTTGGCGGCGCACAGGTGGTGGCTCACCGGGCAGATGCCGCACAGCCGCTGCACGAGGACGACGACCTCCCAGAGCGGGCGGCCCTGGACGAAACGCTCGAAGCCGCGGAACTCCACGATGTGCAACCGCGTGTCGGTGACGCGGTTGTCGTCGTCGATGCGAATGGTGACCTTGCCGTGGCCCTCGACGCGGGTGACCGGCTCGATGGTGATCTTGCGGGGCATGATCGGGCGCCTCGTCAGTCGAACTTGAAGTGCTGGTACGGGATGGCCTCGATCGGCTTGCCCTTGGCGATGGCGCTCAGCGTCTCCCAGATGACCTCGGGATGCGGCGGGCAGCCGGGCAGGAAGGCGTCGATCTTGACCACCTCGTGGCACGGGTAGATGCGGTCGAGGATGGCGGGGATGTCCTCGTCGTGCGGGATGATCTGCGAGTCGCAGGTCGGCCCCTTCAGGTACGACTCGGTGAACAGCTCGCTCATGGGGATGCCGTTGCGCATCGCGGGCAGCCCGCCCGTGATCGCACATTGCCCCACCGACACCAGGATGCGGCAGTACTTGCGGAACTCGCGCAGCACGTGGACGTTGTGCGTGTTGCAGCACCCGCCCTCGACCAGGCCGACGTCGCAGGGTTCGGTGAGCTTCTTGAAGTCGTCGATCGGCGAGGCGCGGAAGTCGTAGAGCTGCACGAGCTCGAGGATCTTCTCGTCGATGTCGAGGAACGACATGTGGCAGCCGAAGCAGCCCGCCAGCGATGTCGTCGCGAGAGTCAGCTTCTTCCGTGGCTCGCTCATGCGCCTTCGCCGCCCTTCTCCACGTCGGTGCCGATCGGCGTCAGGTCGAAGCGCCGCTTGCCGACCGGCGTCGTGTAGTGCGGCCCCTTGCGGATGAGGGCGCCCACCGGGCAGATGGCCTCGGCCTTCTTCGCGATCTCGTCCGACATCGCCTCGGGGTGGGTGGTGTCGACCGTGATGCGGATCTCGCGGCCGCGGTCGGTGAAGCCGAAGATGTCCTGCCCGCCACGCGCCTTGACGCCGCGCACGCAGCGCAGGCACTGGATGCAGCGGTTGTGCTCGAGGATCAGGTGCGGCAGCGACGCGTCGATGCTGCGGTTGGTGAACGAGAACGGGAACCGCGGCACGTCCATGCGGTACCGGTAGGCCAGCGCCTGCAGTTCGCAGTCGCCGCTCTTCTCGCAGCTCGGGCACATGTGGTTGCCCTCCACGAAGAGCATCTCGATGATGCCCTTGCGGAGGTCGGCGAGCTCCGGACTCTCGCTCTCCACCACCATGCCGTTGGACACGGGCGTCGTGCAGCCGGAGATGATCCGGTTGCCGACCTTCACCATGCACATGCGGCACGTGCCGGCCGGCGGCAGGCTCTTGTAGTCGCACAGCGTGGGGATGTAGATGCCACTCTCGCGCGCCGCCTCGACGATGCTCTGGCCGTCCTTGGCGCGGATGATGGTGCCGTTCAGCGTGATCTCGACGAGGCCTTGTTCCATGTCACGCCTGCTCCGTGACCGGCGTCTGGCCGGCGACGGCGATGGATTCCGCCGTGGCGGCCTCCAGGTTGAACTGCGAGACGAAGTCGACGTCGCTGCGGACCCGCTGCAGGTACGTGTCGCGGAAGTGCGTGAGCGTGCTGAGCAGGGGATTCGGCGACGTCTGGCCGAGGCCGCAGCGCGAGGTCTTGATGACGATCGAGCCGAGGTGCTCGATGGCATCAAGGTCCGCAGTGGTGCCGTGACCGGCGCGAATCTTGTCGAGCGCCTTCAGCAGCAGCGTGTTGCCGGCGCGGCAGGGGACGCAGAAGCCGCAGCTCTCGTTGGCGAAGAACTGCATGTGATTGCGCACGATCTGCAGCAGGTCGCGGTGGGCGCCGAACACGGTGACGGCGCCGCCCGTGTCGAGATCCTCGTAGGCGATGCGCCGGTGGAATTGCGACGGAGGGACGTACGTGCGCGACGGCCCGCCGACCTGCACGCACAGCGCCGGGGCCGCACCACAGCGCTCGAGCACGTCGTGCACCGTGGTGCCCCACGGCACCTCGTACACGCCAGGGCGTTCGCAGTCGCCCGACACGCTGAGCAGCTTCACGCCGGCCGACGCGGCCGTGCCCATCGCGCGGAACCACTGCCAGCCGTGCTCGGCGATGCGCGCGGCACAGCCGAACGTCTCGACGTTGTTGACGATCGTCGGGCGGTGCCGGTAGCCGGACACGGTGGGAAACGGCGGGCGGTTGCGCGGCGTGCCGCGCTTGCCCTCCGCCGACTCGATGAGTGCCGACTCCTCGCCGCAGATATACGCGCCCGCGCCGACGCGCAGCGCGATGTCGAAGCTGAAGTGCGTGCCCAGGATGCGCTTGCCGAGCAGGTGGTGGTCGCGCATGCGCTGCAGGACGGCCTCGAGATGCGGCACCAGGTACGCGTACTCGCCGCGCAGGTACAGCAACCCGCGCTTGGCCTCGACGGCATAGCCGGCGACGGTCATGCCCTCGAACATCAGCTCCGCGCACTCGGTGAGGATGACGCGGTCCTTGAAGGTGCCCGGCTCGCCCTCGTCGGCGTTGCAGATCACGTAGCGCGACTCGCCCTCGGTGGCGCGGCACGAGGCCCATTTCTGCCCCGTCGAGAAGCCGGCGCCGCCACGGCCGCGGAGGCCCGACTTCTTCACGCTGTCGATCACCTCGAGTGAGGCCATCTCGAGCGCCTGCGACAGCGCGGCGCCCGGCGTGAACGGCGCGAAGAACACCGAGCCAGTGTGACGGATGTGGTTGTGGACCTCGGCATGGATCAGCGGCGTGGCGTTGCGTCCGTCGCCGAGCGGTCCGACCAGCTCGCGCACGTCCTTGCCGGCCCGCAGTCCCGCGACGATCTCGCGGACACGATCCGGGGTGAGGCGCGTGAAGGGCACGTCGTTGATCAGCGCGGCCGGCTCCTGGTCAGACATGCCGATGCAGGAAGTCGTGTAGAGCCCGATGGCGCGGTCGGCCGTGGTGGTACCGAAACGGGTGCCCACCGCCTCCTCGAACGCCGCGGCCACCTCGAGTCCCCCCGAGAGCTCGGACATGGCGCTCGTGTTCAGGTAGACGGTGACGTTGCCGCGGTGTTCGCGCGAGAGGAAGTGGTAGAAGGTCGCCGTGCCCTCGACCTGTACGCGGGAGAGATCGAGGTCCTCGGCCAGGAAGGTGATCGCGTCTTCGGGGATGCACCTGAAGGCCGCCTGCACCTCCCGCAGCATCGCGAGGAGTTGTCGCCGTTCGCCGTTGTGCTTCTGGACGATGGCCCGGATGGCGCCGCGCATGGGGTAGATGGTACGTCCGTCCGTGCGCCGTTGCACGGATCGCGGCGTCACGACATCCACATGTGTAGGTCCCCGCCTACAGGAG
>NZ_JBIINP010000263.1:0-4982 GCF_044337415.1 Luteitalea sp.
CCTCGGGCAAGGTCAGCACTCAGCGTTCGGCCGGCTGTTCTCAGGCCGGCCCACGGTAATTCCGCGATGCTGCGATGCCGGAATGTCGCAGGTCGGTGGAACCTCGGGCAAGGTCAGCACTCGACGTCGGGTCAGGACGGGCGATCAGGTCGTGGTGGACGCCACCGGCAATGTGAAGCTCATCGTCACGGTCGTTGCGCTGCTGCGCGCCGAGACTCGGCCGCCGTGCGCCTCGACGAGGTGCTTGACGATGGCCAGGCCGAGGCCGGAGCCGCCGCTGTCGCGATCGCGGGCGGCATCCACCCGCCAGAACCGCTCGAAGACGCGCGCCAGGTGGTCTGGCGGGATGTGACTGCCGTCGTTCTCGACCTCGACGACGACCTCCGCACCCTCGGCGTGCGCCCGTCCGCGGATGTCGGCATCCTCTGGGGCGTGTCGGCGCGCGTTGCCGAGCAGGTTCACGAGCACCTGACGCAGCCGCGTCGAGTCGGCATCGACCACGAGGGCGGTGGGGACGTCGACGTGGACGCGGGGCGCGCCGTCGAGCCCGAGCGTCGCCAGTGCGCCGTCGACCTCGTCTCGCAGGCGGAGCGGACGACGCGACAACCGCAGTTCGCGCGATTCCGCCAGGGCGATGTCCTGCAGGTCGTCGACCAGCCTCGTGAGATGCAGCACGTCGTCGTACAGCGCCTCGCAGGTGCGGGTCGGATCGGCGCTGACGCCGTCGCGCACGCTCTCGAGCCGGCAGCGCATGGCCGTGAGCGGGGTCCGGAGCTCGTGCGCCACGTCGTTGGTCATGGCCTGTCGCAGGGCGTGTTGATCCTGCAGGCGTGCGGCGAGGCGATTGAAGTCCACGGCGAGGTCGGCCACCTCGCTCGGCCCCTGGACCGGGACGCGCCGGTCGAAGGCGCCGTCGCCGAGCGCGGCGGTGGCGGCGCGCAGTCCAGCAAGTGGCCGCAGGGCCCCGTGCGCGATGAACCACGTGAGGACGAGACCGCACGTGCCGATGGTCAGGGTCAGCAGCAGCAGCCCCTGATCGAGGCTGCCAAGGGTGGCAGCGACGCGTGCCTGCCGGCCAGGCTCTGGCACGAGCAGGGCATGGATGGTGCCCATCCGGCCATCGGCCAGGCGCACCAGGCGGCCGGGGGACACCAGCTCGAAGGCGAGGCGTTCGCGTCGAGCGCCGGCGACACGCGTCGCCGTCATGGCGAAACGGCCGTGGATGACGGTCGCATGCACGTCCTGCAGCGACGCCAGCGCGCCTCCCGCCTTGCCGATCACCTCGCCATCAGGATCGAACACGAACACCAGCGCCCGTGGCGGCAGCCGCGCCGCCGCAGCGTCCATCACGCCCTCGCCGCAGCACACGCCATCGAGCCTGGCGTGCACGCGCTCGATCATGAACGGCATCATCTCGCGGGATTCGTCCGTCAGGAGGGCGTCGTACTCCAGGAGCTCTCGATGCGTGTCGCGCCGCGCCCCGACAGCCACGGCGACGACCGCCAGAATCACCAGCAGGCCGACCGCCAGCAGGAGCCGTACCCGCAGGCTACGCATCGCTGCCGCTCCACCGGTAGCCGATGCCGTGCGACGTGGTGATGAACCGCTGGGGGCGGTCAGGATCGAGCTTGCGACGCAGGTTCGCCAGGTGGGTGTCGACGGTGCGGTCGGTCCCCTCGTAGTCGGGCCCGAAGACGCGGCCGATCAGTTCCTCGCGCGTGAGTGGACGGCCCCCCGCACGGATGACGGCGTCGAGCAGGCCGAACTCGGTGCGCGTGAGGTCGACGGGACGCCCGTCGACACGGACGAGGCGTGCCCAGCGATCGAGGGCGAGGGCGCCGTGCGATTCCGCGCCTGGCGCCGAGGCCTCCGTCGTCCCCGCGCGACGCAGCAACGCCTCGACGCGGCAGACGACCTCTCGCGGGGCGAACGGCTTGGCGACGTAGTCGTCGGCGCCGCGCTCGAAGCCGCGCACGCGGTCGTCCTCGGTGGTGCGCGCCGTCAGCATCAGGACCGGCACGCGCGACACTTTGCGCAGTTCCCGGCACACGTCGAGCCCGGACAGGCCTGGAATCATCAGGTCGAGGATGACGAGTGCGAACGTCCCCGCGCTGGCGAGCGCGAGTCCCTGTCGACCATCGCGCACCACCCGGACGTCGTACCCCGCGCGCTGCAGGTACGCCTCCAGCGTCTCGGCGACGACGACGTCGTCTTCGACCACGAGGATCCGATCGGGCATGTGCAAGGCAATCCTAACGCGAGAGCTGCCGCGCGAGGGCCTCTCCGAGTTGCTCGGGGTGAGGCGGGTCCATGTTGGCCAGGACGACCACGACCACGCCTGGCGAGGCATGCACCAGCGCGTTGAGTCCTGGGGCGCCACCGGCCATGGCCAGTTGCCCGGCCGGGCCGTTGTCGCCGAGCACGCGTGCGGCGTCGGCGCGGGCGATCAGGCGATCGGCCCGCAACGCCTCGGCGTACGCCAGCAGGTCGGCAGCGGTCGAGTGGGCCCCGCCGGCGGCGCTGCCACCCGCGCCGAGCATGTCGGTGTTGGCCTGCGGAACGGCGCCCGGGACACCGCGTGTCGTGTATCCCTGCGCCGCGCCCTGCCCCGGTCCGGGACGAAGGAAGCCGGTCGACGTCATGCCGGCCGGCGTGAACACGTGCTGGGTGACGTACGCCTCGTACGCCTGCCCCGAGACGCGCGCGATGATCTCGCCGAGCACGACGTAGCAGCCGTTGCAGTAACGACGGCTGGTGCCAGGCGCGAACGTGAGGGGCTGCGGCGCGACCAGGCGGAAGTAGTCGCGGTTGGTCCGCAAGGTGTCCTTCGGGGTCGAGTCGAACTGCGGCCCGAACAGGTCGGCGATGCCGCCGCGATGGTCGAGCAGTTGCTGCACGGTGGCCACGCGCGCCTCGGCGTTCGGATAGTCGGGCAGCAGCGCGCCGATCGTGTCGGTCGCCTTCAGGCGGCCGGCCGCGATGAGTTGCGCCACGGCGACCTGGGTGAAGGACTTGTTGATGGAGCCGATGTCGAACCGCAGCGCCGGAGTGTTGGCCTGGTGCGTGGTGCGGTCGGCCTCCCCGTAGCCCCGCGCGAAGCGGCGATGGCCCTCGCGTGCGACGAGGACGACGCCGGAGAACTCGCCGGCCTGCGCCCGCGCGGCGAAATAGCCGTCCAGGGCGGCATCGAAGGCGTCGTCGCTCATGTCGGCCGTCACCGGCGGTGGCATGGTCGGGGGGCCTTCTTCTCCCCCGCCCGCCTGCAATTCGAGGCCAAAGCGGTCGACGCGGCGAGGCGGCGCGACCTCCAGCGTCAGCATGGCGCGACCGCGCAGCCCCGTGGTGCCCCGGATGTCGAGGGCGATGTCGTCGCCAACCTGACGGATGCCGTCGAGGGTCATGGTGCCGAAGTCCTCGTGGACGCGACGCACCATCTCGGCGCGCTGCGCGGCCGTGCGCCGCTCGAGCAATGCCGGCGTGCAGTGGACGCGGGCCATGGCCTCGAAGGCGTCGGGCTGTCCGGAGGCGAGCGCCGCGAAGAAGGCCTCGACGTGCGCCCGGACCTCGGGGGCCAGCGGCGCGGGTTCCTGCGCGGCGGCACGACTGCCGCCGGCGATCAGGAGTCCGGTGAGAAGGAGGGCAAGACGATGGCCGGTAGACATGCCGGCCATCGTACGGAGCCGGTGTCAAGGAACTGTCAAGGTGCCAGCCACGGCGCAGGCAGACGAAACGATTTGCGCGACGGCCGACCTGTGTTATCTTTCGGGGTCGGCGTTGCGCTCACGGCGCACGTTGAGTGGGCCGGTAGCTCAATTGGCAGAGCAGCAGACTCTTAATCTGCGGGTTGAAGGTTCGATTCCTTCCCGGCTCACCAGCCTTCGCTCCCCTTCGGCGAGCTACGGCTGGCTTCGCCAGCGGTAGCGAGTTTTCCTCAGGCGAAGGCTGTCCGCCGAAGCGCTTCTGATTCGACGGCGCGAAGGCGGACCACACGCCTCTTCGAGAGCGACGGCCGGCTCACCGCCACAATTCGCTCCAGATCACACACTGCGTCAGGTGCCCTCGCCGAGAATGGCGACGTACTGGCGGTAGCCGAAGACGCGGCCCCGCCGTCGTCCGGTCACTTCCTCGACGATGCCGAGGCGGATCAGATCGACGAGCGTCGCGTTGACGGTCGGCGCGGACAGCCCGGTCGCCGCGACGAGCTGCGCCGTCGTGCTGAACGGGTGCCGCTGGAGCCCGGCATGCACACGCAGCGCTGACCCCGCGCGTTCACTCTCCGCGGTGATCCTGGCGCGGTCCTCCTCGAACAGCTGCACGATCCGGGTCGCCGCCGTGAAGGCTTGCGTCGCCGTCTCCTCGACGCCACGGAGAAAGAACGCGAGCCACTCGCGCCACGCGCCGCGTTCCCGCACATCCTGCAATAAACGGTAGTACTCGGCGCGATGCGTCTTGAGGTAGAGGCTCAGGTACAACAGCGGCGAGGTCAGCACGCCGTGCACGCACAGGTACAGGGTGACCAGCAGCCGACCCATGCGGCCGTTGCCATCAAGAAACGGGTGTACGGTTTCGAACTGCACGTGCAACAGGCCCGCCTTGACGAGCGGCGGCAGGGCAGACGACTCCTCGTGCATGAAGGCCTCGAGGTCGCCGAGACAGCGATCGAGTTCGGTCACCGGCGGTGGTACGAACTGCGCATCGCCCGGCCGGGTCCCGCCCAACCAGTTCTGACTGCGTCGAAACTGTCCGGGATCGAGCGCGCTGCCCCTGGCGCCCTGAAGGAGTCGCGCGTGCATCTCCCGCATGAGCCGCAGTGAGAGCGGGAGTGCTCGGAGCCGATCCAGCCCGTACATCATCGCGTCGACGTAGTTGGACACCTCGCGCACGTCGTTGAACGGGGTGCCGGCCTGGGCGTCGGTCTCGAAGCGCAACAGGTCGGCGAGCGTCGACTGTGTGCCTTCGATTTGCGAAGACAGCACCGCCTC
>NZ_JBIINP010000137.1:0-11032 GCF_044337415.1 Luteitalea sp.
ATGTCGGCGCTCCGCGGCATCACCGAGTACACGCCGGCCGAGTGCACCTTCACGGCCCTCGCAGGCACGCCGGTGGCCGAGGTGGTACACGCGCTCCGGGCGCACGGCCACGTGCTGCCGTTCGATCCGCCGCTGGTCGACGCAGGGGCGACGCTGGGCGGCACGGTGGCCGCCGGCATCAATGGCCCCTGCCGGTATCGCTTCGGCGGCATCCGCGACTTCCTGATCGGCGCGCGCATCGTCGATGGGCGCGGACGCGTGATCCGGGGTGGCGGCGCGGTGGTCAAGAACGCGGCAGGGTTCCTGATCCACCAGGCGCTGGTCGGCAGTTGCGGCCGACTCGGCGTGCTGGCCGAACTCACGTTCAAGGTGTTCCCGGAGCCGCCGGCACACGTCACGATCGGCGTCGGCATCGGCGACACGCGCTCGGCACTCCGCGTGCTCTCGGCCGTCCAGGCGGCGCGCATCGACGCCGAGGCCCTCGACGTGGAAGCAGGCAGGCGCGTGTGGGTCCGCATCGGCGGGTTCCCCGAGGCCTTGCCCGCCCGCATCGAAGCGCTCCGTCGCGTGCTCGGCCCGTCGTGCGAGATCCTCGGTGGCGACGACGATGCACGGCTGTGGCAGGCGGCGGGTGAGTTCGCGTGGGCACCTGCCGACCTCGCGCTCGTCCGTGTGCCGACCTCGCCCTCGTCCATCGCGGACCTCGACGCGGCGATGGCGCACCTCGGGCATCTCCGTCGCATCAGCGTGGGTGGACACCTGCTGTGGGTGGCCTGCGCGTGGTCGGAGGTCGAGCCGCTCGACGCCGTGCTGCGCGAGCGTGGGGCTGTCGGGCAGGTCCTGCGCGGCCCGCACGGCCGGCCCTTCGTCGGCGCACGCGCCGACTCTCCGGTCGAGGCACGTCTCAAGGCCGTGCTCGACCCCGACGGACGCTTCCAACAGGCGGGCAACGACAGCCGGCCCGCCTGAATGCTGAGTTCACAATTCAGAAGGCAGACGCGCCCGAGCGTCACTAGACGTGAACCTCTGAACCCTTTGAACTTTGAACTTTGAATTCTGAACTCTGACTTTCGAACTTCTTCGAACCTCTTCGAACTTCCAACTCTGAATTCTGAACTCTGAATTCTGAATTACTGCTGATATGCAGCACCGCATCCCACCCGAGCCGGCCACACCCGCACGCGCCGCCATGGCGCACGCCATCGAGACGTGCGTCCATTGCGGCTTCTGCCTGGCTGCGTGCCCGACCTACCAGGTGCTCGGTGAGGAGCGCGACTCGCCGCGCGGCCGCATCGTGCTCATGAAGCAGGTGCTCGAGGGCGACCTGGCGCTCGAGGAGGCACGGCCGCACATCGACAGGTGCCTGGGCTGCCTCGCCTGCGTCACCGCCTGCCCCTCCGGGGTGCCGTACGGCGAGTTGCTCACGCCCTTCCGCGCCGAGGCCGGGGAACAGGCCACGACGATCGTCGACCGCCTGCGCCGGCGTGTGCTGCTCGACACGCTGGAGTCGCCGTCGCGGTTCCGCACGGCGGTGCAGGTCGGACAGTTCGCACAGCGCGTGGCGCCATTCATCCCGTCGGCCGCCCAGCCGATGCTGAAGCTGTTGCCGGATGCCCTGCCTCCTGCCGCTCCGCTGCCGTCGCTCGTGCCGGCGGAGGGCACGCGGCGGGCGCGCGTCGCACTGCTCGCCGGCTGCGCGCAGCAGGTCCTCTCGCCCGACATCAACCACGCCGCGATTCGTGTACTGGCCGCCAATGGCGTCGAGGTGGTGGTGCCGCCCGGCCAGGGCTGTTGCGGCGCGCTCGCCCTGCACGTGGGCGACGACGACCGCGCCTACGCGCATGCCACTGCCGCTGCCCGCGCGTTCCCGGCCGATGTCGACGCGATCGTCACCACGGCTGCCGGCTGCGGGTCGGCGATGAAGGAGTACGGGCACGCGTTCGCCGGGCGTGACCAGGCCGACGCGCTCTCCGCCTGCGGGAGCCGCGTGCAGGACGTGGCGGAGTTCCTCGACGCCATCGGGCTCGTGGCGCCGATGTGCATGCGCACGCCCACGGTGGTCGCGTACCACGACGCCTGCCACTTGGCCCATGCGCAGGGCGTCAGGCAGGCGCCGCGCGCGCTGCTGTCGCAGGTGGACGGCCTTCGGGTCGTCGAGGTGCCGCAGGGAGACTTCTGCTGTGGGTCCGCGGGCCTGTACAACGTGGAGCAGCCGGACCTGGCCGCCGAACTCGGGCGACGCAAGGCCGAGGCGATCCGCTCGACCGGCGCCACCGCCGTCGCCGCCGGCAACATCGGCTGCCTCGTGCAGATCGCCACGCACCTGCAGGCCGGCACGCCCGCCATCGCGGTCCGCCACACCGTGGAGGTGATGGCGGAATCGCTCCTCGACGGGTAGGGCGCGGTCTCCGACCGCGCCGCTGTCGATAGCGGCGGGGTGGGACACCCCGCCCTACCGGTGTCCATGCGATCATCCAAGGCCATGTCCCGACGCCTTGCCGCGCTGCTGATCCTGCTCGCCCTCCCCGCTTTCGGCCCGTCCCCGGTGAAAGGACAGGCGCCCAGCCCCGACTTCAAGGCCCTCGAAGACGAGACGATGCGCCACTTCCAGGCCATCCTGCGTCTCGACACGAGTAATCCTCCGGGGAATGAGGGCCTGGTCGTCGACTACCTGGACGGCGTGCTGAAGGCCGCGGGCATCGAGACGAAACGCTTCGCCAACGACCCGAAGCGGCCCAACCTGGTGGCGCGGCTGAAGGGGTCGGGCAAGAAGAAGCCGCTGCTGATCATGGGCCACACCGACGTCGTCAAGGTCGACGCGGCGAAGTGGACGCACCCGCCCTTCTCGGCCACCCGCGACGGCGGCTACGTGTACGGGCGTGGCACCGTCGACGACAAGGACAACGTCGTCGCGGCGCTGATGGTGATGCTGCAGCTCAAGCGGTCGAACGTGCCGCTCGACCGCGACGTGATCTTCCTCGCCGAGGCCGGCGAGGAAGCCAGCACCCAGGTCGGCATCAAGTTCATGGTCGACGAGCACTGGCCCGAGATCGACGCCGAGTACTGCCTGGCCGAGGGCGGCGGCGTGACGCGCACGGGCGGGCAGGTGCGCTTCGCCACCGTGCAGTCGTCCGAGAAGATTCCGTACGGTGTCACGCTCACGGCGAAGGGACCGTCGGGCCATGGGTCGGTGCCGCTGCGGACCAACGCCGTGGTGCACCTGGCCCGCGCGGTGACGAAGCTGTCGGACTGGCAGTCGCCGATGCGCCTGAACGACACGACGCGCGCCTACTTCCAGCGCCTCGCGACGATCAGCGGCGCGGAGGATGCGCAGCGGTACCGCGACCTGCTCGACCCGTCGAAGGCCGGCGCCGTGCAGGAGCACCTGGCGACGCGCGAACCGCGCCACCACTCGATGCTGCGCACGTCGGTCTCGCCCAACATCCTCGACGGTGGCTTCCAGGTGAACGTCATCCCGTCAGAGGCCAAGGCCACGCTCGACGTTCGCGCCCTGCCCGACGAGGACCTCGAGGCCTTCCTCGAACAGTTGCGCAAGGTGATCGACGACCCCGCCGTGACTGTGGCACGCAACGAGCGCAACACGCGCCCGGGGGCGCCGCCGTCGCGCATCGACTCCGAGGCCTTCGCCGCCATCGAAGCCGCCATCGTCGAGACGTACGGCAAGGTGACGACGCTGCCGACGATGAGCACGGGGGCGACCGACATGGCATTCCTGCGCGCCAAGGGCATGCAGTGCTACGGCATCGGGCCGATGACCGACAGCGAGGACGGCCCGAAGGGGTTCGGCGCGCACAGCGACCAGGAGCGCATCCTCGAGTCGTCGCTGCACGCCTTCGTGCGCTTCAACTGGGACGTCGTGGTGCGTCTCGCCCGAGCACGCTAGCGCGATGGAAGGTCCCGTGTCCGGTCGGCTGATGGCGCAGGCGCTGTGCCTGCTGGTGGTCATGGTGCAGGTGATGGCCTGCGGTGGGGACAAGGCGACGTCGTCGACGCCCACGGGGCCGTCGCCCACGCCGGTGCCCGGCGGCGGCAGCTGGCAACTCGTGTTCTCGGACGAGTTCGACACGCCGGGCACGCCCGATCCGTCGAAGTGGGGCTACGAGCTCGGGTACATCCGCAACAACGAGCTGCAGTTCTACACCTCGCGACCGGCGAACGTGCGCGCCGAGGGTGGCACGCTGGTCATCGAGGGGCGCAAGGAGCCGTTCCAGGGCTACGGGTACACGTCGGCGAGCATCAACACGCTGGGCCGGTTCGAGTTCCTGTACGGACGCGTCGAGGTACGGGCGCAGTTGCCGACCGGCAACGGCGCGTGGCCGGCGATCTGGATGCTGGGCGTGAACCGCCTGCAGGTCGGCTGGCCCACGTGCGGCGAGATCGACATCATGGAGTACGTCGGCTTCGACCCGAATCGCGTGCATGGCACGGTGCACACGGCGCTCTACAGCCGCGGCGCGCACAAGACGTCGAGCATCTCGGTGGCCAACCCGTGGGAGGGCTTCCACGTGTACGCCATGGAGTGGTACCCCGACCGTATCGAGATCTTCCTCGACGGCCAGCGCTACTTCACGTTCCGCAACGAGGGCACGGGCAACGCGACGTGGCCGTTCGACAAGCCGCAGTACCTGCTGCTGAACCTCGCCATCGGCGGGTCGTGGGGCGGGCAGCGGGGCATCGACGACTCGCGGTTCCCCCATCGCTACCTCATCGATTACGTGCGGATCTACCAGCAGCGGTGACGTCGGGGGTATCGTGGGGCCCTCATGACTCGCCGATTCCTGTCCGCGCTCGCCTGCCTGCTGGTGGGCGCCGCCTGCTCGCGCCCCGCCTCGCCGACCTACGACCTGGTCATCGCCAACGGGCGTGTCATCGACCCGGCGTCGGGCCTGGACGCCCCCCGGCATGTGGGCGTGCGTGGCGGCCGCATCGAGGCCCTCTCGGAGACTCCCCTCACGGGCACGCGCGTCATCGACGCGAAGGGTCATGTGGTCGCACCGGGCTTCATCGACCTGCACGAGCACGGGCAGCAGGAGGAGTCGTACCGGATGATGGTGCGGGACGGCGTGACGTCGGCCTTCGAGCTCGAGGTCGGCACGGGTGACGTCGCCGCCTGGTACGCCGAGCGGGCGAACCGGCAGATCGTCAATCACGGCGTCGCCATCGGCCACATCAAGGCGCGCATGAAGGTGCTTGGCGACCCGAGCACCAGCCTGCTGCCGAAGGGCATCGGCGGCAGCGGCACGGCCACCGAGGCGCAGTTGGCCGAGATGGAGGCGATGCTCCGCAAGGGCCTGGCGGAAGGCGCGGTGGCGATGGGCTTCGGCAGCGCCTACACACCGGGCGCGCCGATCGCCGAGTTCGAACGCATGTTCCGCGTGGCGGCGCAGGGCGGCGCCTCGGCGCACATCCACATGCGCGGTGGCCTGGCGGGCCTGCACGAGACGATCGCCGCCGCGAAGGCCGCGGGCGCGAAGCTGCACGTGGTGCACGTCAACTCGTCGGCCGCCGACGAGATCGAGGGCTTCCTCACGGCCATCGCCGCGGCGCAGACCGCCGGGCAGGACGTGACGACCGAGGCCTACCCCTACGGCGCCGGGATGACCGAGATTGCCTCGGCGATCTTCGACGACTGGGAGACGTGGCCCGACGAGAAGTTCGGCCAGCACCAGCTCGTGTCGACGGGCGAGCGGCTCACGCGCGCGACGTTTGCGACCGCGCGCAAGGCCGGCGGCACGATCATCATCCACGCGCGATCCGAGGCGCAGACGCGCACCGCCATCGTGAGCCCGCTGACGATGGTCGCCAGCGACGGCTTCATCGAGCACGGCAAGGGCCATCCGCGCACCTCGGGCACGTACGCCAAGGTGCTCGGCCGCTTCGTGCGCGACGAGCGCGCGATCCCGCTGATGGACGCCCTCCGGCGGATGACGCTGCTGCCGGCGCAGCGCCTCGAGGCCCGGGTGCCTGCCATGAAGACCAAGGGGCGACTGAGCGTTGGCGCCGATGCCGACATCACGGTCTTCGATCCGGCCACGGTGATCGACCGCGCCACCTACGAGGACGCCAGCATTCCCTCGGCCGGCATTCCCTGGGTGATCGTCAACGGCGAGGTGGTCGTGGACCGCGGCGAGGTGACCGCCGCGCGTCCGGGCCGCGCCATCCGCGCGCCGCAGTCGGCGCCAGGCCCCTGAACGAAATGGTAGAGTAATGGCATGCGCACTACCATTGATGGTGCCGGACGAGTTGTCATTCCGAAACCCATCCGTGATCGGCTAGGCCTCGAGGCCGGCGGTTCAGTGGAGATTCGTGAGCGCGACGGACTGCTCGAGCTCGTTCCTGCGGCCTCGGCAATGTCACTGGAGCGCAGGTCCGGAGGGCTCGTTGCGGTGCCGGCGGAACCACTACCGCCGCTCACCGATGCGATGGTGCGGGCCACCATCGAGGGGACCCGCCGGTGATTGCCGTCGACACCAGCGTGGTGGTGGCGGCCTTTGCCACATGGCACGAGGGGCACGCGGCCGCCGCGGCCGTGCTCGGTCGCGGACCACGCATCCCTGCGCATGTCGTGCTCGAGACCTATTCGGTGCTCACGCGGTTGCCTCCACCTCATCGCGCGCCAGCCGACGTGGTCGGAGCGTTCCTGACAGGGCGGTTCCGCGAAGCCCCGCTGGCACTGCCGGCGCGCGGGTACCAGGCCATCGTCGAACTGGCGAGCCGTGAGGGCATCACCGGGGGCGCGATTTACGATGCAGTGATCGCCGCAACGGCGCTGCATGCCGGCGCCACACTCGTCACGCGCGACGAGCGAGCGCGCGTCACGTACGACCGCGTGCGTGTGCCGTACGAACTCCTGGACTGAGCGAATGGACCTGCGCACGGTGCCCGCTACCTCGCCCCTCTCGCTGTACCGCTATCGCGACGGCCTGTACGCCGCCGATCTGCTGGCGGCGGCGATCGTCGAGTTCGACCTGTTCACGTGGATCGACGCCCATCCCTCGACCGTCGAGGAGCTGTGCGCGCACTTCGGGTTCCATCCCCGGGCCGCCGACGTGCTCGTGACGCTGCTGGTGGCCCGCGAGTACCTGGTGCGCGACGGCGACGTGCTGCACACGACGGCGCTTGCTCGCGAGCACCTCGTGGCGGGCTCGCCCTGGTACCTCGGGCCGTACTACGGCGCGCTGAAGGAGCGGCCGTTCGTCCAGGACTTCGCGCGCGTGCTGCGCACCGGCCAGCCGGCCACCTGGGGTGGCGGCGCTCATGGCCAGGACTGGCACGCGGCGATGGAAGACGAGGCGTTCGCACGCCGGTTCACGGCGGCGATGGATTGCCGCGGCCTCTACCTGGGCGAAGCGCTGGCGCGTGCCGTCGACCTGTCGGGGCACCACCAGTTGCTGGATGTAGGCGGCGGATCGGGCGTCTACGCGTGCGCCTTCGTCGCGCGCTATCCGCAGTTGCGCGCCACGGTGCTCGACCAGGCGCCGGTGGCGCGCGTGGCGGGCCTGCTGGTCGGGGAACGCGGCTTCGCGGCGGCCATCGACGTGCATGCGGCCAACTTCTTCGTCGAGCCGTTGCCCGGCGGCCACGACGTGCACCTGTTCTCGAACGTGCTGCACGACTGGGACACGCCGCAGGTGCGCCACCTGATCGCCGCCTCGTTCACGGCGCTGCCGCCCGGCGGGCTGCTGGTGATCCACGACGCGTTCGTGAACGCCGACAAGAGCGGGCCGATCGCCGTCGCCGAGTACTCGGCCCTGCTGATGCATGCCTCGCAGGGCAAGTGCTACGCGACCTCCGAGTACGCGCAGCACCTGGCCGACGCCGGCTTCGTCGACGTGACGCACGCCGACACGGTGGCCGATCGCGGCGTGATGACGGCGCGACGACCGATCTAGCAGCGCACTGGGAACGCTCCCGCGCTGCCATTCTGAATTCAGAATGGAGGGGCTGCGATTCCCGTGAAGCTCGGCGCCCTCTCCATTCGGAACTCTGAATTCCGAACTACAGGGCGGAACTGTTCAGCGCCCTGCGAGCGGTGGGTCTGCGGCTGGCGCGGGCCGCTCACGACGCGGGCGACGCGGCCGGGGCCTCCGGCCCATCGGTCGCAGGCGCCAGGCCCACCTCGCCGTATCGCGTGAACACGTCGATGACGCGGGCGCGCTCGGGTACGTCGGCGAGGTCGATGCGCGTCACCGCGCCGTTGAACGCGGTCAGCGTGATGGACGTGTCGTCGGCCATGATGGCCGACATGTCGGCCCATTCCCCGCGGATGCGCGAGAACGGGTTCCGACGGATGTCGAAGCCCACCTCGTCGACGATCAGACGGCGGCGCGCAGCGACGCGGGTATGGAACAGGCCGAGCGCGAGGAGGAGAAGGCCGAGGCCGGCGTAGGCCAGGGGCAGCCCGACCTTGCCGCGGTGGTGCAGGTGGGCCGCCTCGATGAAGGTCACGACGCCGGCAAACACGTCCACCCAGTTGATGCCGTGCGCCGCGTGAGGCTCGTGCGTCGCTGGCACCCCACGCAGGGCCCGCATCTCACGCACGAACGCGACCAGCAGCAGCGCGCCGGCCACCAGCGCCAGGTAGTCGATCCAGCTGGCGTGATGCCCGTCCGCGATGGCCTCCCACCCGGTGAGCGCGAGGGTGAGGCCGACGAGCACGTGACGCGCACCCTGCATGCGCTGCACGCGGGCGGTGCGCCGCGACGAGAACACCACCGTCTCTGCCACCCGGGCATCCTACCTCAGCCGCGCGGTGTCACCCCGGGGCGGTGGCCTGCATCTTCCTTGTGACCATGACTCCGACCGATCCCACGTACGGCTACACGACCCACCTGCCCGGCGTCTCGTTCGCCGACGCGCGCACCCGCATCACCGACGCCCTCAAGGCCCAGGGATTCGGCGTGCTCACCGAGATCGACATCGCGGCGACGATGAAGGCCAAGCTCGACAAGGACTTCCGCCAGTACGTGATCCTCGGGGCCTGCAACCCGAATCTCGCCTTCAAGGCGCTCTCGGCCGAGCTCGGCATCGGGCTGATGCTCCCCTGCAACGTCTGTGTGTGGGAGGAGGACGGCGGCTCGGTCGTGTCGATCGTCAAGCCCAGCGCGATGTTCCAGGTTGTGCAGGCCGACGCCCTCGACGAGGTCATGCGCGAGGCCGACGACCGCCTCCAGAAGGCCCTTGCGGCCGTCCAGGCCTGACACGACAACGGGGGCGCCTCCGCTCGGAAAGCGCCCCCGTCAACAGCAGGCTCTCAGGTGTCGGGGCTCGGGGCTCGGGGCTCGGGACCTGACCAGCCCTTCCGCTACCCGTTACCCGCTACCCGTTACCCGATTCCCCGCTACGTCGTCTTCAGAATCCCGTCCCACCCCTTGCGGAAGACGGGACGCTTGATGAACGGCGCGGCCTCGGGCGCGTTGGTGGCGCGCATCGTCCGCCAGTCCCACTCGATCTTCTTGCCCGTGCGGTACGCCACGTTGCCGAGGTGATTGGCCTCCGTCGTCCAGGCGGCGTACTGGAAGTTCGATCCCGGTACGGGGCCTTTGCCCTTGATCGCGTCGACCCACTCCACCCAGTGGCCGGGCGAACGCGGCAGCGTCTCGGCGGGCGCCGGGTGATCCACCACCTTGCCGTCCTGCACGAGCTTGCCGTTGCCGAGCAGGCTGCCCTTCTCGCCGTGGAAGATGCACGAGCGCTTGCCCCAGGCCTCGCTCCAGCCCTCGGGCTTCACGTCGCCCTGGTACCACACGAGCGTGAGCTTCTCGCCGCCGGCTCCCTCGTACTCGTAAGTGGCCTTCAGCGTCGCCGGCGCGAGTTCCGGATGTGGCGTCGGCACGTTCGGCGACACGGCGTGAACCGACTTCGGCGCGAGGTAGCGGCCGGCCTTCGGGTCGGTCTTCCACAGGTACTCGAGCACCGTGTACGGCACGTCGTTGTCGTGGCTGCCGAGGTCGCTCATGGTGCCGTTGCCGAAGTCCCACCAGCGGTACCAGCGCGGGCCCGGGAAGTAGGTGGCGTGATACGGGCGCACCGGCGCGGGGCCGATCCAGAGGTCGAAGTGCAGGTTGGCCGGCGCTTCCATCGGCTCGCGGAAGCGGTCGACGATCTGGATGCCGTTGTAGAAGCCGTGCGGCTTGTCGTACTTCTCCGCCGAGGCTGCGTCCTGCAGGCCCCAGGCGCGGTCGGCCCACACGTGCACTTCCTTGACCTTGCCGATGACGCCCGTGTCGAGGATCTCGCGGATGGTGCGGCGCATGGGCGAGGCGTGCCCCTGGTTGCCCATCTGCGTCATCAGCTTCGGGAACCGGCGCGACGTCTCGCGGACGAGGCGCGTTTCCCAGATGTTGTAGGCGAGCGGCTTCTCGCAGTACACGTGCTTGCCGTGCGTGAGCGCCAGGTAGGTGGCAAACACGTGCGTGTGCTCGGCGGTCGCCACGACCACCGAGTCGAACGCGCCGTGGTTGTCGAACACCTTGCGGAGGTCGTTGAACTTCGCGGCCTTGGGATAACGCACGCCGGCCGCGTCGACCGACTCCTGGTTGATGTCGCAGAGGGCGACGATGTTCTCGTCGGGATGGCGGTCGAGCGGGCCGCTGCCGTCGGTGCGCTTGGGGGGATTGGCCGGATCGAGCGTCAGCTCGTTCAAGCTGGCGCGCCCGCGACCACCCGCGCCGATGACGGCGATGTTCAGCTTGCTGTTGAGGTTCTGGCCGCGCAGGAACGCCGGCGCCTGCGCCAACACCACCCCGGTGGCCATCGCGCGGCCCACGAACTCTCGCCGCGTGACCTGCCGGACCCCGGTCCAGATCGTCGTCTTCTTCACTGTGTGCTCCTGACCGCATCGGCTGGCCGCGCGCGCCCATGGGAAGGACGGGCCGTCGCGAGGTCGATTCGAAACCGATGGGCGCATTCTGATGCGGATCGCCACGGGACGGCAACAGGGTCGGGTAGCGGGGAGCGGGTCACGGGTAGCGGGCACCCCACTGCCGACTGCCGACTGCCGACTGCCGAC
>NZ_JBIINP010000136.1:0-11032 GCF_044337415.1 Luteitalea sp.
CCCAGCCCCTACGAACTGCAGCTGAGCATGCTGCAGCCGGCGCGGTGGCGTGCCCATTCCGGGCGCTTCGCCGCGAGGTCGTCCTCGCCGGGCTGGTCGTCGTAGGGGCGCGACAGCACGCGGAGCATGCGCTCGATCACCGAGGTGTCGCCGGCGGCCGCCGCGTCGATGGCCTGCTGGGCCAGGTAGTTGCGCAACACGTACTTCGGGTTGGCGGCCCGCATGCGTGCCACGCGTGTCGCGTCGGGCTCGCCGTCGCGGCGCACCCGCGCCCCGTAGCCGCGCAGCCACGCGACCACGCGCTCGCGGTGGGGGCCAGCGAGCACGTCTGCGTCGTAGAACGCGTCTCGCAGCGGCGCGATCACGTCGGCGTCGGTCGCGGCCTCGTCGGTGGGCACGGCCGACAAGCCGCGGAAGAAGATCGTCATGTCGGTCTCCACCGCCTCCAGCAGCGTGAAGAGCTCCGAGAGCACCGGTTCCTCGCTCGTCGTGTCGAGCGTCGCAATGCCGAGCTTGTCGCGCAGCATCCCGGTGTACACGCGGTCGAACGTGTCGCGGAAGGCATCGAGGCCGCGGTGCAGGTCGTCCGCGGCGTCGACCAGGGGGATCAAGGCCTCGCCGAGCCGCGCCAGGTTCCACAACGCGACGTTCGGCTGCTGGCCAAAGCGATAGCGGCGGCCGCCGGCGTCGGTGGTGTTGGGCGTCCAGGTCGGGTCGTAGCCCTCGAGCCAGCCATACGGCCCGTAGTCGATGGTGAGGCCGAGGATCGACATGTTGTCCGTATTGAGGACACCGTGCACGAATCCGACGCGCGTCCAGTGCGCGGCCAGCACGGCCGTCCGCCGGCACACCTCCTCGAACCAGGCCAGGTAGGTCTCGCGCACGCCGGGCGGGCCCAGTGTGGGGAAGTGCGTGGCGATGACGTGGTCGGCGAGCCGCGCGAGCACGTCGACCTCGCCGTTGGCCGCGTGAATCTCGAACGAGCCGAAGCGGACGAACGATGGTGCCACGCGGCAGACGACCGCGCCGGGCTCGGCCTGCGGATGGCCGTCGTAGAACATGTCGCGCACGACGGCCTCGCCCGTGCCGACCAGGCTCAGGGCTCGCGTCGTGGGCACCCCGAGCGCGTGCATCGCCTCCGAGCAGAGGAACTCGCGCACCGACGACCGCAGGACCGCCCGTCCGTCAGCCTGCCGGGAGTACGGCGTCGGGCCGGCACCCTTCAGTTGCAGTTCATGGACGCGGCCGTCGGGACCGCGCAACTCGCCCAGCGTGATGGCGCGGCCATCCCCCAACTGGTTGGCCCAATGGCCGAACTGATGCCCCCCGTAACGGGCCGCGTAGGGATCCGCGCCCGGCAGGAGCCGGTTGCCGGACAGCACGTCGGCCGCAGGGCCAGGCCCGAGCGGTGGTCGCCGTAGTCCGAGGTCGTCGCCAACGGCGTCGGCCCAGGCCAGCAGCGAGGGCGCGCTGACGCGGGTCGGCGCCACACGCGAGTAACTGGCGCCCGGCACTCGCCGGGGGATGTTCTGCGTGCTCGGGTCGGCGGGCAGGGTCCCGACGAACGTGGCCTCGAGCGAAACGGACGAGAGATCGCGCACATCCCATCGTCGCAGGGGCGTCAAGGCCGGGCGCCTCGGCGGCGATCACCAGGCGTGATAGTGCCCGTCGCGATACGACACCTCGACGGCGCGATCGTACAGGCCCGACAGCTGACGCGTGGTGAGCATCGCCGAGGTGTCGCCGTCGCCCACCACGCGCCCCTGCTTCAGCAGCACGACGCGCGCGATCTCGGGGACGATGTCGGCGAGATCGTGGGTGACGAGCACGAGGCTGGTGCCCGCCTGCGCGAGCGCGCGCATCGTGGCGCGCACCTCGTGCGCGGCGCCGAGGTCGAGGCTGGTCATCGGCTCGTCGAGCACCAGGGCGCGCGGGCGATGGATGAGTGCGCGTCCGATCAGCAGGCGCCGCGCCTCGCCCGACGACATCCGCGTCAGGAGCCGGTCGGCCAGGTAGGGCAGGCCGAGCCACGCCAGCACCTCGTCGACGCGCGCCCGCATCTCGTCGGTGGGCACGTGATGCGGCCACAGGCCGATCGCGCCGAAGAAGCCCGACAGCAGCAGGTCGCGGCCGGTGATCTTCCGCGTCACGGTGGCGAGCAGGTCGTTGGAGACGATCCCGAGCGCCGCACGCAGGTCCCACAGCGTCCAGCGCGACTGGCCGAGCACGGTCACGCTGGTCTCCGGCAGGTCGAGCGGGTGCAGTTCCCGCGTGATCACCTTGAGCACGGTGCTCTTGCCCGACCCGTTGGGGCCGACGATGGCGACGTGTTGCCCGGCGGGGATGGTCAGCGAGAAGTCGTCGAGCACGCGCGCGCCGTCGCGGATGACGGAGACGTGGGAGAAGGCAATCAGGGCGTCGGACATGGCGTCGCCGAGCATGGTAGCCCGGCGGGTCCGAGGGACGTCCGGCACGCTTCATCCGGAGTGTGCGTGGTTGTCATTACGTCGTCGCGAGCGCAAGATAACGTCACAACACAACGGACCGGCGGCATGTCACCTGCAACGGGAGGCAGCATGGCGGATGAACGTCGCGCGAGCAGGCGCGGACTCTGGACACCGGTAGTCGCGCTGGGCCTGTGCCTGTTGGCTCAGCTCGGCATCGCCCCGGCGGTGCGCGCGCAGGCGCCTGCGCCGCAGGTCGCGTCCCTCCCGTACCGGCCGGCGCCGCCGCTTCGCAGCTACGTCGCCATTCGCCGCATGGAGTCGTCCAACGAGCGGCACAAGAAGGACGCCTGGCTCGTGGCGCGCACGGAGCTGCACGAAGACGGCACCTTCACCTACCAGATCCTCGACGAGGGCGGCTCCGAGCTGATCCGCAACCGTGTGTTGCGTGAGGCGCTCGACAAGGAAGTGCAGCTGCACCGCGACGGGCGCGCGCGTCGCGGCGGCCTCACGCCCGACAACTACGTCTTCTCGGCGCCGACATCGGCCGAGGGCCTGCTGCGCATCGCGCTCGAGCCGAGGCGTCGCGAGGACCTGCTGCTGAAGGGCGTGCTGTTCGCGTCGCCGGACGGGGACCTGCTTCGCGTCGAAGGCGACCTCGTGAAGCGGCCCTCGTTCTGGACCCGCTCGGTCCGCGTGGTGCGCGAGTACGGACGCGTCGCCGGCACGCACGTGCCGCTCAGGCTGGAGATGACGGCGCAGGTACGGATCGTCGGCCCGTCGCGACTGACGATGACGTACAAGTACGAACGGATCAACGGGCGTGGCGTCCACGAGGGGCTGCCCCTGGAGCCGCCGTCGAGCGTCACGCGGGTCGCCTCGCGGGCGTCGCAGCCTTGAGCCGAGGCCGCGCCCGTCGCCGGACGCGGCCCGCTGCCTAGATCAGCCGGTAGCAGATCACGGCGACCGCCGTCGGCAGGAGCGCGCCGAGCAACAGGTAGAGCGGCGCGATGACTCCGCCGAAGAACCGCGCGAGCAAGGCCTGCCCGGCGGGATTGGGCGCGTTGGCGATGACCGTCAGGCCGCCGCCGGTCACCGCGCCCTCGACCACGGCCGTCTTGGCCGACTCGCTCATGTTGGGCACCAGGGTCGCCAGGTAGGTGATGAGTGCGTTGTCGTTGAACGCGGTCAGCAGCGCCGCGCCGAAGAACAGCGGCGTCTCGGTGAGGCTCGCGAGCACCGGCGAGATCCACCAGCCCTGCAGCCCGCCGTGTATCACCAGGCCGGCGAGGAAGAACCCCACCAGCAGCGGCGACTTCAGCGACAACTCCGACTGATACGGACTGGTCGCCTTCACGAACCCGAGGAAGAACAGGAAGCCGCCCACGAACAGCGCCGGGTAGTGCGAGTTGAGCACGGTCCACGCCATGAACAGCGCGTGCGCCGCAACGATCCAGGCCGGCACCGGCAGCAGGGCGCCGAGCCCCTGCGCGACCGCGTCGGCGTCGGGCACCTCGACGTCGCGGACCGCCGGGCGCACCGCCAACGCGGCGAGTTCCTTCCGGAAGAGAAGGAAGTACAGGATGGCCGACGTGAACACCGCGATGAGCGTGCGCCACCCGAAGTGGGTGAGCACATACATCAGGTCCCATCCCCAGGGGCGCGCGACCATCAGGATGGGCGGGGCCGCGAAGTGCGTCAGCGTGCCGCCAATCGAGACGTTCACGAACAGCAGTCCCAGTGTGGCGTACTTCAGGCGCAGGCTCGGCTGCAGGTCGTAGAACTGCCGTCCGAGCAGCACTGCGCAGATCGTCATGGCGGCGGGCTCGGTCACGAACGAGCCCAGCAGCGGGCCTACGGTGAGCGTCGCGAACCACCAGGCCGCCGGCGTGCCGCCGCCCAGGCCCGCCACCTTGCTCATGGCGCGCTCCGCGAACACGATGATCGGCCGCGTCGAGGCCAGCGCCATGATCACGATCACGAACAACGCCTCGGTGTAGTTGACCGTGTCGTTCAGGTAGTGCTTGGCGGTGTCCCACCCACGGCCCCACGTGATCGCCGCGAGCAGCACGACCGCCCACAGCCCGAAGACCACCTCCACCTCGCCTACGAAGTGCAGGATCTCCGACAGGAACGCCGGGCGCCTCGGCTGACCGGCCGCGTCCGCCTCGTCGTCGGCGCGGTGCTGCACGTGGTGCGCGAGCGCGAGGAACTTCGGTGCGAGGAACGTGTGCACGATCGCCAGCACGAAGATCGCCGTCGCCACGAGGTTGAAGGGGTCGTGCGTGACCCGCTCGGCCAGCGTCTGCAGCAGGCCACCCGCGGCGGCCGCGGGGTAGTCGGGGAGCGGGGTCGGGAAATGCGCGGGCATCTGCGGTCCGGCCATCCGCCAACCTTAGTGGACGGGGACGCCGGCTCACAAGCAGCAGAAGGTCCAGTCCGCCCACCGACGCGCACCGGTCACGCCGGGCCGGAGGGCGACCTGCTCCGCGGTGAGGGCCGGTCAGGCGAGGCGGGTCCGGGATGACGTACTCCGAGGGTAGCGCCGGCTGTCCCCACCCGGCCCGGCGCCAGGGCCGCGTGATACGCTCCGCCCGGTCCCGCATCCCCGGAGTTCACGATGGCCTCGTTTCCCGCCCTGTGGTCCCAGTCCGAGGCGCGTCCCCGCCTCTCGGGGCTGGCTCGTCTCGTCCTCGTCGCTGCCTGCCTCATCGCCAGCGCCACCTCCGCGCGGGCACAGGCCACCCCCGAGGCCAGGCCGCTGCGCATCGCCATCGCCGGCCTCGTGCACGGGCACGTCCGCGGGCACATGAACGCGATGGTCAAGCGGACCGACGTGGAACTGGTGGGCGTCTACGACCCCGACGCCGGGCTGCGCGAGAAGTTCGGCGCCACGCACCGCATCGACGCCGCGAAGCTGTTCGCCGACCTCGATCGCCTGATCACCACCACGAAGCCCGAGGCGCTCGTCGTCTACACCAACACGTTCGATCACCTCGCCGTGATCGAGATCGCCGCCCGCCACGGTGTCCACGTGATGGTGGAGAAGCCGCTGGCCGTCTCCACGGCGCACGCGCGGGCCATCGCCGCTGCCGCGGCGCGCGGGAAGATCCACGTGCTCGTCAACTACGAGACGACCTGGTACCGCAGCCATCGCGCCATCTGGCGCCTGATGCACGAGGAGAAGACCGGCGGCCGGATCCGGAAGATCGTGGCGATGGACGGCCATCACGGACCGAAGGAGATCGGCACCCAGCCCGAGTTCTTCGACTGGCTGTCCGATCCGGTGCGCAATGGAGGCGGAGCGCTGTACGACTTCGGCTGCTACGGCGCCAACATCGCCACGTGGCTCCTCGACAACCAGCGACCGCGGCGCGTCACCGCCGTGACCCAGACCAACAAGCCCGCCATCTACGCCCGCGTCGACGACGAGGCGACCATCGTGCTCGAGTACGACGGCGCGCAGGCCATCATCCAGGCGTCGTGGAACTGGCCCGACCATCGCAAGGATCTCGAGGTGTACACCGAGAGCGCCGCGGCCTGGGCGACCGGCGGCAACGCCTTGCGCACCAAGGTGCGTGGCCAGCCGATCGCCGACGCCCCGGTCGAGGACTGGCCGGCCGACGAGCAGACCGCGCTCGACTACCTGACGGCCGTGGTGCGCGGCCGCCTCGTGCCGGGCGGGCCCACCTCGCTCGAGAACAACGTGATCGTGTCTGAGATTCTCGACGCCGCGCGCGAGAGTGCCAAGACCGGCAAGGCCGTCACGCTGAAGTAGCCACCGGTTCTCGCAGGTCACCGCCGGGCTGGCCCGGCGGTCCTCCCCGCCTGACGCGTCAGCGCCCGCGGGTCTCGGGGCGGGGCCTCATGCGCCCCCCGCCGCCCAGGGGCGACGGCTACAGTTTTCTGCTGCGTCGCGGTTCGTGGACCAGGTCGATGAGCGACGCCACGGTGCGGTGCTGCTCGATCGGGTGCCGCAGCGGCAGCTCCGGCCGCACGACATAGTGATTGCGGCGGCCCTCGCGCGCCCGCGTCACGTACCCCGCCTCTTCCAGTTCCGTCACGATGCGCTGCACGGCCCGCTCGGTGACGCCGACCTGCTCGGCCACCTCGCGCAGCCGTGCCTCCGGATCGCGTGCCAGGCACAGCAGCACGTGGGCATGGTTGGTGAGGAAGGTCCAGGGGGCCTTGACGAGCGTGGAAGCCCGGAGCATGGCGGCACTCTAGCAGAAAGATGATGCTTGATGCACGAAACGTGTTTCGTGTATTGTGATTCGCGTATCGTGGTTCCGGCGTGCTACGGGAGGCCTGGGCACCCCCGTGGCCGGGCTGGCACGGCGGAACCGCGATGCACCCCGCGCCCTCATGTCCTGCGCGGGTCCGGCATCCATCTCGTCCTCGGAGGTTCCCCCGTGTCCTGCAAGACCACCCCAGACGGCGCCGCGCGCGTCACCGTGATTCCCGGCGATGGCATCGGGCCTGAAGTGATCGGCGCCGCCCGCCGTGTCATCGCGGCCACCGGCGTGCGCATCGCGTGGGAGGAGCGGGAGGCCGGGGCGGTCGTGTTCCGCCAGGGGCTGCCGAGCGGCGTGCCAACCGAGACGATCACCTCGATTGCCGATACCCGCGTCGTGCTCAAGGGACCGCTCGAGACCCCGGTCGGGTACGGCGAGAAGAGCGCGAACGTGACGCTGCGCAAGCTCTTCGAGACCTACGGCAACATCCGCCCGGTGCGCGAGTTGCCGGGTGTGCCGACGCCGTTCTCGGGGCGCGGCATCGACCTCGTGATCGTGCGGGAGAACGTCGAGGATCTCTACGCGGGCATCGAGCACATGCAGACGCCCGGCGTGGCGCAGTGCCTGAAGATCATGTCGCGCAAGGGCTGCGAGAAGATCGTCCGCCTGGCCTTCGAGGTCGCGGTCGCGCAGGGCCGCCGCTCGGTCCACTGCGCCACCAAGGCCAACATCATGAAGCACACCGAGGGCCTGCTGAAGCGGACCTTCGAGGAGATCGCGCCCGAGTACCCGGGCATCGAGGCGCGGCACATCATCGTCGACAACTGCGCGCACCAGCTGGTGCGCGTCCCCGAGCAGTTCGAGGTCATCGTCACCAGCAACATGAATGGCGACATCCTCTCGGACCTGACCTCGGGCCTCATCGGCGGCCTCGGGTTCGCGCCGGGCGCCAACATCGGCAACGACGTGGCCATCTTCGAGGCGGTCCACGGCAGTGCGCCGACGATTGCCGGCACCGACACGGCCAACCCGACGGCGGTGCTGCTCACCTCGGCGATGCTCCTGCGCCACATCGACGAATTCGCGGCTGCCTCGCAGGTCGAGGACGCGGTGATGCGCACGCTCGAGGACGGCGTCTACACCCGCGACGTGCGCGTCGAGGGCGCGGTGTCGACCACGGCGTTCACCGACGCGGTGATTGCGCGGCTCGGCCAGCAGCCGCGCGTGGCGACGCCGGCGCGCGCCCACAAGCCGTTGCAGTTGCCGCAGGTGGAGTCGCGCCCGGACTACGTCTCGGCCGGCCGCCGGCGCGCCATCGGCGCCGACATCTTCGTCGAGGCGGGAGGCACGCCCGAGTCGCTCGGGCAAAGCCTGGAGGCCCTGTCCGAGTCGAGCCAACTGCGCCTGAAGATGATCTCCAACCGCGGCACCAAGGTGTACCCGTCATCCGGCGCCATCACCGACTGCGTCGATCACTGGCGGTGCCGCTTCGTGATGCGCGACGCCGAGGCCGAGTTGTCCGACGAGGTCCTGCTCGACCTCCTGCATCGCGTGCGGTCGCGCCATCAGTGGATGCACATCGAGAAGCTGAACGAGTTCGACGGCGCCCTCGGCTACACGCGGGCCCAGGGGGAGGACTAGCCGTGGCCGATCAGCGCGACGACCTGCCGGGCCTCGGTGGCGACGGGCAGCCCCAGCGCGTGTACGACATCCGGGAATGGACGCCGCGTCCCGCGCTCCGGCGCGTGGGCGCGCCCCGCGCCCTGTGGGCACGGGGCCAGGCGCCCCAACAACCGGTGCCGCCGCCCATCACCCCGGTGCGCCAGGTGCCGGTGCGGGCGAAGGCCTCCGAGGCGGCGGTCGCGGCCACGCCCATGTTGCTGATCGGCTGCGCCGAGTCGGCTGCCCTCGACCGGCTGGCGTCCGGCCTGGGCGCCTCCACGGTCTTCAGGAACATGGGCGGCGTCGCGCCGCGCTCACCGCAGGGACGCGGCGACGCCACCTCGCTCGAGGCGGCGCTCGAGGCGGCGGTGCGCCACGGAGGGCCGCTGCACGTCGCGTGCGTGGGGCACCGCGGGTGCCACGCCCTCAGCACCTCGACCCGCTACGCCTCGACGGCTCACGAAGGGCTGGCGCCCGAGCGCGCCGTGCGCGCCGTGGAGCACCACGTGTTCATGCAGATCCATCGTGTCCGCACGTACCTGCGCCGCCGCGGCCGCCATCCCGAGGTGCACGTGAGCGGCCTGTGGGTCGACGAGGCCACGGGCCACGTGCACGTGTTCGACCCGGGACGCCGCGCCTTCGCGCCGCTGGTCGCGTTCGACCTCCGGCCGTACGCCGCGCCGGTGCCGGCCCGCCGGGACTAACCTTCGGTGGTGTTGCCGCCGCCGCTCCGGGTCGGGCAGCGTGGCCTCGGCGGGGCCATATATTCTTGGTGCGTGCAGAAGCGGGCCCTCGGCCTCAGCGCGCTCGTGTTCGTCGCGTCGGCGCTCGTCGCGGCGTTCACCGTGCGGTACGCCTGGGAGGCCACCGCCGCCCGCGATGAGCGCTGGCTGGCGCAATCGGCGGCGGAAGTGCCCGCCCATCTCGCCGAGCGCACCCGCTGCCTCTCGTCGACCCTGTCGACCCTGGGGGGCGCGATCGCCGCCGACCCGGCCCTCGATTTCTCGGGATGGCAGACGCTTACGGGTGGCTGCCTGGCCTCGCGCGGCGCGGCCTGGTTCGACGGCGAGGCTCCGGTGCCGCCTGGCACCCCCATCCGTCCCGCGCGCATCACGGACCGCGGCGTCGGGACCCCCGCCCTCGACGAGTCCACCTGGGCCGAGCTGTTCGCCGCGATGCCGCCGGCCGACCTGCGCCGCACGACGTGGCCCGTGCTGGGGCCGACGCAGGTCGTCGACGGGCAGCGCCTCGCGCTGCTGGTGGCGGCCGTTCCCCAGGGATCAGACCCGGGGCCAGGTCCCGGAGCCACCCCCGGACCGGGACCGCGCCGCGGCTGGGTGGCCCTCCTCGTGTCACCGGCCGAGCTGTTCGCCGGCCTCATCGACCCCGGCGTGATGAGTGTGCGGATCGAGGACCCGGCGATGCCTGGCGCGCTGCGCGCCGTGCTCGACACCGGGCAGCCGTCACATCCCGTGGTGGCCAGCCACAGCATCGTGGTGGGGCACCGTCCGCTGCAACTCGTCCTCGGCGACGCGCGGCCGTCCTCGTGGGGCGCCCGCAGCATCGTCGGCGTCGTGACCGCCCTCGGGTTGCTGCAGACGATGAGCCTCACGTGGCTGGTGTACACGCTGGCCGCGTCGCGTGAGCGGCTCGCGCGCCAGGCGGCCGCCAGGGATGCCTCGCTCCGTCGCGAGGAGGCGCAGACGCGCACGCTCTCCCTCGTGGCCAGGCACGCCACCGATCTGGTGCTGCTGACCGACAGCGGCGGGCGGATCGAGTGGGCCAACGCCGCCTTCCTGCGCGCCAACGGGTACGAGCTCGACGAGATCACCGGGCAGCTGGCGTGGACGCTGCTGCACGGGCCGGAGACGCCGCTCGACGCGGTCGAGTCCGTGCGCACCGCGCTCGCCTCGGGCAGCGGTTGCCGCGTCGAGACCGTCAACTACACCAGGGCGCGCGTCCCCTACTGGGTGAGCCTCGAGATCCAGCCCGTGCACGACGAGGCCGGCCTGCTCACCAACTTCATCGCGATTGCCCGTGATGTCACCGCCGAGCGCCGCGCGCAGGAGGCCCTCCGCAAGAGCGAGCACCAGTACCGACGTGTCGTGGAGCAGGTCGAGCAGGTGATCTTCCAGCTCGACACGGAAGGTCGCTGGACCTTCCTCAACCGCGCCTGGCACGACCTCGCGGGGTTCGAGATCGAGGCGTCGATCGGGCGTCCCCTCGTCGAGTTCCTGCACCCGGACGACCGCGTGGCCGTCCAGCAGATGTGCCGGGCGCTGTTGGCCTGCGAGAAGGACGAGTGCCACCAGGACCTGCGGTTCGTCACCAACCGCGGATCGGCATGCTGGGTGGCCGTGTATGCGCGTCCCGTTGTCGAGGACGGCGTGCTCCTGGGCGTGGCGGGCACGATCACCGACATCACCGCCCGGCGGCACGTGCAGCAGGAGCTCGAGCGCGCGCGCATCGCCGCCGAGCGCGCCAGCGCCGCCAAGAGCGAGTTCCTCAAGTCGATGAGCCACGAGATGCGCACGCCGCTGAACGGCGTCCTCGGGCTGATGGAGCTGCTGTCGGCCACCAGGCTCGACGCGCAGCAGGCACGCTACGTGGCCGTCGCCCGCGCCTCGGCGACGCACCTGGCCACGCTCATCACCGACATCCTCGACCTGTCGCGCATCGAGGGCGGCGCGC
>NZ_JBIINP010000359.1:0-3035 GCF_044337415.1 Luteitalea sp.
GATGCTGGAGAAGTTCCCGCGCGTGACCTTCATCGGCCACGCGCAGACGTGGTGGGCCAACATCGACGCCGGCCATGCCGACCAGAAGGTGCTGTACCCGAAGGGGCCCGTGCGGCCGGGCGGCATCACTGATCGCTACCTGCGCGACTACCCGAACATGTACGGCGACCTGTCGGCGGGTTCGGGGCTCAACGCGCTGACGCGCGACGAGGCCTTCACGCGCGACTTCCTCGTGCGCCACCAGGACAAGCTGCTCTATGGCAGCGACTGCAACGACCACGTCGGCAGCGGCGAGAAGTGCCAGGGCGCGCAGACCATTGCCGCGCTGCGCCGCCTGGCGGGCAGCAAGGCCGTGGAGCGGAAGCTCCTCTACGAGAACGCGAAGCGGGTGTTCAGGCTGTAGCGGGGACGGGTATCGGGTATCGGGTAGCGGGGAGCGGGTTTCGCGAGGGTAGGGCCGGTTGTCCCAACCCGGCCCGCCGCACCCCATAATCACCGCATGTGCCGACGGCTGTGGCACCCCACGATCGTCGCTCTGCTGCTGGCGTGGCTCGTGCCTGCCGCTGGGCTGGCTCAGGCGCAGCCCGCGCTCGAGCGGTTCGAGGGCGTGGAGCCGCACATGGGCACGCTGGCTCGCATCACGGTGTATGCCCCCGACGCCGCGTCTGCGCGCGAGGCACTGCGTGCGGGGTTCGATCGCATCGTTGCCGTGAACGCCGCGTTGTCCGACTACCTGCCCGACAGCGAGCTGAGCCGTGTGACCCGCGACGCCGTGGGGCGCGACGTGCCGATCGGCAATGACCTCTGCCGCGTGCTGTCGCGTGCGCAGGCCCTGGCCGAGGCCACCGAGGGCGCCTTCGACGTGACGCAGGGGCCGGTCATCCGGCTGTGGCGCGAGGCACGCAAGGCGAAGCGACTGCCGGATCCCGCCGCCCTCGAGGAGGCCGCCCGTCGCACGGGCTACCGTCACATGCGCCTCGACGCGTCGCGCTGCGTGGTGGCCTTCGATCAGGCGGGCATGCAGCTGGACGTGGGCGGCATCGGCAAGGGCTACGCGGCGAGCGAGGCGCTTGCCGCCATCTCGGCGCTCGGCGTGCGCAGCGCACTGGTCGCCATCAGCGGCGACCTTGCCTTCAGCGACGCGCCACCCGGGCTGCCGGGCTGGCGCATCCGCGTGCACGACGGTGACCTCGGCGATGTCGGCGTCCCGGCCGTGTTGCGGCTCGCCAACGCCGCCGTGTCGACGTCGGGCAACAGCGAGCAGCACCTCGACGTCGACGGCCGCCGCTATTCCCACGTGATCGACCCGACGTCGCGCATGGGTCTCGTCGACGACATCACCGTCACCGTCATCGCGTCGCATGGCGTCGATGCCGATGGCCTCGACACGACGATGGGGATTCTCGGCGCCGAGCGTGGGCTGGCCCTGGTCGAGCGCGATCCGGAGGCCGCGGCGCTCGTCGTGGTGCGCAAGGACGGGCAGGTCTCGACGCGGGTGTCGCGGCGCATGCGCGAGATCGCGGCGACGCAGAGGTAGGGCGCCGTGCGGGCCGGGTTGGGACAACCGGCCCTACCTTCCAGGCGTCCGCAGCCAGGCGTCGAGTTCGGCGCGGGTCGGGAGCGAGGGCTGCGCGCCCGCGCGCGTCACGGCTAGCGCGCCCGCCGCGTTGCCTCGCCGCAAGGCGGTGGCATCGTCGGCGCCCTCGGCCAGCGCGACCCCGAAGGCACCCACGAACGCGTCGCCCGCAGCTGTCGAATCGACCACGTCCACGGTGTAGGCCCGGACCATGAGCGCGTCGCCGTCGACAGGGATCAGGCGCGCACCGGTAGCCCCGAGCGTGACGACGATCGTGCGCGCGCCGCGTGCCCGAAGTGCCGCCACGGCCGACGGCAGGTCGGTCGCGCCAGCACCCGCCAGCGAGAAGAGCTCGGTTTCGTTCACCACGAGGTAGTCCACGAGCGCCAGGAGCGCGTCGGGCACCGCGGCGGCCGGCGCGGCATTGAGCACGACGACCGCGCCGATCTCTCGCGCGCGACGCGCAGCGGCCAGCACCGCCGCCATCGGCACTTCGAGCTGCAAGAGCAGCACCTTCGCTCCGGCGATCACCGCATCCGCCAGCACGATGTCTGCCTCGCCGAGCGTGCCGTTGGCCCCCGGCACCACCACGATCGAGTTCTCGCCTGCATCGTCCACCGTGATCAACGCCACACCGGACGCCTCGCCGCCGCGCACGTCGACGCGCGTGACGTCGATCCCTTCGTCGGCCAGGCCCTGTGCCATCGCGAGCCCGAAGGCGTCCTCACCGACGCACCCGACCATCGCCACCGTCCCGCCCAGCCGTTGCGCCGCCACGGCCTGGTTGGCGCCCTTGCCGCCGGGAACCGTCAGGAAGCGGTGACCCGTGAGCGTCTCGCCCGGCTGCGCGAAACGGGGGGCGCGCACCACCAGGTCCATGTTGAGGCTGCCGACGACGGCGATGCGGGGCACGGCACTATCAGAAAGGAAAGAAGAGCAGAAGGGAAGAAGGAAAGAAGGCAGGGCGGGAAGGGGGAAGGACGGAAGGGGGAAGGGCGAAGGGGGGAAGGGGTATGCTGGCCGGCATTCACCGGAGTGCTGCGTGGCTCGATTGATTCGTCCTGGCGTTCGTCGTGTGGTGAGCCTCGCATGCATGTGCGCCGGGCTCGTCGTGTCGGTTCCCGTCGTGGCGCAGCAGGCCGTGACCACGCCGGCGCAGGCGGTACCCGATCCGTACATCGCGCGGCCGCGCGTGTTCGTGTTGACCGACATCGCCAACGAGCCCGACGACCAGATGTCGCTCGTGCGGCTGCTCGTGTACGCCGACGGACTCGACATCGAGGGGCTCGTGGCCACCACCTCCACGTGGATGCGCAACGGGACGCGCGTCGACGTGATCCGTTCCGTGCTCGACGCCTACGCGCAGGTGCAGCCGCGGTTGGCGACGCACGCTGCCGGGTATCCCACCGTGGAGGCGCTGCGTGCCGTGGTCGCCGCGGGGCAGCCCGGCTTCGGCATG
>NZ_JBIINP010000138.1:0-11001 GCF_044337415.1 Luteitalea sp.
CGACGAGTACGGCCGTGCGGTGGCCGTCCTCGCGCGGCGCCTCGGCGACATCACGCTCGCCGAGGACGCCGTGCAGGACGCCTTCGTGCTGGCCGTCGAGCGCTGGACGCTCGCCGGTGCGCCGCCCAGTCCGGCCGGCTGGATCATCACGACGGCACAGCGGCGCGCCATCGACCGGCTGCGTCGGGAGGCGAGCCGCGAGGCGCGTCATGACGAGGCCGTCCGGCAGATGCACCTCCTGCAACCCGACGACGGGGCCACGGCGGCCGTGCCGGACGACCGCCTCGGCCTCATGTTCGCGTGCTGCCATCCGGCGCTCGGGCTGCCGGCGCAGGTCGCACTCGCGCTGCGCCTCCTCGGCGGGCTGACGACCGCGGAGGTTGCCCGCGCGTTCCTCGTGCCGGAGCCGACGATGGCGCAGCGGCTCGTCAGGGCAAAGGCGAAGATCCGCGATGCGCGCATCCCGTTCCGCGTGCCTGAGCAGGACGACCTGCCGGCGCGGCTCGCGGGCGTGCTCGCGGTGCTGTACCTGATCTTCAACGAAGGGTACAGCGCGAGCAGCGGCGGCGACGTCATCCGCGTCGAACTGTGTGCCGAGGCGATTCGCCTGGCGCGCCTGGTGGCCGACCTGCTCCCGGCCGAGCAGGAGGCGAGGGGCCTGCTCGCGTTGATGCTGCTGATCGAAGCGCGTCGCGAGGCCCGCACCGATGCCGAAGGCGATCCCGTGCGGCTCGCGGACCAGGACCGCACGCGGTGGAACCGCGCGCTCATCGCCGAGGGGCAGTCGCTGGTGCGCGGGTGTCTGGCAGAGAATCGGCCGGGACCGTACCAGGTGCAGGCGGCGATCCAGGCTGTGCACGCCGACGCCGCCCGGGCCGGCGCGACCGACTGGCCGCAGATCGTCGCGCTGTACGACCACCTGCTCGCCCTGACCGCGACGCCCACCGTCGCCCTGCACCGTGCGGTGGCGGTGGCCGAGGTCGCCGGAGCCGCAGCGGGCCTCGCGCTGGTGGAGCCGCTGGCCGCCGACCTCGCCCACACGCACCTGTACCACGCCGTGCGCGCCGACCTGCTTGGTCGGTTGGGGTGTCGCCGCGCCGCCGCCGAGGCCTATGCCGCCGCCGCCGGATTGGCCTCCAATGGGCGCGAGCGCGACTGGCTGTCGCGCCGCCACGCGGAGATGGGCGGCGGAGGAGGGTGACGTCGGCGTCGCACTTCGGTGCGACGCGCGGCTAAGCTATCGCCATGGACCTCCGACCGGGTGTGGCGCTGCGCGCCGGATTGTGTGTGGCGCTGCTGAGCGTGGCGGTGTTGGCGGGCGCACAGGAGCAGACGCAGGGTCACGCGGGGCATGCCGCGCCGGCCGCGGCGAGTCGGCCGACCGCCGCGCCGGGCGAGCTGCCGGACCTGGTGAAGAAGCCGATACCGCTGATGACCAAGGCGCTCGGGCCGTACACCCGCGCCATCTCGACGAAGGTGCCCGAGGCGCAGGCCTTCTTCACGCAGGGCATGCAGATGATGTTCGCCTTCGCCAAGGCCGACGCCATCCGCTCCTTCCGCGCCGCGTGGGCCGCCGACCCCGACTGCGCCATCTGCCACTGGGGCGAAGCCTGGGCGTGGGGCTCGTACCTCAACGAGAAGATGGATGCCGAGGACGCGCCCTTCGCCTACGCCGCGTCACGCAAGGCGCTCGAGCTGAAGGGCAAGGCGAGCCCGGTCGAGCGCGCCTACATCGACGCGTTGGCCGTCCGCTACGTGAAGGACTTCGACCCCGAGAAGCGCACGGAGCAGGACCAGGCGTACGCCGAGGCCATGCGCCGCCTGTCGGAGCTGTACCCGGACGACCTCGACGCGCGCACGCTGTACGCCGACGCGCTCTTCCTGCTCGAGCCGCGCCGCGGGCGCCGCGACGTCGACGCGCCGAACATCGTGCGGCTGCACGGGGTGCTCGAGGGCATCCTCGCCCGCGACCCGAAGCACCCCGGCGCGTGCCACCTGTACGTGCACGCCACCGAATCGACGGTGCGTCCCGAGAAGGCGGAGTTCTGCGCCGAGTACCTCGGCAAGGCGATCCCCGGGGCGAGCCACATCAACCACATGCCGTCGCACACGTGGAACGAGGTCGGGCGCTGGGGCGACTCGGTGCGCGCCAACCTCGACGCGGTGCACTCGGACCTCAAGGCCGACATCGGCGAGGGCTTCGCGATCTACCCGTCGCACAACCTGCACATGCTCGTGTACGCCGCCTCGATGGACGGGCAGGGCGCGATCGCGACGACCGCCGGCCGCGACTACGTGAAGCGCGCGCGGGGCGACACGACGTACCAGGTGCTCACGCTCATCCGGTTCGGCCGCTTCGACGAGGTCCTCGAGGTGAAGGCGCGTCCCGATCGGCCGGTACCGGCAGGCATGTGGGACTTCGCCCAGGGCTACGCCTACCTCCGCACCGGTCAGGCAGACATGGCGAAGGTGTACCTCGGTCGCGTCCGCAAGGGCGCCGAGACGCCGAAGGCCGAGTTCCGCGATCATCCCGCCAGTCGCCTGCTCGGCCTGGTCGGCGACCTGCTGGAAGGCGAGATCCTGCGCGACGAGCAGCAGCTCGATGCTGCGATCGCGAAGTTCGAGTCGGCAGTGGCGCAGGACGATGCGCTCGAGTACGACGAACCGGAGCCGCTGCCGTTCCCGGCGCGCCACTGGCTCGGCGCGGCCCTGATCGAGGCGAAGCGGTTCGCCGACGCCGAGCGCGTCTACCGCGAGGACCTCAAGCAGCACCCGCGCAACGGCTGGTCGCTGCTCGGCCTGAAGCAGGCCATCGAAGGACAGGGGCGCACCGACGCCGAGGTCGACGCGGCGCTCGAGAAGGCCTGGGCGCGCGCCGACACGTGGACGCGCAGTTCGCGCTTCTGAGGCCGCCGGGGCGACGTCGGCACCCTCGCCACCGTGCCCGTCAGGAGGGGCGCGGTCCGGCGGGGCTGACGTCGCGGGCGAACCTCGGCGCCCGATCGACGCGTCTCAACGGCATCCATCCGGACGATTCGTTCGCATGTGCTTGCGCGTCTATCGAGGGGTAGGCGCCGGAGACCAGAGATGCCCCTGTCGATCACCCACCTGCTCCAGATTCTCGTCGGCCTCGGCCTGTTGAACGTGTGGCTGCTGCGTCGCCAGTCGGCGACGCCGTATCGCGGCGGCGCCTCGCGCACGCTGCAGCAGGAGTTCGAGGCGTACGGCCTGCCCGCCGCGGCCTTCTACGTGGTCGGCGCGCTCAAGATCACGGCGGCGGTGGTGCTGCTCGCGGGCCCGTGGGTGGCGCTGCCCGTCCGCCCGGCGGCGCTCGTGGTGCTCGCCCTGATGGTCGGCGCCATCGCCATGCACATCAAGGTCGGCGACCCGATCATGAAGTCGGTGCCGGCCGCCCTGATGCTCGCGATGTGCTGCGGCATCGTCGCATTGCAGTAGGGGACTTTGCCCTTCCGCCTTCCGCCTTCCGCCTTCCGTCATTCCCGGCATGGCGGCATCGCGGCATTCCCTCCGTACCCGGTACCCGGTCCCCCCTACGCGCCGTGCGTGAGGGCGTACCAGGCCACGAACGCGTTCATGGCCAGCAGCACCAGGGCGGGCAGGGTCTGGGCCAGCGAGTCGAGCACGCGGATGCGGGTCGCCACGCCGGCCCCCATCAGCAGGGCCAGGCCGGCGGCACTCGCCGCCACCAGTGACGGCGACAGGACCCATCCCACCAGCAGGCCGACGGCTCCGAGCACTTCCAGCGAACCGGTGAGCACCCGGAGTCGGCCCATGCCGAAGCGTTCGAAGTCGCGCTTCATGCCGTCGAAAGCCAGGCACGCGGTGCCATAGGCCAGGAAGGCGGCGGCGGACAGGACGAGGGCGACCTCGAAGGCGAGGGTCACGGAGTGGCACGCATCCCGCCATCGTATCGTGTCCGCAGCCTGGCCTCCTGGCGGACTCTCGGCCAGACCTGACCTTGGACTAGTTCGCCTGGCCGGGGCGAACCGGCATGATCGAACCGGCCCGGCGTCCGGGCCCGCTGTTCACACGAGCCCTCATGTCCCTCCGATCCCTCAGCGTCCAGTCGAAGCTGCTCCTCGCCTTCACCCTGCTCACGCTGCTGGGCATCGCGCTCGTGTCGTGGACCGCCTACAGCACCGCGCGGTCGAGCCTGCTCGCCTCGATCGAACGTCAGTTGGTGGGCCTGCAGCGGTCCAAGGCCGGCATCGTCCGCAGCATGCTCACTGCCACGCGCAACGAGGTGCTGACGCTGTCGGGGAGCGACGACGTGAGCGGCACGGCGCGTGTGCTCACGCAGGCGTATCGCGAACTCGCCACCGTGAAGGTGACGCCGGAGATGAAGGCGGCGGTGCGCGAGTTCTACGCGAAGGAGTTCGAGCCGGCGCTCGCCGCGAGAACGAAGCTGGCGCCGCAGGCGGGTGCGTTGGTGCCGACGACCGAGGCCGGCTGGTACCTGCACTACCACTACCTCGTGAACGGCGGGCGCCCGTACGGGCCGCGTCGCCGACTCACATCGACGACCGACACCAGCGCCTTCGCTGCCGCCCTGCAGACTGCGCAGCAGGTGCTCGGCCCGTCCATCGAGCGGCTCGGGCTCGAGAACGTGCTGCTGGTCGATCCCGTCTCGCTCGAGGTCATCTTCAGCTACGACCAGTCCAGCATCTTCGGGACCCAACTGGAGGAGGGGCCGTACTCGGGCAGCGGCGTGGCCAACCTGGCGCGCATCCTGAAGAACTCGCAGGACGAGGACGACTACAAGCTCGCCGACTTCGAGGCCTACCGGCCGGCGCTCGGCGCCCCGAAGGCGTTCATCGCCAGCCCCGTGTTCGATGGCCCCACCAAGGTGGCCATCATGGTCGTCCGCTTCCCGATCGAGCCCGTCGCGAAGGCCCTGTCCAACGACAAGGGCTGGGAACTCGAGGGCCTCGGCAAGACCGGTGAGGCGTACCTCGTGGGGCCCGACCTGACGATGCGCATGGAGTCGCGCTTCCTGGTCGAGGACAAGGAGAACTTCCTGCGGTCGCTGGGCACCTCGAAACTCACGGAACGGTCGGTCGAGGAGGTGCGTCGGCTCGGGACGACGATCCTGACCGTGCCGGTCAAGCACGAGGGGGCGCGGGAGGGCTTCAACGGCCACAGCGGGTTCATCCGGGCCGAGGACTACCGCGGCGAGCCGGTGTTTGCGGCCTACGGTCCCGTGGACCTCGACTCGCTGCGGTGGGTGGTGCTGGCCGAGATGGACACGCGCGAAGCCCTGGCGCCGCTGCGCTCGCTCGGGTGGCGCATCCTGGCGGTGGGTGCCGGCCTGTCGTTGCTCTCCTCGCTGCTGGCGCTCGGCCTGGCGTCGATCATGACGCGGCCGATCGCGGCACTGGTTGAGGCCGCGCGGCAGGTCAGCACGGGCAACCTCGAGACGCGCGTGCAGGTCAATGCCCACGACGAGTTCCGGGCGCTGGGCGAGGCCTTCAACGACATGGTGCGCAACCTCGCGACCAGCCGCCAGGCGCTCGACGCGCAGGTGCAGGCCAACGAGAAGCTGCTCCTCAGCCTCTTGCCAGCCTCGGGGGCGGCGCAGGTGCGCGGCGGGCACGACGGCCCGCAGTCGTTTGCCGACGTCACGGTGGCCTACGCGCGGTTGTCGGGATTCGATCAGCTCTCGCGCAAGCTCGGCGAGGACCAGTCGATGACGCTGCTCAGCGACGTCGTGGCGGCCTTCGACGAGGCGGCCGAGCAGCATGGGGTCGAGAAGGTGCGCACGATCGGGTCGTCGTACCTGGCGGCTTCGGGCCTCTCGGTCGAGCGGCCTGACCACACCGCGCGCGTCGTCGACTTCGCCCGCGAGGTCGTGCGCATCGTGCGCCGGTTCAACGCCGAGCGCGGCACGGCGCTGTCGATCGAGGTGGCCATCAACGCCGGCCCGGTGGTGGGCGGCCTCGTCGGCCGCCGCAAGTTCATCTACGACCTCTGGGGCGACACCGTGCGACTCGCCCGCGACATCGAGGAGCAGGGCGCTGGCGCCGTCGTGGTCACGCGCACCGTGTACGACCGTGTGCGCGACGTCGTGCCCTTCGGCGCGGCCCGCACGCAGGACGTGCGCGGCATGGGCGCCGTCGAGCTCTTCCCGGTGGCCGAGGACGTGGCATGAGCGAGTTCCTGGCGGAACTGGGGCCGCAGTGGCGCTGGGCGCTCGGGCTGGCCATCGGCTTCCCGGCGGCGCTCCTGGTGCTCAACGAACTGGCGTTCGCCTGGATGCGCGCCGGCCGGCCGACCGCCTCGTCGGTGCGGTTCGTGCGGTCGTGGGTGGTGCCGGCCCTCGCGCTCGTCCTCTTCCTCCGCAATGCGGTGGGCCTCGGTGCGGCCGACCTGTGGGTGCGGCTCGCCACCACGCTCTTCTGGGTGTCGGTCGTCCTCGCGGTGCTCGGCGCGCTGAACACGATCATCTTCGAGCAGGCCGAGGCCGGCAGCTGGCAGGCGCGCGTGCCCAAGCTGCTGCGCGACCTCGTGCGGCTGCTGCTGGTGGCCACGGCGGGCGCGCTGGTGTTCTCGTTCGTGTGGGACAAGGACCTCAGCGGCGCGCTGGCCGCCGTCGGCGTCACGTCGATCGTGGTGGGCCTCGCGTTGCAGGAGCCGCTCGGCAACCTCTTTTCGGGCTTGATGCTGCTGCTCGAGCGGCCGTTCGAGGTGGGCGACACGGTGGAGGTGGCGGGCGCCTCGGGCGAGGTGAAGGAAGTGAACTGGCGGTCCGCGCACATCAAGTCGGCGCGGGGCGTAGTGCAGATCGTCCCGAACTCGACGCTGAACAAGGAGATCATCTTCAACTTCTCGCGCCCGCGTCCGGTGCGTATGGAGGAGGTCGAGGTCGGCTTCAGCTACGACCATCCGCCCAACGTGGTGAAGGAGGCCCTGCTCGAAGTGGCGCACGGCACGCCCGGGGTGCTGCAGCAGCCGCCGCCCATCGCCGCGACCTTCGCGTATGGCGACTCGGCCATCACGTACCGGCTGATCTATCGCACCACCGAGGAGGACCGCTGGCCGGTCCGCAACGAGGTGGTCACCCGCATCTGGTACGTGGCCAAGCGCCGCGGCCTCACCATCCCGTACCCCATCGTCAACCACGTCAACTTCGATGCCGGGCAGCCGTTCGGTGCGCCCTCGGCCACCGCCTCGGAGCGGCTGCGCGAGTTCGCGCGCATGCCCGAGCTGAAGACCGATGCCGGCGAGGTGCGGGCCCTCAGCTTCGGGCGCCACGAGGTGGTCTTCGAGGAGGGCACCGACCTGCACGGCGTGTACCTGCTCGTGCAGGGTGCGGTGTCGCTGCAGGTGCGCATCGACGGCGAGTCGCGGCCGATCGGCTCGGTCGCTGCGGGCGAGTACTTCGGCGAGCAGGGCATGTACGGCGTGCAACCCGCGGAGATGCGCGCGGTGGCACTGCGCGACTGCGAAGTGCTGTGGATGTCGCCCGAGACGGTGCGTACGCTGTTCGAGGCGAGCCCGCGGCTGGCGCGCGAGTCGGGCCAGGTGCTCGAGGTGCGCCGGCGCGCCATGCAGGCCGCACGGCAGGCCGCGCGCCGCGACTAGGCGTCGACCTGCGGGCGCGTCGTACGAGCGCTCGCCGCCTGTGCCAGTCTGGACGGGTCAGGCACCACCACCTGGCCCTTGCCCAGCGTGATCAGTCCGGCGGCTTCCAGGTCCTTCAGGCGCGGGTTCACCTGCTGCCGCGCCAGCCCGACCATCTCGCCGAGCTCCGCCTGCGTCATCGCCAGCGTGATCGGCCCTGCAGACAGCCCGAGGTCCTGCATGCGGCGCTGCGCCAGGAGCGCGAGGCGCGTCGGCACGACAACGTCCGGGGCCATGCGGCGACCCTCGGCTTCGAGCTTGAACATCACCTCCGAGTACTCGTGGCAGACGGCGTTGACCGAGGTCTCGAGAATGGGGTGCTGCCGTGCCAGCCGGAGGAAGTCAGGCCGGCCGAGTTGCAGCACCCGCGCCGACGTCCTGGCCGTCGCACTGATGCTGGTGGGGATGCCCAGCACCGAAAACTGGCCGAACCAGAAGCCCGGCTCGGCGATGTGGACGAGGGCGGTGGTCTGCTCGTCGACGTGACGCGTGAGCGTCACCGACCCGTCGAGCACGGCGGTCAGTCCACGCCCCTCGTCCCCCTGCAGTTGGATGACCTGCCTGGCCTGGAATGTCCGCAGATGCGCCGCCGCGAGCACCGCGTGCTGCGTCTCGGCCGGAAGGCCGCCGAACCAGGCGCCGCGCTTCAGGAAGGCGGCCGCGCTCGATGAGTTCCCGAAGGGCACGTGGCGAGATCGTGGCGGGTGTGTCGTGCGCCCGCAGCTTACACCATGAGCTAGACGAACTGTCTGACTTCAGACACACCGGCGCGAGGAGCACATGCAGAATCCGGATCACCCATGACCTCACCCCTCGTCGTCCGGCTGACACTCGCGTCGGTCACCCTGTTCGCCATCGCGTGCGGTGGTGCGTCATCAACTCCTGGCACGTCGTCGCCCACGGCCCCGGCCGAGCGACTCGGTGGCGCCGACACCGGAGCGGGAACGCTCTCGGCTGATGCGGCCGAGATTCGTCCCGTCGATCCCTCGACGTTCCACAAGGAGCCGGGGTACTCGCCCTACGCGGGCCGCCGCTATCCCGAGCGGCCGTACTTCGGCGACCAGCACGTGCACACGTCGTGGTCGGCCGATGCGGGCGGCTCCGGCACGACGCTCGGCCCCGAGGAGGCGCTGCGGTTCGCGCGTGGCGAGGAGGTGGTGTCCACCAGTGGCCAACCGGTGAAGCTCGCGACGCCCCTGGACTGGATCGCCGTGTCAGATCACTCCGACGGCATGGGCGTGATCGCCGAGATCAAGGGCGGCAATCCGGAGATGATGGCCGACCCCACCGTGAAGAAGTGGCACGACATGTTCGCCAAGGGTGGCAAGGACGCGCTCGCCGCCGTGATGGAACTGATCGCGGCGCAGTCGAACAAGAAGCTGCCGCCCGTGATCATGGACCCCAAGTTCGCGGTGTCGGTGTGGGGGAAGAACACGACGCTCGCCGAGAAGTACAACGAGCCGGGCCGCTTCACCGCGTTCATCGGCTACGAGTGGACCTCCAACGCCGGCGGCGGAGACAACCTGCACCGCAACGTCATCTATCGCGATGGCAAGTCGCGGGCCGACATGGTGCTGCCCTTCACGACGTTCCAGAGCGAGGATCCGGAGGACCTGTGGAAGTGGATGCAGGCCTGGGAGACCAAGACCGGCGGCCAGTTGCTTGCCATTCCGCACAACGGCAACCTGTCCAATGGCCGGATGTTCGCGCTCACGACCTTCAGCGGTGGCTCCATGACGAGGCAGTGGGCCGAGATGCGCCAGAAGTACGAGCCCCTGTTCGAGGTGCAGCAGATGAAGGGCCAGAGCGAGGCGCATCCCTCGCTCTCGACGACCGATGAGTTCATCACCGGTTACGAGCTGTGGGATCGCGGCAACCTGATTCTCGCGCCGAAGAAGGACGGCATGTTCCAGTACGAGTACCTGCGTCAGGGGCTGAAGAATGGCCTGAAGGTGGAGCAGGAGATCGGCGCCAACCCCTTCAAGTACGGCATGGCGGGCGGTACCGATACGCACAACGGGCTCACGGCTGCCGAAGAGGACAACTTCTTCGCGAAGTTCCCGTCTGCCGAACCGCGGCCCGACCGCTGGGACGAGGCGGCGATGAAGTTCGGTGATCGCCAGATCAAGGGCTGGGAGATGAGCGCGGCCGGCTACATGGCCGTGTGGGCGACCGGCAACACGCGCGAGGAACTCTGGGACGCGATGAAGCGCAAGGAGACCTATGCGACGAGCGGCCCGCGCATGGTCGTGCGCTTCTTCGGCGGCTGGGACTTCACCAAGGACGATGTCTCCCGCGCGCCGGCCGTCGCCGGGTACGCCAAGGGCGTGCCGATGGGCGCCGACCTGCCCGCCGTGCCTGCCGCCGGTCGCAAGCCGACGTTCCTCGTCGCCGCCCTGAAGGACCCGCGGAGTGGCAACCTCGATCGCGTGCAGGTGGTGAAGGGCTGGGTCGACAAGGCCGGCATGGTGCAGGAGAAGATCTTCGACGTGGCCTGGGGCGACGCCGACCGTCGGCGCATCGTGAAGGGCAAGCTGACGCCTGTCGGCAACACCGTGGACGTGGCGCGCGCGACCTGGACCAACAGCATCGGCGACCCCGAGCTGATCACGGTCTGGACCGATCCGGAGTTCGATCCGGCCGTGCGGGCGTTCTACTACGTCCGCGTGCTCGAGATTCCCACGCCGCGCTGGACGGCCTACGACGCGGCCTACTTCAAGGTGAAGATGGCCCCCAACGTCCCGATGACGACGCAGGAGCGGGCCTACACGTCGCCCATCTGGTACACGCCGAAGTAGCGGCTGTCACCTCCGGGCCGTCCGCTGTATCTTTCCCGGCATGTGTCAGCGGGTCACGTGCGAGCAGTGCGGCAAGCCGTCGTGGGTGGGGTGCGGGAAGCACGTCGAGCAGGTGCTCGGCGACGTGCCGCCGAAGGATAGGTGCCAGTGCCCGCCGCCCAAGTCGTTGCTCGACCGGATCCTCGGGCGCTGAAGGGTAGGGCCGGGTGTCCCACCCGGCCGCTGTCGTGCGAACGGCGCGGTGGGACACCGCGCCCTACCTCAACGCGGCCGCCTGGACGACGGCAGGCGGCAGTGCGGCATGGGCGGCCTGGTGCGTGCGCGGTACCATCCTCGCCATGAGCATGGCCGCGGCGCGCGTGGTGGTGACGGCAGTGGTGACGGTCCTCGTCGGGGCCGTGTCGGCGATCGCAGGTCCGCGCCAGGACGACCTGACGGCGCGACGGGCCCGCCTGATGGAACGACTCGGCCCCGACGCCGTCGCCATCGTCTGGAGCGCGCCCGAGCGGGTGTACTCCCTCGACGTCGACTACGAGTACCGGCAGGACAGCCACCTGCTGTA
>NZ_JBIINP010000360.1:0-3028 GCF_044337415.1 Luteitalea sp.
GCAGGGCCGGCTCTCGCAGCCCGGCCCCGACCACACGGAGAGACGCAACGATGACGACTGATTACGGCACCCTCGGCCGGAAGGGCGCAGCGGCTGGCGCCGTGCTGCTCACCGGCGTCCTGCTCGGCTACACGGCGGCCCCCGACGCCAAGGGCACGACACCGGCCCCGGTGGCGGCCGCGCGCGAGACCGCGACGCGCACGCTCGGCTCCGCTACCCATTCCTATGCGCAGGTGGTCGACGCCGTGACGCCGGCGGTGGTGACGGTGCGCTCGGAACGGCGCGTGCGGCAGGTCAGCCAGCAGGTGCCCGACGAGTGGATGCGCGAGTTCTTCGGCGGCGGCCGGGGCCGCGCGCCGCAGCGCACGCCACGCCGCCAGGGCGGCCTCGGATCCGGCGTCATCGTGCGCGCCGACGGTTATGTGCTCACGAACCACCACGTGATCGACGGCGCCGAGCAGGTAGACGTCGAGCTGACCGACGGCCGCAGCTTCAAGGCGACCGTTGTCGGGTCGGATGCCGCGAGCGATCTGGCCGTGCTGAAGATCGCCGGCGCGACGAACCTGCGAACCCTGCCGCTCGGCGACTCGGACGCCGTGGCCGTGGGCGATGTGGTGCTGGCCGTGGGCAACCCGCTCGGCGTCGGCCAGACGGTCACGATGGGCATCGTGAGCGCGAAGGGGCGCGCCACCGGCGGCACGAGCTTCGAAGACTTCATCCAGACCGACGCGCCCATCAACCAGGGCAACTCCGGCGGACCGCTCGTGAACGTCGACGGCCAGCTCGTCGGCATCAACTCGCAGATCCTGTCGCCGTCCGGCGGCAGCATCGGCATCGGCTTCTCCATCCCGGCCAACATGGCGCGCAACGTGATGACGCAGCTGATCGAGACGGGCACGGTTCGTCGCGGCATGCTCGGCGTGACGATCCAGCCCGTCACGTCCGACATCGCCCGGAGCCTCGGCCTCGACGCGGTGCGCGGCGCGCTGATCAACGGCGTGCAGCCCGGCGGCCCGGCCGCGAAGGCAGGCCTGCGGCGCGGCGACGTGATCACCCGGGTCAATGGCGAGGACGTGAGGGACGGCAACGAGCTGCGCAACCGCGTGGCCCAGGCGCGCCCCGGCGCGGCGGTGCCGCTCGAGGTCATCCGCGACGGCAAGACCGCGTCGTACTCGGTGACCCTCGGTGAGCTGACGGTGACCGACGCCGACGACGACCGCCCCGAGTCCGGCAGCGAGGCCGCTCCCGACACGACCGGCTACGGCATGGGCGTGCAGGCGCTCACGCCGGAGGAGGCGCGCGAGATGGACCTGCCCTCCGGGCGCGGCGTGGTGGTGCGCTCGGTCAACCCCGACGGACGCGCGGCGGCCGCCGGACTGCGTGACGGTGACGTGATCGAGGAAGTGGATGGCGCGCCGGTGAGCAGCGTGGACACGCTGCGAGCGCGCCTCGGCAAGGGCGATCGCCCCGCGCTGCTCCTGGTGCGGCGCGGTGAAACGGCGGCGTTCTTCACGCTGGAGAGGTAGGGCGCGGTCTCCGACCGCGCCGCTGGGGATAGCGGCCGCGTGGGACACGCGGCCCTACCTCGGTCCTCGCCCTTTGCCCTTTGCCCTTCACCCTTCGGCATGAGGCATGCGGCATGAGGCATGAGGCATGAGGCATGAGGAATGGCCGCTACCGCTCTGCGGCGACCAGCTTCTCGAAGGTGGCCTTCGATCCGGTCACGACGCGCTTGAGGGCGTCGCGATCGACCCAGGGCTTCACGCCCTCGGTGGCGGCACGTGCGCGCTTGGCGTGGAAGTCGAAGCCCTGCGCGTGCGCCCCCAGGAAGACGTCGACGGGCAGCGCCTCCAGCAGCGCAAACGATCGGCGGAAGTCCGCCTCGATGCCGGGATACGACGGATTGCGCACCAGCCGCGTGCCCTCGTTCACGTAGGTGCTGGCCGCGAAGACCACGCGCAGCGACCGCCCTTCCTCCATGACCGTGGTCGTCCAGGTGGTGGATCCCGGCGTGTGGCCGGGCGTACGGCGCGCCGTGAGCATCACGCCGCCGAGCGTCAGCACGTGGCCGTCGCCGATGACCTCGTCGGGCGTGACGGGCGGGAAGTGAAACGCCGGGTTCGGGCCGAACAGGTAGTCGGTCTTGCCGCCGCTGGACAGGAGCCCCTCGTCGCCACGCAGCACGAGCACCCGCGCCCCCGTCGCCTGCTTCAGCGCCGCGAGCGAGCCGACGTGATCGAAGTGGGCCTGCGTCGTCAGCAGCACCTTCACATCGCGCACCTTGAAGCCCTGCTTCACGATCGACTGCAGGATCAGCCCTTCGTGGCCCGGCACGCCGCCGTCGATCAGGATGTGCCCGGCGGGCGTCGCGATCAGGTACGAGGCGAGTCCGTGGGTGCCGACATAGTGGATCGGGCCGGCGATGCGAACGGGCTCGGTGGCCCGTTTCCAGCCATCGGGGTCGTCCTGCGCCGGGGTCCCGACAACGCCGAGGGCGAGGACCAGGCACGACACGAGGGCGGACAGCACGCGGACACTGGGCATGCGGGGATTGTACGAGGCGCACACGCTGGCAGGTTCGTCGGCTGACGCACCAGCCCGGCCATTTTGGTACCGTCACGTCGTCGTGTCCGCGCCGTCTCTGCCCGAGCAGCCGATCCCGTTGGTCCCACGCCTGGCGACGGGTGCTGACGGCGGCTGTCCGCGCCCTGCTGATCTGCGCCCTCGTGCCCGGACTGGCGCTGTTGCTCTGAGACCTGGCCCCCGCGCGTTGGATCGGCCACCATGCTCATGAGCCCTGAGCCGTAAGCCGTGAGCCCGTTCGGCGTTCGGCGTTCGGCGTTCGGCGTTCGGCGTTAAGCGTTCGGCGTTAAGCGTTCGGCGTTAAGCGTTCGGCGTTAAGCGTTAAGCGTTAGAGTGATGCCATGCGCCACCGCCCCCTGCTCGGCGTCGTGCTCGCCGCGACGCTCCTGACCCCGTCGTCGGCGCCCATGCGTGCGCAGGCTCCGGCCTCGCCAGCGGCGGGGCA
>NZ_JBIINP010000033.1:0-35349 GCF_044337415.1 Luteitalea sp.
GGCGCCGGCCGCGACGGCGCGCCGTCCCAGCCGCCCGCCATCATCGCGATCGCCGCGAGCAGGCCGCCGTTGGACGGCAGGTACACCGGCAGGTTCGCTCGCTGCGGCGTGTGACCGTTGGCGATCCATCGGTTCTTCGGCACGTCCATCAGCAGCGCGTCGACGGCGTCCGCCGGACGGCCGAGGCGCGCGGCGGTCATCGCGAGCACCGGGTAGTCCCAGCCCCACGTCGTCGCCCAGTCCCAGTTGGCCCGCACCCAGTCGTGCGTGCGCCCCATCGTTGCGGCATCGACGCCCTCGGTGGCTGGCAGGAAGCCGTACGCCATCAGCATCGACGGGTGATCGGTGGGCGTGGTGAACGGCTCGACGGCGATCGCCGCGTAGCGACCGTCGCGCACCGTGGGCACCGCGAGGCGCTCGCGCACGCGGTCCCACGCGGGTTCGCGCGCCAGGCCGAGTCGCTCCCGCCACTGCTGCGCGACGCCGAGCGCCCAGCGCCAGTACGCCAGCTCGAACGTCGGATCCTGCACGCGGGTCTTGATGGGGCCGTACGTCTCTTGCGCGGGAATGAGTGGCGGCGCGAGGTGCAGGCGCCCGTCGTCGCCCTCGCGGGGGAACGACGCCATGAACGTCGCGCTCTCGAACACGATCGACGCGAAGCGCTTCAGCACGGCAGGATCGCGGGACTCGCGCCACAGCAACTCCGCGAGGTGGATCGGGTGCGGCTGCTGCCACACGAGGAACGCGCCGACGCCGCTGGGTGATTCGCGTCCGTCTGGCCCGACCATCTTCGGCCAGCGCGCTCCGGCATACCCCTGGGTCGCCGCCGTCTCACGTGCGCGCGGCAGGATCGTCGCGTACCAGTCGAGCGCCGTGGCGAGTGGCTGCGACCGTCCCCACAACGCGAAGTGGGCGGCGTGCCACCAGAACATCTCGAGGTGTGCCTTGCCGAACCAGCTGTTGGTGACCAGTCCGGTCTCCTGCGGCGGGCGCGGTCCCGTGGCATGCAGTCGCGTGAGGTACTGCGACAGCACGAGGCGTCGCTCCAGTTCGCGCCAGCGGGGATCACGGCTGCCGGACAGGTCGACGGCCGCGCCCGACCGCCAGAACGACTCCCACGCATCGGCCGCGGCGCGCAGCGTGGTGTCGACGTCGGTGCGCGCCACGTCCGATGCCTGCGGCGAGAACGCCAGTGTTGCGTCGAAGGTGTCGGCCATGGCGCCGGCCGCCTTGCCGCCACGCGGCGCGAGTGTCCACGCATGGGCCCCGGCCTGCCGCAGGTCCGACGGGGCCGACCACTGCAGGGTCGCCTGATAGTTCGTGCCGTCCACCCGCCGCGCGAACGTCGCGTCCCACCGGCTCGCGCGCATCGTCGTCGCGTGCGCCGCGGCCCGCGACCAGTCGCGCGTGCCCGACCACGTGCCTGCCGGATACGGGAAGGCAACCACCAGGCGCAGCTTGCCGAGCCGCACCAGGGGCGACACGACGCGGACCGCGATCCGGTCGTCCTCCGGGTGCACCGTCGTGATGACGAGCACCTCATGCCCCTCGACACGGAACGCACTCGTGACCGTGCCGGTCCAGAGGTCCAGCGACTGCGTGGCATCGGCCAGGTCGGTGATCCTGGCGGCCGACCCATCGGACCGGAGGAACTCGAGTCCCAGCCGTCCCAGATCCATCCGGTGGGGATTGGCGCGCAGCCACTCGGCGGCGGGCATCGGTCGCCCGTCGCGGTCGTTGGCGTCGGCGTAGGGCACATCGCGATCGCCGGCGCGAAACGTCACCAGGCTGTCGGCGAGCACAGGCTCGGGCGTCACCGGCGTCGAGTGCCAGCCCCACGTGCTGAGCGTCGCGAGCGGCGTGCCGCTCTCGTACGCCTCGGGGAAGCTCTGCAGTCCGGTCACATCGACGGTGAAGCCGAGCGAGCCGTTGCCTACCGACAGTGGCGATTGCGGGTCGATACCGCGGACCTCGACGCGGTGCCGCTCGACGAGGGCCCGGCGGTCGATGGGCTGGGGTGACTGTGCGTGCGCGGCCGCGCCGACGAGCAGGTACACGGCCACGGCCAGCGCCACACACAGGTGTCGGGCCGGTTGTCCCAACCCGGCCGCGTCTGGTGGCCACGTGCGGTCGGGCCTCATGTGCATCGATGGCGAGTGTATGCTGGCCAGCGTCACCCGGTCACCTCGGTCCACCGCTGGAGGACGTGCCATGCACGTGCTGCTCCTCTCGATGCCCGACGCGTTCGAGCACACGCCGACCATCGGCATGTGCATGCCCAACGGGGCGCTCGCGTCGCTGGCCGGCAACATCGACGCCCACCACACCGTCGATATCGCCGATCTCGTCCTCGTGCCGCACGACGTGGCAGGCACCGTGGAGCGACTCGTGCGCGCACGCCGGCCCGACGTGATCGGCCTGTCGGCGATGACCTTCCAGCGGCGTACGGCGTTGCGCCTCGTGCGGCGGCTGCGCGCCTGGTGCCCCGAGGCCGTGATCGTCGCCGGCGGCTACGACCCCAGCCTGGCGACCGATGCATGGATGGGCCCCGACGGCGTGGACATCGTCGTGCGCGGCGAGGGGGAGGTCACGTTTCGCGAACTGTTGCGGATCCTCGAACGGGCCGGAGACACGCCCGGGTGCCGGGTACCGGGTGCCGGGTACGGAGGACTGGCCGCCGGGTCGGAGCTGGCGGCTCTTCAGGGGATCACGTGGCGCGGGCCCGACGGGACAGTCGTCACCAACGCCGACCGGCCGCCGTCGGCGCACCTGGACGACATTCTGGGATTGCCGCGACGCGAAGCGCGCGTGCTGCGCGGCTACACGTTCCTCGGCGACGCCGTGGACGTGGTCGAGACCTCGCGCGGCTGCACCTACGACTGCAGCTTCTGCTCGATCATCGAGATGCGCGGCCGCAACTTCCATGCACGCGGCTTCGACCGCGTGATGGCCGACCTGCGCGACGCCCGCACGCGCGGGGCGCGGGTCATCTTCCTCGTCGACGACAACCTCACGCTCGACGTCCGCCGCTTCGAGGCGCTGTGCGAGCGCATCATCGAGGAGGGCCTCTCGGACCTCCGCTACATCGTGCAGGGCATGACGTCGGCCTTCGCCGCGCACGGCGACCGCCTCGCGCCGCTCATGAAGCGCGCCGGCTTCGAGTACGTCTTCCTCGGCATCGAGAACGTGCTCGACGATGACCTCGCGTTCCTGAAGGCGTCGGCCAAGAACGCGCAGCGCGAGGCCGGGCGACGCGTCGGCAACGCCACGCAGGCCGCCATCGACGTGCTCCACGCGCACGGCCTCTACGTCGTCGGCGGGTTGATCGTGGGCAATCCGGACGACACGGCTGAGGCGATCGAGGCCAACCTCTCGTTCGCGCGTCGGCACGTCGACTGGCCGTACATCCAGCATCCGACACCGTACCCGCGCACACCGATGAACGAGACGTTCCGCGAGCGCAACCTCATCGTCAACGATCGTCTGGAGGAGTACGACGGGACAACGGCCGTGGTCCGCAGCGCGCACCTGCAGGCCGAGGAGATCGAGTTCCTGCGCTGGAAGGCCGAACGCTGGATGAAGGTACGGCACATGCCGGCGGTGCTGCGGCGTCGGCCCGGGTTCGTGCTGCGCAACGCGCCGACGCTGCTGGCGCACACGTTCAGGGGCACCACATGGAAGTCGATGGTCGGACTGGAGTCGTCGCGCGACACGTTCCGCCGCTACAAGGCGATCCGCCAGCGCGAGCGCGAGTATGTCAGTGAGCAATTCGGAATTCAGAGTTCAGAATGAAGCGCGAGGCCCACAACGCCAACGCTCCCGCGGGAGGCTGGCAGGGCGCGCCATGCAGTTCATCCTGAGCATTCAATCCCGAACTGTTCCGAGCAGACGTCGGTGCCCGGCCCCGCACTTCATTCTGAATCGTGAACTCTGAACTGTCCCCGGAGATGGCGATGCTCGGACCCGCGCTTCGTTCTGAATCGTGAACTCTGAATGTCCCCGGAGATGGCGGTGCCCGGACCCGCGCTTCATTCCTGAATTCTGAATTCCGAATTACTCAGAACCGCACGCCGAGCTTGGCCATCAGCGACACGCCGGGTGCGTCGGTGCCCGAGCCGTGCCAGCGGTAGTTGCGGTCGGTGAGGTTGTCGACGATCACGGTGGCGTCGACGTGCGAGGTCAGGCGCCACCCGCCCCGCAGGCTCACCACGACGAAGCCTGGGGTGCTCGTGTACAGGTACGACACGTCGGCGTCGCCGAGCACGCGCGCCTGCACCTCGGCCAGCGACTCCCCGGTCGGCACGAGGCGGCCGGCCTGGACCAGGCCCATGTCCGTCGCCGTGCCGTTGAAGAACGTGGCGATATCGGCCCGGCGCCGGCGCCCCCCGATCCGTGCATCCGCCAGGTCGCCCGGGCTCAGGCGATCCTGCGTCGCTGCGGCCGTGATCACCGCCTCGGCCCACACGGGGTGCACGCTCGGCTCCCACTTCACGCGTGCCGCGCCCATCAGCGGCGGCATGCGCCGCAGGTAGACGTCGTCGCCGTCACGCCCCTGCGCCAGCGACACGTTGGCGCTCGCGATCCACGCGGGCGCGACGCGCACCTGGACGTCGCCCTCGATGCCCAGGACGCGTCCGCGGTCGACGTTCACGCGGGTGACGATCGGCCGGGAGTCGACGGCGACGTAGGCGCGGCCAGCGGCGTCCTGCGCCACGATCGCGTAACCGGCCACCGACGTCCCGACGATCCCCGTCGGGAAGATCGCGGTGCGGCGGGCGATGGCATCGCGCAGTTCCAGATCGAAGGCGACCACCGAGCCCGCCACCCGGCGCGTCCGTACCTTGACCCCGGCGTCGAACGCGTAGAGCGACTCCGGACCGAGCTGCACGACCGGGGCTCCGGTGCCGACGGCCGTGGCGCCGTCGTTGCTGCCGATCAGGGCGCCGAGCGCGGCGGCCTCCGTGGGGGCCACCTCGAAGCCGCCGCCAGACACGCCAATCGCACCGAGGTCGAAGGCGTTGGCCGCGCGGAACCCGCGGCTCACCGAGCCCGTGATGTTCACAGCATCGGTGAGGCTCCACACGGCACCGACGTTGAACGTCGCGGCGCTCATCCGCACGCGTTCCGCGCTCACGCCGAGGCCAGGGTCGGCTGGCGCCTCGTAGGTGTAGCTGCCCAGCCGCAGCCCGGCGCGCAGGCCGAGGCGGTCGTGGAACAGCGACGCCGTGTCCTGGACGAACACGGCGGCCGAGCGATAGCCGGCACCATCAGGGATCTCCGGACGGAGCGCGGATGCGGCGCCTCCGGTCCATCGGTCTCGCGTCGTGGCAATCGACTCGTCGTACAGCTCGGCCCCGGTCGTGACCGAGTGCCCCTTCCATGCCTGGAGCGTGCCTTGTGCCGCATAGCCGAGCACGCGCGTGCGAGCGGTCTCCGTCTCGAAGAACGTGCTCGGCCGGGCCTGTTCCAGCCGGTCGTCCTGCTGCTGGTTGAACGACACCGTCGCCTGCAGGGCCGCGAACGGGCCCAGGGCCGTCGCCCGCTGGTAGCGTGCGTAGCCGAAGCCGAGGCGCTGTGGGTCGTAGACGCTCCGGAAGAGTCCGTCGCCACCGATCTCGCGGTCGTGGCGGTTCACGCTCGACTGCGACTGCTGCATCGCCAGGCCCGTGAGCGCCGACCCCTGGCCGAGCGGCACGGTGACGGCCGCCGACCAGCCGGACTGGCGGAAGCCCGTCGACGGCAGGCGGTCGTACGCGATGGTCGACGGCAGGCCGAGGTACCGCGTGAGGGCACTGTGGCTGTCGACGCCCCCGCCCGTGCGCAGGTCGTCTGCGGCGCGCGTCGACAGGCCGCCGCGCAGGGCGAGCCCGGGCGCGCGCAACTCGCCGTAGGCCTCCATGCCGCCGCTCATGTCCGCCGTGGCCCCCACCAGTTCGACGGCCCCGCTGCCACGGGTGCCGACCGGGATCACCTGCGGCGCCCGCGAGATCACGTTGACCGCGCCGCCGAGGGCGTCGCTGCCGTACTGCACCGACGACGGGCCGCGCACCACCTCCATGCGCTGCACGCTGCCCGGATCGACCCAGCCCAGGTACTGCGTGGCGCCCGCACGGTAGGTGGACGTGTTGAATCTGACGCCATCGAGCAGGTACAGCACGCGCTGCGCGCTGAAGCCGCGGATGAACACCGAGGCCTGCGCCGTCGTGGTCTGCTGCACGAGGACGCCGGTTTCCTCTCGCAGCGCCTGCGGCAACAGCTGGACCGGGCGCGACTCGAGCTCCTCGCGCGTCACCACCCCGATCGGCTCCGGGACGTCGAAGGTCCGCTCCTGCTCGCCGCGGGCGGGCGTGACCGTGACCTCGCTGGCGATGCCGGCCAGCTCCACCACGAAGCGCACCTGGGCGTCGCGCCGGCCGGCCAGGTCGACGGCGTGGGTCACCGCGGTGAACAGGTCGGCGCTGGCCTGCACCAGGCAGGCCGTGCGGGGCAGCCCCTCGATCACGAAGCGCCCCGTGGCGTCGGTGCGTGCCTCGCGCACGACGGTCCCGCAGGTGACGCGCACGGTGGCGGCGTCGAGGGCGCCACCGAGTGCGTCCTCGACGAGCCCAGCCACCAGGCCATCAAGCGGCGCCGTGGCCGCGGCCTGCGCCCGGGCCGGTGCCGTCGGGCTGACGACGGCAAGGGCAAGGAGCAGGGTGAGGCAGGCGCGTGACATATGACACAAGCGGCCGGGAGGGCCGGGAGGCGTTCGCTATCATCGATCCGAATGGCCGCAGCCGGAAACGCATCGGCCTGTCCCCTGCACCCCGGTCCGCATCGACGGGGCGCGCGGACCTGCTGAAGGCTGCGGGTGGCTGATCGGCACGGGCGTCCGTGAGGTGAAGCCGCCGCAGTCAGGGCCGCGTGTGCCGCGCGGCCCGTCAAGGAGTCAACGTGTCCCAGATCGTCCACATCCCCACGCCGCTTCGCCAATACACGGACAAGCTCGACACCGTCCAGGTGAGCGGCGCGACCGTCGCCGACGCCCTCGCGCAGCTGACGACGACGTACCCCGAGCTGAAGAAGCACCTGTACAACGAGCAGGGCAAGCTCAGGCACTTCGTCAACATCTACGTCAACGACGAGGACATCCGGTACCTCCAGAAGGAGCAGACGCCGCTCGGGGCGACCGACACGATCAGCATCATCCCGTCGGTGGCCGGCGGCTGCCCGACGGCGACAGCGGAGTTGCCGTCGCTCGAGCAGGAGGAGGTGGCCCGCTACTCGCGTCACCTCATCCTTCCCGAAGTCGGCATGGAAGGGCAGCGGAAGCTGAAGGCCGCGAGCGTGTTGTGTGTGGGCGCCGGCGGACTGGGCTCGCCCGTGTTGCTGTACCTGGCCGCCGCCGGCATCGGCCGCATCGGCATCGTCGACTTCGACGTGGTCGACCTCAGCAACCTGCAGCGGCAGGTGGCGCACGGCACCGACGACATCGGCCGCCGCAAGCTCGACTCGGCGCGCGACGCCGTCAAGGCGATCAACCCGCACATCCAGGTCGATCTGTACGAGACGGCGCTGTCGTCGCAGAACGCGCTGGAGTTGTTCGCGCCGTACGACATCATCATCGACGGCACCGACAACTTCCCGACGCGCTACCTCGTGAACGACGCCTGCGTGCTGCTCGGCAAGCCGAACGCGTACGGCAGCATCTTCCGGTTCGAGGGGCAGGCCTCGGTGTTCGCGACCAAGGATGGGCCCTGCTACCGGTGCCTCTACCCTGAGCCGCCACCTCCCGGGCTGGTGCCGAGCTGCGCCGAGGGCGGCGTGCTGGGCGTGCTGCCGGGGATCATCGGCGTGATCCAGGCCACCGAGGCCATCAAGCTGATTCTCGGCGCCGGCGAGCCGCTCGTGGGGCGGTTCCTCATCTACGACGCGCTGAAGATGAAGTTCCGCGAGCTCAAGCTGCGGCGCGATCCCGAGTGCCCGGTGTGCGGCGACAATCCCACCGTGAAGGCGCTCATCGACTACGAGCAGTTCTGCGGCCTCAAGCCGGCACCGGGCGCGACGGCCGCGCCCGTCGGGGCCGTGCCGGTGATCGAGGTCGAGGAACTCAAGCGCCGCATCGACGCCGGCGACGACATCATCGTGCTCGACGTGCGCGAACCGCACGAGATCGACATCGTCCGCATCGAGGGCACCACGGTGATTCCGCTGGGTGAACTGCCGCGTCGCCTCGACGAGCTCGACCGCACGAAGGACCTGCTGGTGCACTGCAAGGTGGGCGGGCGCAGCGCCAAGGCCGTGACGCTCCTGCGCGAGCAGGGCTTCGACCGCGCCGTGAACGTCGCCGGCGGCATCCTCGCCTGGGTGGACAGGATCGAGCCGCACAAGTCGAAGTACTGAGGCGGGTCATGCCTCATGCGTCATGCCTCATGCGTCATGCCTCATGCGTCATGCCTCATGCCTCATGAGAAGGCACAAGGTAGAAGGTAGAAGGTAGAGGGTAGAAGGGTAATCAGGACACTACGCGTCGATGCGGGGAAGGTTCCCGGTCGGCGCGTTTCTCCTGTGACGCGCCGCGTGCCGGGTGCCTCCTGTCCTCGCTCGTCGCCGTCGCACTGCTCGGTCGCCGGATCGTGGGGGACACCGCGGAGCGCACGCGTCGGGCTTCACGCCGAGATGGAGGAGAGCAATGACGTGTCGGACACGCCTCATGAAGACGGGTATCGGCACGATCGCCGCGACGATCGTGGGTGGGGTGATCGTGGGGATGTGGAGCGCGCATCCTGCCGCGCAGGCCACGGGCGCGTCGTCGTCGCGGTCCCCGCGCGTCGCGCGCGGCGAGTACCTGGTCAAGGCTGGCGCCTGCAACGACTGCCACACGCCATGGAGGCTCGGCGACAACGGGCCTGAACCCGACATCGCGCGCCTGCTCTCCGGCCATCCGGCGACCCTCGGCGTGCCCACCGAGCCGCCCCTGGCCCCACCCTGGTTCATCGCCGCCACCGCGACCAACACGGCCTGGACGTCGCCGCTCGGCCTCGCCCTTGCCCCCAACCTCACGCCGCATCCCACCGGAGTGGGGTCCTGGACGGAGCGGGAGTTCATGGCGGCCATCCGGACCGGGCGTCACAAGGGCACCGGACGGGCCATTCGCCCGCCGATGCCCGTCCAACCGCTCAACCGCATGACCGACGAGGACCTGCGGTCGGTCTTCGCGTACCTGCAGTCGATCCCGGCCATCGACAACGCGGTGCCCGTGCCCGGTTCGTCCCCGCCTGCGTCGGGAGCTGTGACGCCCATCCCACCAGCGGGACCTCCGGCTCCGGCGGCCACGCCCGTCGCGCGCGGCAAGTACCTGGTGGACGTGCTCGGCTGTGAGGACTGTCACACGCCGTTCAAGACCGGCGACAAGGGCCCAGCGCCCGACATGAGCCGCCGGTTCTCCGGGTATCCCTCATCGGAGACCGTGCCCGCGGGCCGGCACCTCGAGGCGCCGTGGGCCAGCGCCATGACCCTCACGCAGGCGAAGCAGGGGCCGTGGGGCACCAGCTTCGCGGCGAACCTGACGCCCGACAACGAGACGGGGGTCGGCACGTGGACCGAGCAGCAGTTCATCGACACGCTCCGCAGCGGCCGTCACCAGGGCCGAGGTCGCGCGCTGCTACCGCCGATGCCGTGGCCCTCGCTCAGCCACCTCACCGACGCCGACATGAAGGCGGTGTTTGCGTACCTGCGGACCGTGCCCAAGGTGCGGAACAAGGCACCCGAGCCGCTGGCGCCAACGAAGTGATTCAAGGGTCCCAGGTCGGAATTCAGAGTCCGAAGGAGGGGAAGGGCACGGAGGCGTTCAGGAAGCGTGGCCCGACCGCCGGATGACGAAAGCCGACCAATGAGGACCGATTTCCGCTAGAATCCAGCCATGCTCCGCCTGTCGAAGAAGACCGACTACGCCCTCATGGCCATGAAGCACCTGGCGCTGCACGGCGACCGCGGGTCGGCCAGCGCGCGAGAGATTGCGGAGCAGTACGACATCCCGGCCGAACTGATGGCCAAGGTGCTGCAGCGCCTCGTGCGGCGCGGGCTCCTCGTGTCGCACCAGGGCACGCGCGGCGGCTACCAGCTGGCCCGACCGGCCACGATGATGTCGGTCGCCGACGTGATCCAGGCCGTCGACGGACCGCTCACAGTGACGGCGTGCTCCACCGATGACCACGCCTGCGACCAGTACACCAAGTGCAACGTCCGCGATCCGCTCTGGCGCATCAAGGACCGCATCCTGATGGCCCTGGCCGGCTGCACCCTCGCCGAGATCGTCGACGAGGCCAGCGTGCCGACCATGCCCGTCAGCCTGTCGCGTCGCACGCCGGCGCCGGCCGCGGAATAGGCGGCAGGCCACGGGCCACAGGCGGCCTGCCGCCTGCCCCCTGGCGCGTCCTGTGACGACGCACGATTGGCCACAGGCGTCGGCCTACAGGCTGCCTGTCGCCTGAAGCCTGTCGCCCATCCCGCCCTTGCCTCGCCTCTACTTCGACGCCCACGCCACCACGCCGTGCGACCCGCAGGTCGTCGCGGCCATGCTGCCGTACTTCACCGAGCGCTTCGGCAACGCCGCCAGCCTCCAGCATCCCTACGGGTGGGAGGCGCAGGAGGCGGTCGAGGCGGCTCGTCAGCACGTGGCCGCGCTCGTCGGATCGAAGCTGCGCGATGTCGTGTTCACCAGCGGCGCCACCGAGGCCAACAACCTCGCGCTGCGCGGTGTGGTGGAGGCCAGGCGTGCCGAGGGCCTCGCCCCTGCCGACCTCCACGTCGTCACCCTCGTGACCGAGCACCCGGCCGTGCTCGACCCCTGCGCGCGCCTCGAGCACGAGGGCGTGCGCGTGACGCGGGCCCCCGTGCAATCCGATGGCCTCGTGGACCTCGACCGCCTGCGGTCGCTGGTCACGCCAGGCACCACGCTCGTGTCGGTGATGGCCGGCAACAACGAGATCGGCGTCCTGCAGCCCCTCGCCGACATCGCCGCGATCGCCCGCGAGGCGGGGGCGTGGCTCCATTGCGACGCCTCGCAGGCCACCGGGTACGTGGCCGTGGACATGGCGGCGCAGGGCATCGACCTGCTCTCCTGCACCGCGCACAAGATCTACGGGCCGAAGGGCGTGGGGGCCCTTGTGGTGCGGCGCGCCTCGAAGGTGTCGCTCGCGGCGCAGCACCTCGGCGGCGGGCACGAGCGCGGCCTTCGGTCGGGCACCCTCAACGTGCCCGGCATCGTCGGCTTCGGCGAGGCGGCGCGACTGGCCGTCCGCCGGCGTGCCGAGGATGCCCTGCGCGTAGGCGCGCTCCGGGATCGCCTCTGGACGCGCCTGCGCGAGGGCGTCCCCGATGTCCACCTCCGCGGCGCGGCATCCCCGAGGCTGCCTCACAACCTCAACGTCGGCTTCGATGGCGTGAGTGGCCGCGACCTCGTGCTGGCGCTCACCGACGTGGCCGTCTCGCCGGGCGCGGCGTGTGCGTCCACCTCGGCCGCGCCGTCGCACGTGCTGCTCGCGCTCGGCCTCGACGAGGCAGCGGCGAAGAGTTCGCTGAGGTTCGGCCTGCTGCGCACCGCCACCGAGGCCGAGGTCGACGCCCTCGCCGATCGCCTGATCGCCGTGGTGCCGGCCCTGCGCCGCCAACGAGGCATGGCGCGGTAGAATGGCGATGTGAGAGGTCCGGTTTCGGTCCTCCAGCAAGGCGACTCAACGATGATGTACATCACCCTCGACGCTGGCCGTCAGATCCGCAAGTTGCTCGAAAAGCAGGGCCTCCCACAGGGCGGGCTGCGCGTCGGCGTGAAGGCCGGCGGCTGCAGCGGCCTCAGCTACGTGTTCGCGTGGGAAGGCGAGCCCAAGGCGCAGGACCTGGTCTTCGACGGTCCCGAGGACTCACGCATCTACGTCGATCCGAAGAGCCTGAAGTTCCTCGAGGGCACTCAGCTCGATTTCGACACGAGCCTCATCAGCAAGGGCTTCGTGGTGGTCAACCCGAAGGCCAAGGCGACCTGCGGCTGCGGCACGTCATTCTCCCTGAGTTGAGGTCGGCAGTCGGGAGTCGGCAGTCGGCAGTCGGAAGTGATCGTGTGCGTCGGCCCGTGCGCAGGCATGCCTCATGAGGCATGAGGCATGACGTCCATCTTCCCCACCTCGCCGGCCTTCGCCAGCGCACTCCGGAACAGGATCGGGCCGATGGTCTCGTGCAGCGTGATCATCGACACGATGAGCGCGTAGAGCCGCCCGCCCCAGTCAGGGAACTCGGCGTTGATCAGGATGGCGAGACCGAGCGTCACGCCGGCCTGCGACACGAGCCCCATCCACGCCAGTGCCGGCGGCTGCCCCTCCAGTCCGGCCACGCGCGCCCCGACCGCGGCGCTGCCCCTGATCAACCCCATGCGCACGGCCGCGATGGCCACGGCCAGCAGGCCGACCGTCGCCAGCGCTCCAAGGTGCAGGTTCGCGCCGGCCGCTGCGAAGAAGAGCACGAGCACCGGGAGCGCGCCGCGTTCCACCGCCAGGCGCAGCGCGTCGCCTTCCGGCGGCGCGATGTTCTCCACCACGAGTCCCGCGCCGAGTGCCGCCAGCAGCGGCTCGAAGTGCAGGGCCCCGCCCACCTGGCTCAGCACCACGGCCACGCCGAGCAGCACCACCGTCACTTCACGTCCCACGTGACGCAGGTAGAACGCAAAGCACGCGCCGACGATGCCGCCGAACGCGAACGACCCGAAGATCTCCCACGCGAGTCCCGACAGCAGCCCGTGCCCCGCCTGGCCGCCGCCCAGGGCGAAGCGCACGCTCTCCATCGACAGCGTGAAGAGCAGGATCAGCATCAGGTCGGCCAGCACCACCAGCGCGAGCACGAGTTCGGCCAGCGGACCGCGGGCGCGGCTCTCGGTGATCACGGCGATGGTGACGGTGGGCGAGAAGCTCACCGTGACCGTCGCCACCACCGCCGCCATCGCGGCGCGCGCCAACCCGCCCACCTCGGGGGCGATGGGCAGCCACGGCCAGGCGGCGAAGAACAGGACGCTGAGCGACACCCACATGAGCGCGATCATCACGCCGCCCATCGTGAGCATGGCCCGCAGGTGCGGCCGCAACCGCACGATGTTGATCTCGAGTCCGGCGATGAACGCGATCAACGCGATCGCGAGCCCGTTGATCACCTGCATCTCGCGCGCCATCGCGGGCGAGAGGATGGCGCCGGCGTAGGGGCCGCAGACGACGCCGAAGAAGAGATACCCGGAGATGCGCGGCAGCCTGAAGCGCTCGAACAACTCGCCGGTGAGCGAGGCGGCGATCAGCGCGAACCCGATGGCCAATGCCGTGCCGGGCCCGCCTCCCTGCCCGGGCACCGGCGCCCGCCCCGTCACGAGCGCCGTCGTCGCGACGATGAGGACGAGGGCGAGCAGGCGCATCAGCCGCGCCCCTCGTCGGCGGGGCGGAGCACCAGCGCGAGCGCCTCTGAGGCCAGCGTCGCCACGACCACGGCGGTGAGGACGGCCGTCATGCCCGGCGTGCGCACCACCTGGAGCAGGTGGAGCGCAATCGCGATCCCGAGCAACCCGGGCGCCACCAGGTGCAGGCCCAACTCGCCGGCCGACATGTGCCCGTGCAGCCGCGTGGCGAGCCAGCCGCCCGTCAGCTTGCCGGTGAGCCTGAACAGGACCAGCGGCGCGCTCAGCCACACCGCCTCGCGCGAGAACCCGCACGAGGCCCCCGCCACGAGCAACAGCACCACGAGCAACGGATGCTGCACGCGCTGCAGGTCCTCGCGCACCACGCGGTCGGCATGTCCCGGGAGCCGCACCCACAGCCCGCCCGCCACCAGGCCCGCCAGCAGCGGTGACAGGCCGAGGTACGACGACGTGCCGCCGATCAGCGCGAGGATGCCGGCGATGAAGACGTTCCGCTCGGCGCGCGAGTGAGCCCGCTCGAACAGCATCCAGCCCGCCACTCCCATCGCGGCGCCGAGCAGGACCGTCCACGCGGCCCACGTGGCCATGTCGGCGATCGGCGCGGCGACGCTGCGCCCGACGACCGCCACCACCAGTCCGCTCACCACGATAGGCAGCACGTCGTCGAGGTCGGCGATGCGGACGGCGAGCGTGTGGGTCGGCGACACGTCGGACGAACTGGAGGCCGACGAGACCGACGCGCAGAGGCCGAGCGTGGTGGCCACCAACCCCACTGGCATGGCCAACGGCATGCCCCATGCGCCGAGGAGCACGGTGAAGGCCGCCGCCACGATCAACAGCGTGACTCCCGCTTCGAGGCTCGCGGCCACGAAGGCGCGGCTGTCACGCGGTCCCTCGAGTGCGAGCGCCAGCCCGGCGAACACGCCGAGCACGGCCAGCGCCACGGCGACGACGGCGTCGAGGTGGCCGAGGGCGGCCGGGTTGAGCACGTTGGTGAAGGCCGGGCCCAGGGCGGCGCCAATCGGCACGAAGAGGACCGCCGGCGCCACGGCCGGCGCCAGGCCCAGGGCGGCGCGGGTGCGCAACGGCCGCAGCCACGACGCGCTGTCGGCACGGGCGGGCGGCAGCGCGGTGTCGAGCGCATCGGCGCCGCCGACCTCGCGCCACTCCTCGTGGCGCCTCATCTCGGCACGGCCACGAGTCGCGGCTGGCCGTCGTGCTCGATGGTCAGCAGCAGCGCGCCGCCAGGCGGCACGGCCTCGAAGGCCCGCGTCACGGCGGCAGGAGAGGGCGCGCGCGTCGCGCCGATCGCGATCACGACGTCGCCGGGCGCAAGGTCTCCGGCTGCGCCTGCCGAGTCGTCCTGCACCCGCGTGATCTCGCTGCCCCGGCCTTCCACGGCGCGCAGCGCCAGGCCGAGGGGGCGACTCGATGTGTCGGCGGCCGCGCGCACGGGTGACTGCGGCGCGGGAGGCCTCGAGCCCACCGTGACGGGCACCGTCAGGAACGCGCCGTCGCGTCGCACCGCGAGCGATAGTGCCGTGCCCGGTGCGCTGCGGGCGATGCGCTGCTGGAGCGCGCTGCCGTGACGCATGGGCTGGCCGTTGACGGTCGTGATCACATCGCCGGGCACCAGGCGTCCCGCGGCGGGACCGTCGGGCCTCACGGTCACCACCGCCGCGCCGGCCTGCACGCCCGTCGCGGCCGCCAGGCGCGCGTCGAGGTCCTGAACCGTGACGCCGATGTCGCCCGGCGGCGAGGTCGCGCCGCGCAGCAACGGGTCCACCAGGGCCAGCAGTGGCGAGGCCGGCACGACCGCCGGCTCGCGATCGGCGATCGTCACCAACCCGACGAGCCGACCGTCGAGCGTGAAGACCGGAGCGCCCTCGTCGCCCGAGGCACCGCGACCGAGGCTGAGGAGTTGTCCATCCCAGCGCGGATCCCCGAGGCCGTCGCTGCGGCCGACGAACACCGGGCGCAGCGACGTACCTGAGGCGCTGGCCTCGGCCACGGCCACGTAGCCGGGCGTCGTCAGCGGTTGCTGGCCTTCGCGCAGCGTCAGCACGGGCGCCTTTCGCGCCGGCACGCGCACGAGCGTGACGCCGCGCACGGCGTCGCGCCCGAGCACGGTCACCGGTCCGGGCACACCAGGGATCGCCTCGATGAACGAGCCGTCCGGCAGCAGCGCCATCGCGACGTCGTCGCGCACGCGCAACGCTGGCACCAGCCGCCAGCCATCGTCGATGCCGGGCATGGTGACGCGCAGCGGCAGCACTGCCCCGTCGACCCGGCCCGTCAGCTCGCGCACCGCAAGGGAGAGGTCGTCGAAGGCGGCACGCGCCGCGAGGCGGGCCAGGGGCTGCGCCGAAGTGCCGTCGCGCGACTCGGCTGCCGTCTCCGGGAAGCGGAACCGTGACAGCACCAGCAGCACCACCAGCGAAATGCCGATGGTCGCCGCGAGGAGGCGCGTTTCCCGCGAGCTGGCGGAGCCTCCTGGAGCAGTCATGTGGCGGAGGGTATCACCCGGCGGCGACGTCGGCCGAACCCACCTCGCGGCGTGGCGACGGTCACTTGAAGGCCTCCGGGTGCAGGGCACGCGCCAGCAGCTCGGCCGCCTGGCCGAGGCGTGGCCCGGGCACGACGAACTGGTCGCCCTGGAGCGCGTGGATGCGATTGGCCCGGACAGCGGGGATCGACGGCAGGGCCAGCCATGGCGAGGTGACCTCGGGAGCTCTCGCCTCCGCGCGCAGCTCGACGATGACGTCCGGCGCACGGGCGAGCAGCAACTCGCTCGAGGCCTGCACGTTCTCGCGGTCGACGTCGGCGAACACGTTGTCTGCCCCGGCGACGTCGAGCAACTCGTGCAGGAAGCCCCGGCCGCCGCTCACCCACACGTTGCGCACCGCGCCGGGTTCACGGCCGAAGACGAGCAGGGTGCGTGGACGGGGCGCACCCTCGACGCGCTGGCGCACGCCGATCAACTGCGCGCGCAACACCTCGGCGGCCTGTCGTCCTTCCGCTTCGTGCCCCGTGCGTGCGCCGATCGCCTCGAAGGTCTCGAGGGTCGCGCCGATGCCGCCGTGCTGGTACTCGAACACGGCGATGCCCGCCTTCGCCAATTGCTCGCGCAACGCGGACTGCGACGCGTAGGTCACGACCAGATCGGGCTTCAGCGAGAGGATGCGCTCGACATCGGGATCGAGCAGCGCCCCGACGCGCGGGCGCGTGGCGACCTCCGCCGGGAACTTGTCGAAGCTGCTCACGCCGACGACCTGTGGTCCCGCGCCGACGGCAAACAGCATCTCGGTCACCGACGGCACCAGCGACACGACGCGCGGCCCCTGCACGGCCGCCGGCGGCTTTGCCTCCTCGCGCGGCGAGCACGCCGCAACGAACATCAGCAGGCAGGCAATCGCCAGCGAGAAGATGGCGCCCGTTGTCCCGACGTGGGCCCCGTACCCGGTACCCCGTACCCGGTACCCTGTACCCGGTACCCGCTTCCCGATCCCCGTCATGGCTTCCGAATCAGCAGCCACAGGAAGAACGGCGCACCCAGCACGGCGGTGACCACGCCGACGGGCAGTTCCACGGGTGCGATGACGGTGCGCGCCAGCGCATCGCAGGCGATGAGGAAGGCGGCGCCGAAGAGCGCCGAGGCCGGCATCACCACGCGATGGTCTGCGCCAACGATCAGCCGTACCAGGTGCGGCACGATGATGCCGATGAAGCCGATCGGCCCCGCGAGCGACACCGCCACGCCCGTGGCGAGCGACGAGGCGAAGAACGCGACGCGCTGCACGCCGAGCACGGGCACGCCGCGCGTCCCGGCCTGCTCCGCGCCGAGCGCCAGCGCATTCAGGCTGCGGGGCAGCCACGCGAACGCCGCCAGCGCCGGCAGCAGCATGACGAGCGCGACGCCGAGCGGGGCGTAGCCGGCCACGTCGAGGTCGCCCATGAGCCAGCGCAGCGTGCGGATGGTCTCCGTGAAGTCCGACAGGTACTGCACCAGCAGGATCAGCGCCGAGAAGAACGCATTCAGTGTCACGCCGGCGAGCAGCAGCACGTCGGTAGAGAAGCCGCGGTGTCGCACCTGCGCGAGCGCGTACACGATCAGCACGGCGCCCAGCGCGCCGGCCAGGCTCGCCAGAGGCACCGACGTCAACGCGCCACCGGTCCACGCCGGCAGGAACGTGATCGCGAGCATGGCGCCGAGCGCCGATCCCGACGACACGCCCAGCGTGAACGGCGTCGCCAGCGGGTTGCGCAGCAGCGCCTGCATCACCACGCCGGCGACGGCGAGCGTGGCGCCGACCAGCCCCGCGGCGAGCACGCGGGGCAATCGGGCGATGAAGAAGATCTGCGCGGCGGTGTTGTCGGCCCAGGGGCGCGATCGATCCAGCACGGCGCCGAGATCGAGCGGCGTGGAGCCGACGAGCGGGGCCGCGACGATGGCCGCGATCAGCAGGGCGGCGAACATGCCGTGCGTGCGCCAGGCGCGTCGCCGCAGGGCCGAGGCCGCCTGCGCGGCCCGGCGCGGGTCGAGCGGATCCCACGCTGCCGGCGCGACGGTCTCGCTGCCGCGCCGTGCGTCGGCTCCATCCTCGGCAGGGAGCCGACGGCCCTGGCCGGCGGTCTGGCCCTGGCTGACGGCCTGCTCGCGCGTCGCACTCACCGGCGCGCCCCCACCAGCGTGACCGGCACCAGCGACACCGTGCCGTCCGGGTGCGTCATCCGATCGACCTGCACGCCGTAGAGCGTCTGCAGGTGTTCGGGGGTGAGTGTGTCGTGTGTGGGCCCGTCGGCGAGGACGCGGCCCGCCTGCAGCAGCACCACGCGATCGCACACCTGCCAGGCGAACTGCAGGTCGTGCGTGCTCACGAGCAGCGTGAGCCCGCGATCGTCGGCGAGGTGGCGGAGCAGTTGCGCCACCTCGATCTGGTAGTGCAGGTCGAGCGCCGCCGTCGGCTCGTCGAGGATGAGCAGGCGCCCTTCGTCGTGGGTGTCTTCCTCGAACTGCGCGAGCGCGCTCGCGATCACGACGCGCTGCTTCTCGCCGCCGCTCAGCGTGTCGAAGTGACGGCACTCGAGGTCGGCCGTACCGGTGGCCGCGAGGGCCCGGCGCACGGCCAGCAGGTCGTCGGCCGTCTCGAATCCGAACGGCCCGAGGTGCGCATAGCGCCCCATGAGCGCGAGGTCGAGCACCGAGTAGTCGAAGACCGGGTGGATCTCCTGCGGCACCACCGCGAGGCGACGCGCGAGTTGCCGCTTCGGCACGCTGCCAATCGGCACGCCGTCGAAGCGCACCTCGCCGCTGGTCGGCGCGAGCGCCCCCGACAGCAGGCGCAGCAGCGTCGTCTTGCCCGAGCCGTTGGGGCCCAGGATGCCGGTGATGCCGCCGCGGGGCACCTGCAGGGACACGCCCCGCAGGACCTCCGCGCGGCCGAACCGACAGGTGAGGTCAGCGGCCCGTAGCAACGCGCACCCCGACCATCACGCTGCGACCCAGCGCCGGGAAGCCGAAGATCTCCTCGTAGTCGGTGTCCAGCAGGTTGAGCGCGCGCCCGAAGACCTCGAGGCGCTCGAGCACGCGGAACGAGGCGCCGGCGTCCACGGTGACGTAGCCCGGGTTGGTGAAGATGCCCGCAGTGGCGCCGAACGACGGGTCGATGTCCTGCGTATCGCCGCGACTGTCGATGCGCACGAAGCCACCCGCGCGCCCGGCCGTGAAGAGCACGTCGGCGAAGCCGGCCAGTTCGGGACGCCGCAGCAGCGGGTCGCCGACCTTGAACGGCGCCGGGGCGACGGGCCGGCCATCGTTGGGCAGAATCTCGGTCTGCAGGGCGACGAGGCCGCCGCGCACCGTCAGGAACGTGCTCGGGCGGAAGGCCACCGTGCCTTCGATGCCCTGCGCCAGCGCGTTGGAGATGTTGTCGCTGCGGTAGGTCGAGGTCCCGGGCACGCGCGCGACGGTGACGATGAGGTCGTCGTAGTCGTTGCGGAAGTAGGTTGCATCGACGACCAGGCGCCCGCCGAACCAGCCGGTCTCGACGCCGCCGTCGAGGCTGCGCGTCCGCTCGGGCTTCAGTCCGGGGTTGTCGGTGAACGCGATCTCGAAGGCGCTCGGCGCGCGCATGCCGGTGCCGAAGTTGCCGCGCAGGCGCAGCCACGTCGAGTCGCCACCGAGGAGGCGGTAGCTGACCGACACGCGCGGGTTGAGCACCGACGTCGTGGACGAGGGGAACGGCGGGCGCGGGTTGAAGACGGCCCGGTTGCCCTCGAGGGCCTCGCGCGTCACGCTCTCGTAGCGCAGGCCCGCCTGCAGGGCGAGGCGGCCGCGCTCGAACCGACCCTCGCCGAACGCGCCCACCTGGGTCCGTTCCACGGGAATCTCCTGCCCCTGCAGGCCCGTGAAGAAGGCCGACTCCGCCCGTTCCCACATGTACTCGCCGCCCATCGTCCAGGCGACGCCCAGCCATGCGAGGTCGAGCGAACTGCGGCCCGAGTACAGGCGGTTGCCCGAGGCCGTCGGCGTGTCGGGGGTATAGATGCTGAGGTACGTGCTGTCGCGATCGGCGAACGAGAACGCGCCGCGAATCTGGGCGGCCGGGCGCAGGCGCCAGGTCGCCGAGGCCCCGGCTGCCAGCGTCTGGTTGTCGTTGCGCGACACGCGGTCGACGCCCGTGTAGGTGTCGTTGGGGTCGCTGCCGTAGGGACCGGGCACCCCGCGCGTGTTGTCGCCGGCGCGGAACAGGCCGGTCAGCAGCAGGCGATCGCCCTGGTAGCCGAGGCTCGCCGTGGCGTCCGTGCGGGTGTAGTCGTCGTTGCTGACCGTCTCGCCGGTGCCGGGCGCCGTGCCGGTGAACCCGTCGCTCGCGAGGCGCTCGAGCCCGCCGCCCCAGCGAAGGCGACCGGTGGTGCCGTTGGCCGTCCCGTTGGCGCGCCAGGTGCCGAACGAACCCGCCTCGAACAGTCCGCCGGCGCTCAACGGCCCGCCGCGCCGCGTGACCAGCTGCACCACGCCACCGACCGCGTCGGTGCCGTAGAGCGCACTCTGCGGGCCGCGCACGACCTCGATGCGATCGAGGTCGAACAGGGGCAGGTGCGCCGCGTCGAAGCTCCCGCCCATGTCGTTCAGGCGGATGCCGTCGACGAGCACGAGGGTGAAGTCGCTCTCGCCGCCGCGGGGGAACAGCGACGTGACGGCGCCGCGGCCGCCGCTGCGCAGCACTCCCAGGCCCGGCACGGAGCGCAGGGCATCGACGCTGCTCTCGAGCTGGCGGGTGCGCAGTTCCGTCTGGTCGAGCACCGTGAGGCTGGCGCCGGTGCCCGAGCGCGTCACCGGCGTGAGGCCGGCCGTGACCACCACCGACTCGGCGAGGGCTGCGACCTCGAGCCTGAGATCGGCTGTGGCGTCCTGGCCGGCCAACTGGACCTGCTGACTGGGGGCGTTGAATCCATCAGCCACGACGCGGAGCACGTAGTCGCCGTCGGGCGCGTCGAGCAGGTAGGCGCCGGTGCGATCGGTGCGCGTGGTGGCGACGGGGCCGACGGGGCCCTCGAGGACGACGCGAGCGTCGGGGACGGGGCGGCCGTCGCCACTGGTCACCGTGCCGCTCAGCCGGGCCGCCGAAGCGGGGGTCGAGAGCAGGGCCAGCAGCAACCCGGCCAGGGGCAGGGTGCGCGTGCGAATCATGTGACCTCCCGGCGTTTCCACGCGCCGACGTCGAGGTGCCTGATTGCGCCTCGACGGAGGACGTACCCGACGGAAGGTTTCCTGACTCGGCGGGATTGCGAGCGGTTCGTGCGCCTTCCCGCAGCCCGAGGGCTGCAGTGGCGGGTCCGGCCTGGCGGCCTGACCTGTGCGAACCGGCTCACCGCATCACAGTGGCGGGACCGTGTGGGACTTGCACCCAGCTTCCCTTCGACAACGTCGGTTGTCGGCCCGAAGCATAGCACGCGGTTTGAGTGTGGCCGGGATATGCCGATGGTTAGGTCGAGATGGATGCCGACAGGACCCTCGAGTACCTCGACGGCCCCGTCGTCCGCACCGCGCGTCAGGCGGTTGCGGTCGCGTCGCTCGGGATCTATCTCGCGTACCTGATCTACAGGGCCCTGTATTCGCTCAACCCGGAGGCTCCGGTCTTCGCGCTGCTGGTGTACCTGGCCGAGGTACACGGGTTCCTGTCGCTCTTCTTCTATTTCTTCCAGATCTGGGCGCCCCGCCGCCGGCGGTGCCCGGCGCCATCAGGCCGCTTCACCGTCGACGTCTTCATCACGACCTACAACGAGGACCCGGTGCTGCTGAGGCAGACGGTTCGCGCCGCGCTGGCGCTGCGCTATCCGCATCGGACCTGGCTGTGCGACGACGGACGGCGCCCCGAGGTGGAGGCGCTGGCGCGCGAACTCGGGTGCGAGTACCTGACCCGCGCCGACAACCGGCACGCCAAGGCCGGCAACTGGAACAACGCCTTCGCGCGGTCGACGGGCGACCTGATCCTGACCCTCGACGCCGACCACGTCGCGCAGCCGGCGCTGCTCGAGCGGACGATCGGCTACTTCGAGGATCCCCGCGTCGCCCTGGTGCAGGTGCCGCAGCAGTACCACAACCTCGATTCCGTCCAGCACCGGGTCGACTGGGACGCACGGCGCATGTACGCCGAGCAGGACGTCTTCTTCGACCTGGTGATGCCCGGCAAGGACCACTGGAACGCGGCGTTCTTCTGCGGCACCGGCGCCGTGCTGCGTCGCGAGGCGCTGGTCAGGCACGGCGGCATCATCACCGGCAGCATCACCGAGGACATGCACACGTCCGTGGTGCTGCACAGCGAGGGCTGGCGGTCGGTCTACGTGAACGAGGTGCTCGTCACCGGGCTGGCCCCGACCGACGTCGCGTCGTTCCTGAAGCAGCGCCTGCGATGGGCCGAGGGCAACCTCAAGATCATCTTCGACATCAACCCGCTCACCTGTCGCGGGCTCACCGTCGCGCAGCGCATCGCCTACTTCGCGTCGATGTTCCACTGGACCATCGGCCTGCCGAAGCTGGTGTTCTACCTGGCCCCACCGTGGATGCTCGTGTCGGGCACCTTCCCGATCGCGCCGTTCGATGGCCGCCTGCTGGCGATCTACCTCGCCAACCTTGGCGCCATGACCCTGGCGTACAAGCTGACGAGCCGCGGGCGCGGCCGCCTGCTGATGGACGAGTTCTACAACATGCTGAACACGTTCACGCTGCTGCAGGCGCTCTGGCGATTCGCGCTGCAGGGCCGGGCGATGGGCGCCTTCGTCGTGACGAGCAAGAAAGGCGACGGCGGCTCTGACGCCGCGGTGCTCCCGCACCTGGCCATGCTCGGCGTGTCGATCCTCGCGATTCACTGGAGCCTGATGGGCCTTGGCTTCGGCGTCAGCGAGGACCGGTTCGGCGCCGGCATCGCCATCTTCTGGACGGCCTACAACATGGCGCTCGTCGTCGCCGTGCTGCAGCTGGCGTGGCGGCCGCCCCAGCAGCGCGACACCTCGCGGTTCCGCGCCAGCGTGCCCGTGACCCTCGACGAGGGCGTGGTGGGCATCACGGGCGACCTGAGCGAAGGCGGCTGCCGGCTTCTGTCACCCGCGCCGCTCGAGGCCGGCATCGACGCACTCACCCTGCACCTGCCATCGGGTCCGCGGCGCCTCGCCGTCGCCGTGGTGACCAGGGGAGGGCAGACCGCCGACGGCTGGCATGCCCTCGGCCTGCGCTTCGTGTCGCCCACTCGCGACGACGTGGATGCGGTCAGCGATGCGATCTTCGACACGGTCGTCCCGGAACTGCTGCAGGGACTGCGTCGACCGTCGTGGCTCGTGCGCCACGGGCGTGAACTGGCGCTCGCGGTGCATCGACGACTTGCGCCGCGATCGGCTCGCCGCGCCGCGCGCCTGCCGGCCAGGGTGACCGGCGCCGACGGCCACGTGCTCATCGGGGCCACGCGCGACGTGAGCGGCAGCGGCGCGTCGCTGGTGCTGCCGTGCCAACTCGCGCCCGGAGCGCCGGTGGATGTCGAGCTCGCGATGCCGGGGGGGACACGCCTGATGCGCGCACGCGTGCGGCGGGTCAGCCCCATCCAGCCCGACGGCCGACGCAGTGAGGCGTGGGCGGTCGGCGTGGCGTTCGTGGGCGCAGTGCCTCACGACTCGAAGGTCGAGACCACGGCGAGGGAGGTCGCATGACACCGCGTCGTGCCGCCTTGTTGCTCGCCATCACGCTCGTCCTCGAGTGGGGCGCGTTCCGGTGGCGTCATCGCGACGTCCTGTGGCTCGATACGCCGGCGGCGGTGCAGGCCGACACGGTGGAGGCGCGCGCGGCAGCCGAGGCGGCACTCGCGCGACCGAGCCTGTCGCGTCGGCACGCGGAAGCCGTCATCCGCGTGACTGCCCGCGCCGACATGCGCGACCTGCACGTGCGGGCGCTCGGCCGACTGGTCGTCGACCATCCCGCCGATCCCGAAATCCTCCTGCGCCATGCAGAGGCCCTCCGCCAGGTCGGTCGTCTCGAGGAGGCCGCACGGGCGTACCGCCGCGTGCTGCACGAGCGATGACCATGCGAGTGCTGGTCGCGCTGCTCGTGCTCGCCGGTGGGACCATGGGCGCATCGGCGCAGCCCCCCACCGCCGCCGACCCGGTGATGCAGGCACCCACGACCGACCAGCGCGCCCAGGCGCTGCTCGGACTCGGCCGCATCGCGCGAGCCCGGGGCGACTGGGCCCGCGCACACGCCCTCTTCGCCGAGAGCGCGGCCCTGCGGCCGTTCGATGCCTCACGGCGGGCGGAGCACTTCTGGATCGCAGTGGAATGCGATCGCGCGGCCGCCCTGCGCCTCGCGACGTCGCTCGTCGCCGAGCGCGCCGCCACCGCCGACGTGCACGCCCGGCGCCTCGCGCTGCTGCAGGAGCCGTTCGAGGCCCCGCTGCTGGCCAGCGCGCTGCATGACGCCGAACTGGCGTATCCCGTCGATGTGCGATGGGCCGCCGCGCGCGCGGATCTGGCCCTCACCCTCGAGCGCCGCGGCGAGGTCGAGGCCTCGCGGCAGGCCTGGGAGGCGCTGCCGCCCATACGGCGCGAGGTGGTGCCCGCCTGGGAGGCGTCATACCTTCGCGCGCTCGCCCGCGCGAGCGGCCGTGCGGCGGTCGCGCCCGCACTCGATCGATACACCGTTCGCCATCCGGACGACGCGGGCATGCGTGCGCTGGCGATCGAGGCCTGGGCCGAAGCCCGGCAGCCGGATCGCGCCCTCGCCCTGCTCGCCCCTCGCCTCGGCGCTGACGCGACCCCGACCGACCTGCGGCGCGCCGTGGATCTCGCCACCGAGGCAGGCCGCGATGCGCGAGCGCGTGCCTTGCTGTTGCAACTGCAGGCGCACCCCGCGCACACCGCTGACGACAGCTGGCGCCTCGCGGAGGCCCTGGCGACCGCGCGCGACACCCACGCGCTCCACGACTTCCTGAGGGCCACGCGCCTCGACGATGGCGACTGTCGGGCACGACTCGTGCGCGTGGTGACGATGGCGGGCTCCGACGCACTGCTTGCCGACGTGCTTCCCGATCTCCCCTCGTCGTGCCCGGGCTATGCGGGCGTGGCGCGGCGGATCGCGACCGTGCGCCTCGCCGACGCCGACGGCCTGGCCGCGGAGCGCTGGCTCGCGCCGCTCCGCGATGCCGGAACACTCGAGGCCCCGGACCGCGTGCTGCTGGCGCGCGCGCTGACGGCACGTCGCGCCTGGGCGGAGGTCGACGCGATCCTGGCGCCGCTCGGCCGGCGTGGGCTGGATCCCGAACCCGCCGAACTGCTCGCGTGGGCCTGGCACGCGCTCGGTCGTTCCCTGGAGGCGTGGCGCCTCGTGGTCGAGAGATGCGCCCCCGACTCGGCTACCCCGGAGCAACAGGCTGGCTGGGCGGGCCTCGCCCTGGCTGCCGGCGACGACGCGGCGGCCGCCCGTCTCGCCGTGTCGGCCCTTGGATCGCCGCGCGACCTCGAGGCGCGTGTCGTGCTCGCCTCGATCTCTGCGCAGCATGGACAGCCCGCGGACGTGCAGCGCTGGCTCGCGCCCGTCGCGAGCCGTCTTCGCGAGCCCGGTCACCTGCTCGTGTGGCTCGACGCGCGCGCCGCAGTCGATGGGGCAGCCGTGGCGCTCGCGGACGCAGCGCTGATCGCCGAGCCTGGCGAGTCCGACACCGAGATCCTCGTGCGCCGCGCCACATGGGCCGCGACGCTCGGACGCGTCGACGACGCGCGGGCGTTTGCCGATCGGGTGCAGGCGCGTGATGCCGACCGGGCGTCTCGCCTCGCTGTCGAGATGGCGTTGGCGGCAGGCGACGGGGCGGCAGCCTGGATGCACGTCGTCGCCGCTTCGGCGTCGCAGGTCGCGCCGGCGCCGGCGGCCTGGAGTCGACTGCGCCTTGATGCTGCGCTGGCGGACGGTCACTGGGACGAGGCGGCTGGCGCACTCGAGGCCGCCCGTGGCGCGATGACCGAGGCCGAGGTGGTGCTGGCTGGTGCGCGTCTCGACCTGGGACGCGTTGGGCGACTGCCTGCGGACACGCGCGCCGCGCTCGACCGTCTCGTCGTCGCCGACACCCACGTGGTCGCTGCCCAGGTGCTGCTGGCGCGCGACGACCTGGCTCACGGCGATGCGGCGGCCGCCGTCGCCCGACTGTCGGGGACGCCTGCCGGGAGCGGCGGTCACGTCCCGGCAGACGTGCGCGCGGTCCAGGCGGACGCGCTGCTGGCGCTCGGTCGCCCGGACGACGTGCTGGGCGTCGTCTCGGCCGACGCGTCCGAGCCACCTGCCCTGCAACTGGCGCGCGCCCGGGCCCTCGTGGCCCTGGGGCGCAGGGACGAGGCGCGGCCGGCCCTCGAGGCGCTCGCGCTCCGGTCGGGTCGCCCGGAGGCGTTCGTCGCCTGGGCGGGCACCCTCGACTCTCCGGAGGCACGCATCGAGGTGCTCCAGCGTGCCACCGCGCGGGCAACGGCGGTGCGTGCGGATGTCCACGCGGCCCTTGCCGAGGCCTTGCTGATGAGCGGCAGGGCCTCCGCCGCCGACGTGGAGGCGCGGCGTGCCCTCGCGCGCGACCCGCAGTCGCGGATGGCGTGGCAGGTGACGCTCGCAGCGCAGGCGCAGCTCGACGCCACCTCGCTGCGCGAGCGTCTCCACGAGGCGCGTGCCGCGCTCGGCGATGCGCCGCGCGACGTCCTGTTTCTCGCCGACATGGCTGCCGGCCTGTCGCAACGGCCTGCCGAGGTCGTGGAGGTGGTACTCGCCTGGGTGCGAGACCTGCCGGCGTCTCATGCCCTCGAGGTCGCGCGGTTCGAGGCACGCCTCGCCGTGGCGACGGCCGACTGGGTACTCGCCGCCAGTGCCATCGCGACGCTGGAGCGGCTGACGCCCGGCGACCCCGCCGTGGCGCGCCTCGAGGCGCAGGTCACGGCATGGCGTGGGGCGCACGAGGCGGCCGTGCCGCTCTATCGGGCCTATCTGGCACGCGCGCCCGGCGACGTGGCGGCGTGGCGCGAGTACGCGCGGCTCCTTTCGTGGCGCGAGGACCAGCAGGGCGCGGCAGAGGCGTACGCCCACGCGCGCACCCTGGCTGCATCCCCGACCCTCGAGGCAGAAGCCGCCACTCGCCTCGCGACCCTCCAGCGGGACTGGGATGCTGCGGCACGCGCCGCCGCGGCCTGGCGGGCGCTCGATCCGGCCGCCCTGGATCCACTGGTCGACCTCGCGCAGGCCCTCGAGCAGAAGGGCGACCTGCGTGCGGCGGCGCAGGCGTACGAGGCCATCGAGCGTCGCCCCGACCTGCCTGATCCCGTCCGGCGTACGCTCGAGGCGTATCGTCGACGCTACGCCGCAGAGGGACGGGGCCAGGTCCGCGTCGACCACGCGGAGGGATTCGGCGGGCAGCGGCTCATGTCGCGGCGAGATTCGGTGCTGTCGGGCGCGGCCTCCCTGGGCGGCGCGGGCGGTGTCCGGCTCGACGCGCAGGTGGCCGAGGGCGTGCTCGACACCGGGGACGCCGCGACGGCCTCGCTCACCGAGGGGCGGCTGGGCGTGCTGGCCCCGCTCGGCGCCGGATGGAGCCTGTCTGGGCACGCCGGGGCGACGCGCGTCGAGGGGCGCACGCAGGCCCTCGGGGCAGTGCGCGTGGCCATGCCGGCCGGCGCACGGTTGGCGCTCGAGGGCACGCTGGAGCGGCGGCCCTTCTGGGAGAACGCGACCACGCTGGCCGCTGGCCTGCAGACGACCACGGGCCGGGTCGGGCTGCGGGTGCGTGGCGCCGGCACGCTGGACGTCACGGCCGGGATCGAGGCCGGCCGCGTCAGCGACGGCACGCGCCGGGTGCAGGTCGACACGCAGGTGTCGCGGCGTTTCGCTCGCGGCCCGCAGGTGTACATGGTCAGGCTCAGCGGGTTCGCCTTTGGCTTCGACGAGGCGCGTGCCGCGTATTTTTCGCCGTCGGCGTTCGGCCGGGTCGACCTCGAAGCCGGCCTGACGCGCTGGTTCGGCCCCGGGGCCGTGGTCCGTGACGGACGGTTTGCCGTGCAGGGGCAGGGCGGGGTCGGGCTCGACTCGGAGGGCGAGCCGTACGGGCTGGCCAGCGGTACGCTCGTGCTGCCGGTCGGGGCGACGGTCAGCCTCGTGGCCGGGGGCCGATGGACCTCAGCGCGCGTCTACCGGGCGTGGACGGCCACGCTCGGCCTCCAGGTGCAGCCGGCCAACGGCACCTCTGGCCGCTCGGGTCGCACCCGGCAGGCCCCTGACGCCGTCCAAACCAGGTGAACGGCCGTGCCGGTGAGCCGGGGCGCTCCTGGCCGGCTGCCTCATTTGGCCTCATGCCGGCCATGGTCCGGCCCGATTGGCCTGATGTACTGGGACACGGACAGGGTCGGGCTCGGGCAACGGGCCGGCCCCACGGCCGCCCCGCTGCACGGGGGCCGGCCCATCAGTTGCGAGGCGCCGGTCGTTTCGCATAACATTTCTGTTTCGCGCGTCCGCCCGCCACTGTGGCGGGACGGACCCTACAGCCGTCAACGAGGACCGAATGAGCAAGAGTTCCACGGTGACCGTCCGCGAGACGCCAGTCGCGGAGGTGACGACCGTTTCCGCCGGGGGGTTGAAGATTCACGGCGAGACTTTCGTCATCGAAACCGACGAGCGCATCGACGTGGTCGACCTGACCGAGCGGATCATGGAGCTCGTGCGGGGGCTGAACGTCCGCGAAGGCATCGTCAGCCTGTGGTCCCTGCACACCACCTGCACGGTGTTCATCAACGAGTTCCAGACGGCGCTCCTCTCGGACATCCGCCGGTTCCTCGAGAAGATGGTCGCCCGCGATGAGGCCTGGATCCACAACGATCCGGATCACAGCGACTGCGACCGCATGAACGCCGACAGTCACCTGCGCGCCCTGCTCCTGGGGCACAGCCTCACGCTGCAGATCAGCGGCGGCGACGTGGTGCTCGGGCAGTGGCAGCGGATCCTGATGGGCGAGCTCGACGGACCGCGGTCGCGCACCCTGCGCGTCCAGGTCTGGGGCATCGGCTGATCGGCTCCGACAGCCCCCGGATCGCCGGCCAGGGCCGGCGCGCCGTCCGCGAACCTGCAAGGTAGGGCCGGCTCTCCGAGCCCGGCCAGACCCGGTCCACCGGACCGCTGAGTGAGGGTTTCCATGCGCACCCGCCTGCACGCAGCCGGGCTGCTCGACCTCGCAGACAAGCTCGACGCCCGGCAGCGCCTGACTGCCGAGGACGGGCTGCGCCTGTTCGAGCACCCTGACCTCCGACTCGTCGGCTGGCTCGCCAATCGCGAGCGCGAGCGCCGCTACGGCGACCAGGCCTTCTACAACTACAACCTGCGCCTCGAGGTCACCAACGTCTGCCAGGCGTCGTGCCTGTTCTGTTCGTTCGCGCGGCTCGAGGAGGGCAAGCCCGGCGCCTACACGATGTCGCTCGAGCAGGCCTGGGACAAGGTCCGCTCACGCGAAGGCCAGGCGCTCACCGAGGTCCACATCGTCAACGGCCTGCACCCGCACCTGCCGTTCTCGTACTACACGGAGCTGCTGGCCGGCTTCAAGCGCATCCGCCCCGACATCACGCTGAAGGCGTTCACCGCCGTGGAGATCGCGTTCTTCGCCGATCTCTACAAGATGACCGACGAGCAGGTGCTGCGCGCGCTGATGGCGGTGGGCCTCGAGTCGATCCCGGGAGGCGGGGCCGAGATCTTCGCCGAGCGCGTGCGGCGCAAGATCGCGCACGACAAGGCCGGCGCCGACCGCTACCTGTCGATCCACGCCACCGCCCATCGCCTCGGCATGAAGACGAACGTGACGATGCTGTTCGGGCACATCGAGCGGCTCGACGAGCGCGTCGACCACATGCTGCGGGTGCGCGCCCAGCAGGACGAGACGGGCGGCTTCCAGGCGTTCATCCCGCTGACGTTCCACCCCGACAACAACCAGATGCGCAAGCTGCCGCCGCCGACCGCGGCCGATACGCTGCGGACCATCGCGGTCTCGCGCCTGATGCTCGACAACGTCGATCACATCAAGGCCTTCTGGATTGCCACGGGGGTCTCGGTGGCGCAGGCGGCGCTGTGGTTCGGCGCCGACGATCTCGACGGCACGGTGCAGGAAGAGCGTATCTACCACATGGCGGGATCGGACACGCCCGACATCCTCACCACGTCGCAGCTTCGTCGTCTCGTCGAAGCCGCTGGCCGTACGCCGCTCGAACGCGACACGATGTACAACCTCGTTAACGCTTAACGCTCAACGCTTAACGCGGGTCATGGGGCATGCCTCATGACTGCGGCGACCTCCGTCGGCGTCACCAATCCCGGCCGAGCTGCATCCTGTCTCCGTGGGCTCTCCGGATCCCCGAGGCTCCTGCATGCGTGCACTGAAGCACCTCGCCGTTCCCCTTCTTGCGTTCGGGCTGCTCGTCGCGGCCCTCGTGGTCGTGGTCTCGCGTCGACCGGCGGGCGATGCCGAACGCCCGCGTGCGACCTTCGAGCGCAAGACGCGCGCCCACCTCGATCACGCCGCCTACTTCAAGGAACCGTTCGCCGATGGCCCGTCGGTGACGCGCGCGTGCCTGTCCTGCCACAAGGACGCCGCCCATCAGGTGATGCAGACGGCGCACTGGTCGTGGCTGGGCGACGAGGTGCGTCGGCCCGGGCAGGCCCCGGTCCGCGTCGGCAAGCGGAACCTGGTGAACAACTTCTGCATCGGCATCCAGGGCAACTGGCCGAGCTGCACCAAGTGCCACAGCGGATACGGCTGGAAGGACGACGGGTTCGACTTCACGCAGGGGCAGAACGTCGACTGCCTCGTCTGCCACGACTGGAGCGGGCAGTACACGAAGGGCGCGGCCGGGTTCCCCGAAGCGTCGGTCGACCTGCTGGCGTCGGCGCGCAGTGTCGGGTATCCCAAGCGCCAGAACTGCAGCGTCTGCCACAGCTACGGGGGCGGCGGGCTCGGCGTGAAGCACGGTGACCTCGACAACAGCCTCGAGAATCCCGCCGAGGACATCGACGTCCACATGGGACGCGAGCAGTTCCTGTGCATCGACTGCCACAAGGCCGAGTCGCACCGGGTACCGGGGCGCAGCTTCGCCGTGAGCGTGCAGAGCCAGGGCGGCATCGGGTGTGTCGACTGCCATCGCGAGTACAAGCACGCCGACACGCGCGTCGAGCAGCACACCACGTCGGTGGCGTGCCAGACCTGTCACATCCCGACCTACGCCCGGAAGGTCCCGACCAAGCAGACGTGGGACTGGAGCCAGGCCGGCGACGCCGCGCGGCCAGACGACGCGCACCACTACCTGAAGATCAAGGGCGAGTTCACGTACGAACAGGACGTGCGGCCCGAGTACGCCTGGTTCAAGGGCGAGGTCGACCGCTACCTGCTGGGCGACCGCGTGGCCGACAGCGGCCCCACGCACCTCAACCGGCCGCGGGGCTCGATGGCCGACCCGCAGGCCCGCATCTGGCCGATGAAGGTGCATCGCGGCAAGCAGCCGTTCGACGAGGAGTACCGTCGCATCATCGTGCCCGTCACGGCGGGGACGCCCGGTGAGCGGGGCTACTGGAAGGAGTTCGACTGGAAGAAGGCGGCCGAACTCGGCGCGAAGCACACCGGCCTGCCTTTCAGCGGCCGCATGGGGTTCGTCGAGACCGAGATGGTGTGGCCGCTGTCGCACATGGTGGCGCCGAAGTCGCAGGCGCTGACCTGCACCGACTGCCACGGTCCGACCGGCCAGATGAACTTCCGCGCGCTCGGCTACAGTGGCGACCCGATCCGCGTCGGTGGCAGGAGGCCATGACATGCGCCGCCTGATCGTCGCCTGCGCAACCGTGCTGGCGCTGTCGTCGGCGTCGGCCGCGCAGGAGCGATTCCACCCTGCCTTCATCGCGTACGACGCCGATGGGCGACTGGTGCGCGACAGCGGCCAGCCCATCAGTGCGGCGCGCAGTTGCGCCGCCTGTCACGACACCGCCTTCATCGGCAGCCACGACCTGCATGCGCGCAAGGGCGTGAAGATCGACTGCCTGACCTGCCACGTGGCGGCGCCGGGACTGCCCGTCGAGCGGGCGGCCTTCGACGCTCAGGGGCGGCTGCTCGCCGAGCGTGCGGCGCTGCAGGCGCCGGCCGACGCCCAGTGCCTGGCCTGCCATGGCGGCGGTGGCAGCGCCGGCGCACTGAAGTTGCCAGCGCGGCTCCTCGACCCGGCCCCGGGCACCGGCCTGCATCCCGAGCACCTGACGCGCGAGCAGGGGACGCTGTTCGGTGCCGGTCCGCGTCGGGCGTCGCAGATGAACCTGCAGGGCAAGGAGGGGCTCGACCAGCCATGGGACGTGCACGCGGCGCGCGTCGTGTCCTGTGTCGACTGCCACTACGCGCCCAACAAGCCCGGCCGCCAGGGCCCGCCGCAGGCCTCGCCCGCGCACCTCCGGATGGACCCGCGGCGCCTCAGCACGGCGGAGTTCCTGAAGCGGCCCGACCACCGCCTGGCCAGCGCCGAGTGCGAGCAGTGCCACGACCCCGGAAAGGGCCACGCCTTCCTGCCGTATGCGCAGCGGCACTTCGAGCAGCTCGATTGCCGGTCCTGCCACGTGCCGGTGGTGCATGCCCCCGTGCTGATGCAGGAGGACCGCGCGCTGCCCGACGTGCTGGGACGCCCGCAGCGGCAGTGGCGTAACCTCGAGGGCACCGACGACGATCCGTTGAACGCACGCCTCGTGCGGCCGTTCGAGCCGGCGATCGCCAGCGTGGTCGGCGTCGATGGCCGTTCCGTACTCCGCCCGATCAACATCGTCACCGAGCGCGCCTGGCACGACGTCGAGGATCAGGAGATCGCCTATGCGACGGTGGTGCGAGCCAGGGCCACGCTCGGCCAGGGTGCCGACCTCGCAGCGATGCGCGCAGCCCTGCAGGCGGCAGGCATCCCCGATCCCGTGGCCCGGACCCGGTCACGGGTGATCCCGATCGCGCACGGCGTGCAGGAAGGACGCACCGTGCTGCGGACCTGCCTCGACTGCCATCGCGCGGGTGGCCGACTCGACACGCCCCTCGCCCTCGGGTCGCTGGCCGACCCCTCGGACCCGGCGCTGCCTCGCTGGGGGAATGCCAATCACCTGTACCTGCCGGGGCTCGGACGTCAGACCTGGACGACCCGCCTCGGCGCCGGGACGTTCCTGCTGACCGTGCTCGGCGTGTTCGCCCATGCCGTGTGGCGGTGGCGCACGCAGCGCCTGCGTGCCCACGTGACGCATCCGAGCACGCGACGCGTGTATCTGTACTCGGCCTACGAGCGCTTCTGGCACTGGACCATGGCGGCCAGCACCCTCGGACTGGTGGTCACCGGACTCGAGATCCACTTCACCGCGCGCATCACGATCTTCGGATTCAGCCCGGCGGTGAGCCTGCACAACGCGCTCGCCTTCGTGCTGCTGGGCAACGCGGCGCTGTCGCTCTTCTACCACGTGACCACGGGCGGCATCGGCCAGTTCATCCCGCGCGACACGGACCTGCGCGGCGCACTCGTGGCCCAGGCCCGCTACTACCTGCAGGGCATCTTCGTCGGCGCGGCGCACCCGGTCCCCAAGACCGTCGGCCGGAAGATGAACCCCCTGCAGCAGCTCACCTACCTGGCGCTGCTCAACGTGCTCCTGCCGCTCCAGATCGTGAGCGGCATCCTGATCTGGGGCGCGGAGCGCTGGCCGGCCTACAGCGCCGCGCTCGGCGGCCTGGCGGTGATCACGCCGTTGCACAACCTGGGCTCGTGGCTCTTCATGAGCTTCACGCTGGGCCACGTCTACCTGACGACCACGGGGCACACGCTGACGAGCAACCTGGCCGCGATGGTCGGGGGCTGGGACGAGGTCGAGACCGACGTCGCCGCCGATGCCGCCACTGTGGCCCGCAAGGAGGATGAACATGGCGTCGCCTGACCTCGACGCGCGCGTCGAGCGCTACATCGATCCGTACCTCGCCGGGGCGCTGCTGGGCCTGGTGCTGTTCGCGGCCTACGCCCTGACCGGGACGGGCCTCGGGGCGAGCGGGGCCATCAATCGCGTCCAGCTCAGCATCGTCAAGGTCGTGGCGCCGTCGCACGTGGACACGGTGAAGCACTTCGCCGCGACGGCAGGCGGGTCGCGGCAGCCCCTGGTGGATCCGAGCGTCGGCATGCTGCTGGGCACCGTGCTCGGCGGCGTGATCAGCGGGCTGCTGCACGGGCGCATGCGCGTGGAGGTGCGCAAGGGGCCGCGTGCACGCACCGGCACGCGCCTCGCGCTGGCGTTCCTCGGCGGCGGGATCATGGGGTTCGGCGCGCGGCTCGCACGCGGCTGCACGTCCGGTCAGGCCCTGTCGGGCGGGGCGGTGCTCAGCGTCGGCAGCTTCGCCTTCATGTTCAGCATCTTCGGCTCGGCCTACGCACTCGCGTGGTTCCTGCGCCGGCAGTGGACGTAGGGGAACCCAGATGTTGCCCATCGACTCCGGGACATGGTCCATGCTGGCGCAGTGGCTGCTGAGCCTCGGCCTCGGCATCGCGTTCGGCGCGGTGCTCGAGGCCGCCGGCTTCGGCGACTCGCGCCGCCTCTCCGGGCAGTTCTACTTTCGCGACATGACCGTGCTGAAGGTCATGTTCGGCGGCATCATCACCGCGGCCACGTTGATCGTCCTCGCCAGCAGTCTCGGGTGGCTCGACTTCCCGCGCCTGTACGTCAACCACACCTACCTCGCGTCGCAGGTCGTCGGCGGCCTGATCATGGGCGTGGGCTTCATCATCGGCGGCTTCTGCCCGGGCACGAGCCTGGTGGCGGCCTCGACGCTGAAGGTCGACGGCATGCTGTTCCTGGCCGGCGTGGCCGCAGGCCTGTTCGCGTTCGGCGAGACCGTCCCGGCGTTCGAGGCCTTCTACGAGGGCGGCACGCAGGGCCGGTTCACGCTGGGCGACTGGCTGGGCGTCGACAACGGCTGGATGCTGGTGGCCGTGGTGGTGATGGCGCTCGCGATGTTCTACGGCGCGGAGATTGCCGAGGCGATGGTCGGCCGGAAGGTCGCCTGGCGCGACGTGTCGCTCGTGCCTCGGCACCGCGGGCGCCTCGCCGCCGCCGGGCTCGTGCTCACGCTGGCGCTCGTGGCGGCCCTGCGAGGCCAACCCGACGCCGCCGACCGCTGGACCGTGGTCGCCCCGAAGGCCGAGCCACTGCTGGCCCAGCGCGCGGTGTACGCCCACCCCATGGAGGTCGTGCAGTTGCGGCAGAACGCCGGCCTGTACGTGCACGTGCTCGACGTGCGGCCCGAGCATGCCTTCAACCTGTTCCACCTGAAGGGCGCGTGGCACACGCCGCCGGAGACCTTCGACGATCCCGGCTTCTACCGTCGCCTGTCGGA
>NZ_JBIINP010000361.1:0-2996 GCF_044337415.1 Luteitalea sp.
CCGGCCTACACGCCCGAGCGCCCGCTGCAGCGGTCGGCCGTGTTCTTCGAGGATCGCGTGCGCGGCAGCGCGCGCTGGGACCTGTCGAGCAACGAGCCCGGGCTCGACATCGGCGCCGGCGGCCCGACCAACGTCGCGTGGGGCCCTGCGCCCCGGCAGTCGCGCGACCGGTTCGAGATCGTGCCCAAGGCGTTCCTGTTCCGCGGCGCGGTGCCGCTGCCCTCTTCGCCGGCGCCCGCCACGATCACGGCGACGGTGATCCGGCGCACGGGCGATGCCGACATCGAGATCGCGATCACGCCCGCGGGTGCCGAGTGGCAGACGCTGGCGATCGTGCTGCCCGAGAACATCGTGCCCACCCGGTCCACGCTGGCCGGACGGACGAGCGGCGGGCGCTGGCAGGCGTGGCACACGAACATGCCGAAGGACGGCCTGACGTGGCGCGCCACGGTGCCCGCCAGCCAGGCTGATCGGCTTGCCGACACGGAGATCTGGGTGTCGCGCTTCGCGTTGCCCGACGCGAAGGCGGGCGGCCGCATCCCGGCGTGGCTCGAGGCGCCGCAGACGGCGTGGATGACGCAGCACGTGGTGATACTGCCGACGCGGCCGAACGAGACGCTGGAGGCGCCTGTCCCGCTCGCGCCGACCACCACGCTGCCGCTGCCGTCGGCCTCACCGGCCTCTGCCGCGCCGTTGACACCGGCCGCAACGCCCGCTGCGCGACCAACACCAGCCACGCCACCGGCAGCGGGCGCGGGGGTGCCCCGATGAGCGAGGCGCGCGTCACGCTGCTCGAGCGCCTCGGCCTCGGCCGCCCCGAACTGCGCGCGTGGGCCATGTACGACTGGGCCAACTCCGCGTTCCTCACCACGATCGTCGCGGCGGTGTTCCCGGTCTACTACAACAACGTCGCCGCCAAGGGCCTGTCGCCGGAGACGGCCGCGTTCCGCTTCAGCATGGGCACGACGATCGCGCTCACCGCGAGCGCGTTCCTCGCGCCGCTGCTCGGCGCGATCGCCGATCATCGCCCGTACAAGAAGCTGTTCCTGCTGGTGTTCATGGCGCTCGGCGCGCTGTGCACGATGGGCATGGCGCTCATCGGCGAGGGCGACTGGGCGCTGGCCATCGGCCTGTTCATGCTGGCCAACGTCGCCTGCAGCGGGTCGATCGCGTTCTACGACTCACTGCTGCCGCACATCGCCGCGCCGGAGGAACTCGACCGCGTGTCCTCGTCGGGCTTCGCGCTCGGCTACCTCGGCGGCGGGCTGCTGCTCCTGCTGAACCTCACGTGGATCCTGCAGCCTGGCCTGTTCGGCCTGCCCGACGCGGGCATCGCGACGCGGCTGGCGTTCTTCAGCGTCGGCGTGTGGTGGATGGTGTTCTCGATCCCGCTGATGCGGCGCGTGCCGGAGCCGCCGATGCTGCGCGGCGCGCAGGACTCGCTCGGTGCCGCGGCGCGCCATGCGGTGGCCGACCTGCGCGAGACGTTCACGCACCTGCGCCGGTACCGGCAGGCGTTCCTGATGCTGCTGGCCTTCCTGATCTACAACGACGGCATCGGCACGATCATCCGCATGGCGTCGCTGTACGGCGCGCAGCTGGGCATCGCCGAAGGGCACCTGATCGGCGCGCTGCTGCTGGTGCAGTTCGTGGGCGTGCCGTTCGCGTTCATCTTCGGCTGGCTGGCCGGGAAGATCGGCGCCAAGCGGGCGATCTGGCTGGCGCTGGCGGTGTATGCCGGCATCAGCGTGCTCGGCTACTTCATGAAGACGGCCACGCACTTCTACGCGCTGGCGATCCTGGTGGGCACGGTGCAGGGCGGCAGCCAGGCGCTGTCGCGGTCGCTCTTCGCGAGCATGATCCCGCGCGAGCGGTCGTCGGAGTTCTTCGGCTTCTTCGCCGTCACCGAGCGCACGGCGGGCATCCTCGGCCCACTCACCTTCGCGCTGGCGATCGCCATCACCGGCTCGAGCCGCGGCGCCATCCTCTCGGTGATCGCCTACTTCATCGTCGGCGCACTGATCCTGTCGCGGGTGGACATCGAGGCCGGACAGCGCGCTGTCCGTGGCAATTAGACATTGGACATTGGAAATTCTCGGGCGAGGGCCTCCGGCCCATCGCCACGATCAGGGCTCGCGTGCGAGCGAAGACCGAAGGTCGAGCCGCCGAGAATTTCAAATGTCCAATTTCAAATTGCCACCTCACTGCTGCTGTTGCTGCTGCTGTTCCTGCTCGTCGTCGAGCAGGCTGTTGCCGGCTTCGGGCTCTGGCGCCGACCAGTAGAGCGCGGGCATCACGTCGGACGGCGCGATGGGCGTGTCGGTGGTCTGCACGCGCACGTTGACGCCGAGTTCGCTGCGGGCGCTGCCCTTGAAGGCGCCGCGCGTCGGCGGCACGTCGTGGTAGTCGCGGCCGATCGCCACGCGGATGTGGCGGTCCATGGCGAGGGTGCGGTTGGTGGGGTCGATGCCGAACCAGCCGAGCGACGGCAGCCAGGCTTCCACCCACGCGTGCGAGGCGCCGTCGACCGAGCGCTCGTCGCCCTTGTGGTTGTGGAACAGGTAGCCGCTCACGTAGCGACAGGGGATGCCCAGCCCGCGCACCAGCGCGATCATCACGTGGGCGAAGTCCTGGCACACGCCGCGGCGCGCCGCGAGTGCCTCGTCGATGTGCGAGTCGACGCGGGTCGAGCCCTGCGCGTACTCGAACGCATCGTAGATCTGCTTCTTCAGCCGGCGCAGCACCGTCAGCGGGTCGTCGTCGCGCGACAGGCCGATCTCGCGGCCGAAGGCCTGCAGCGCCTCGGTCGGCCGCGCGAAGTGCGACGGCTCGAGGTACTCGATGAAGCGCTCGCGCGTGATCGGCTCGTCGAGCACCTCCCACGTCGAGGGATCGCAGCTCTCGGGGATGTCGATGGCCGACACGAACTCCACGACCGACTCGGCGACGACCATCAGCTCGCGATGCCGCGCCGGCACGTCGAAGTGGTGGACGAC
>NZ_JBIINP010000362.1:0-2989 GCF_044337415.1 Luteitalea sp.
CCCCCCTATTCGGAGGTGTGAGTGACCCCTGTTCGATCCCTTCTCGCTCGAGGCCTGGCCATCGTGATGGCAGCAGCAATGACGCTGCTCCCCGCGCATGTCTCGGCACAAGCGCTGTACGGCACGATTGCCGGTACGGTGACTGATGATTCCGGCGCGGCCATTCCTGGCGCGACCGTGACGGTGGTGAACCAGGGCACTGGTCTCGAGGTCAGCGGTGTGACCGACGAGACGGGTGCCTACGCCATCCGCAACCTGCAGCCCGGCACGTACACGGTGAAGGCCTCTCTCCAGGGCTTCAAGGAATACGTGCAGACCGGCCTGCCGGTCGGGCAGAACGAGACCTCGCGCGCAGACGCGAAGCTCGAGGTCGGCGCCCTCACCGAGTCGGTGACGGTCACGACCGAGGCCGCCCTCCTGAAGACGGACAAGGCGGACGTGTCGGTGAACCTGAAGCCGGCCGACGTGGTCAACCTCCCGCTGAACCAGTACCGGAACTACCAGGGCCTCATGAACCTGGTGCCCGGTGCGACGCCGGTGGGCTTCCAGAACGCGCAGACCGACACCCCGGGCCGCGCGCTGACGACCAACGTCAACGGCACCAACCGCAACAACAACGTGACCCGTATCGACGGCGCGGCCTCCATCAATGTGTGGCTGCCGCATCACGTCGGCTACGTGGCCCCGGTGGAGACGATCGAGACGGTCAACATCTCGACCAACTCGTTCGACGCCAGCCAGGGCATGACGGGCGGCGCGGCGGTCTCGGTGGCGACCAAGTCGGGTACCAACGAGTTCCGCGGGTCGGCCTTCTACTTCCGCAACCAGGACAACTGGAACGCGCGGCAGCAGTACTTCTCGGCGGCCAAGAACCCCGAGTCGTCGGTGGACATCCTCGGCGGCACGGTGGGCGGCCCGATCAAGAAGAACCGGTTCTTCTTCTTCGGCGGCTGGGAGCGCAACCTCGAGAAGAACTCGCGCATCGGCGTGTTCACGGTCCCGACCGCGCGCATGAAGAACGGCGACTACAGCGAGGTGCTGGCGTTCAACCCGAACTTCCGCATCTACGACCCGGCGACCGGCAATCAGTCGACGGGTGCCGACCGTGAGTTCTTCCCGAACGCCCAGGTCCCGGCCAACCGGATCAGCGCGCAGTCCCGCGTCATCCAGGCTCTGTACCCCGAGCCCAACGTGCCGGGTACGAACAACGGCACGCAGAACAACTACGAGTGGGCGCAGTTCCCCGAGGCGCTGCGTGACAACCTCGACGGCAAGATCAACTGGAACCGCACCTCCGCCAACCAGATCTGGGCCAAGTACTCGACCATGATCGCGGACGTGCAGGACCTGTTCTACCTGCCGTTCGTCAACGACGTGGGCGGCGGCGAGACGACCGTCAAGGTGTGGTCGGTGGGCCAGACGTACACCATCACCCCGACCCTCATCTGGGACGCCACGTTCGGCTACAACAACATGGTCCACCAGTCGCAGGGGCCTGACTTCGGCACCAACTACGGCCTCGACGTGTTCCGCATCCCCGGCACCAACAACGCCGGCACGACCGGCCCTGGCTCCACGGGCGAGTTCGTCGACTTCTACTCCGGCATGCCGGCCATCAACACCGGCCTCTCCAGCATCGGCAACAACTCGGGCTGGACGCCGGTCACGCGTGACGAGGTCAACTACACCTTCTCCACGAACGTGACGAAGGTGGCGGGCAAGCACGAAATCCGCACCGGCTTCGACTTCGTCAAGCTCGGTCTCGACCACTGGCAGCCGGAAATCAACAACCCGCGCGGCAACTTCAACTTCGGCGGTGGCATCACGGGCACGCCCGGCTACGCCTCCGTGGGTGGCTGGAACAACTACGCGGCGTTCCAGCTCGGCCTGATGAGCGACTTCGGCAAGAGCGTGCAGTTCGAAGTCATGACCGGCCGTGAGGACCAGTACGGGCTCTACATCAACGACCGTTGGCAGGTGAACGACAAGCTCACGGTCAACGCGGGCGTGCGCTATGAGTACTACCCGCTGATGAGCCGCGAGAGCCGTGGCATCGAGCAGCTCAACCTCCAGACGTTCAACGTCGCCCTCGGCGGCGTCGGCGGCAACCCGGAAGAGCTGAACGGCCTCAAGCCGTCCAAGGGCCTGTTCGCCCCGCGTCTCGGTGCGGCGTATCGCATCAACGACGACACGGTCGTCCGCGCCGGCTACGGCCGTACGTTCAACCCGATGCCCTGGTCGCGCCCGATGCGCGGCTTCTACCCGCTGACCATCGCGTACACCGGCGCCGGCCCGAACGGGTTCATCCCCTACGGCACGCTGGCGGCCGGTATCCCCGGTGCGCCGAACCCCGACGTGGCCAGCGGCAACGTGCCGCTCCCGCGCGGCGTCGACATGCGCACGCCGGAGCCGGGCAACATCGAGCGCGGCACCATCGACTCGTGGAACATCTTCGTCGAGCGCCGCCTCCCCGGCGACGTCTCGCTGAGCACGGGCTACGTGGGCACGGCCACCAACGAAGGCTACGCCGACCGGCAGCTCAACTACGCCGACAGCGGTGGCAACGTCAACCGCCAGCTCTTCGCCCAGGCGGGCAACGCCAGCATCCTGTCGTGGGGCTCGCGCACCAAGGCGCGCTACCACTCGCTGCAGATGGCCCTGAACCGCCCGTTCAAGAACGGCCTGCTCCTCAAGGGCGCCTACACGTTCTCGAAGGCCCTGAACGAGACCGACGATGACGGCTGGGTGGGCCTGACGTGGAACCAGCCCTCGCAGATCGGCCGCAACTACGCGCGCGCCGGGTTCGACCGTCCGCACATGCTCCAGATGGGCTTCGTGTACGAGCTGCCGTTCTTCAAGGATTCGGGCGGCGCCCTCTACACGCTCCTCGGCGCGTGGCAGGTCAACGGCATCGCGTCGTGGGTGTCGGGCACGCCGTTCTCGGTGGGCGGCGACAACGGCCTGCTCCAGCAGGTCGGCGGCTTCCAGT
>NZ_JBIINP010000363.1:0-2988 GCF_044337415.1 Luteitalea sp.
CGGACGCTCACGCCAGTCGGCGGGGTCGTCGTCGAGCAGCATGCGGCGATCGCCCCAGTAGAACATGTCGATCACCGCGACCACGTAGCCGCGGCGCGCGAGGTCCTCGGCGATGGCCCGGCCGCCGTAGTAGCGATCGCGGAACTCGCGGAAGATCGCGTGTTCGCCCTGCACCGGCACCAGCTTCTCCTTGCCCCACAGGTAGAAGCCGCCGTGGTCGTGCAGCGCGACGATGCCCGGCGCGGGCTTCGCGGCAGACGCGGTCTTCGGTACGAGCACGTATGCGGGCACCCGGATGTCTGGCGTGGTGCTGAACGTGATCCGCTCGCGCACGTAGTCGCCGCAGTCCACGGCCTCGTGGCGCTCGGCGGCAGGAGGCGTCGGCGGTGGCGCGTAGTGAAGCAGGTCGAGCACCTTCGCGACGGTGTCGCGTCGCCAGGCGCGCACGTCGCTGAAGCGCGACTGCAGGAAGGACAGCGGGAACTCGCCCTTCACCGCCTGCGAACGGATGAACGGGAACAGCGAGCCGACGTCGGACGACGAGGGCGCGGTGGCTGCCTGGGCCGGCAGGGGCAACGAGGACGCGACGCGCGCGTCGAGCGCGGGCAGGGCGCCGACCGCGGCCGTGGCCTGCAGGAAGCGCCGACGGTCGAGGCGCAGGGGGGAGGTCCGCTCAGGCATGCGGCATCGTGACCGAACCCGTCGCGTGTCGCAACAACAGAGGTAGGCCGCGGTGTCTCACCGCGCCGTTGGTGCTCACGGCGGGATGAGGACATCCCGCCCTACCTCTACCTCGATGTCTTGACCGCCGTCAGCGTGCGGATCAGGCCGTCGCTCTTGGTGATCAGGTAGATCTCGCCGGCCGCGTCCTGCGTGAGCCGAAGATCGACGCGCCCGCGCCCGGAGATCGCCGCAGCGCCCGGCAGCGTGTCGCCACGCCCGCCGCGCGCCTTGAACGTCGTCTCCACCAGCGCTCGCAGGCCCGCGTCGAGCTCGTGCAACGGCGCCATCGTGTCGGCCTTCCCGTCGTCGGCGGCGATCACGTCGGCGAGGCGCGCGTACCAGAGGCGACCGGTGGTGATGTCGCCGAGCAGCAGCGTGTCCTTCAGCGCCGGGATCGCGTTGCCGCGATACACGAAGCCGCCGGCGATCGCGTCGCCGCCCAGGCTGGTGTGCGGATAGGCGACGACCGGATACACCGGCGTGGTCGTGCCGCGCGTGACGGTCGCCGTTACCTGCACGGGGATCGTGTCGTCGGCGGGGACGGCGGTCATGCCCTTCGGCGTCATCGCCTGCGGCCCCTCGCGCAGCGGATAGCCGTAGTTGGCGCCCTTCTTCACGATCAGCACCGTTTCCCAGCCCGTCAGCCCGATGTTGAAGGCAAACAGGCGCGGCGCGGTCGGCTGCGCGGGATCGACGTCCCAGACGAGGCGATGCGGGTTGCGCACGCCGAGCGCCCAGATCTCCTTGCGCGCTTCGGGGATCGACACGAAGGGGTTGTCGTTCGGGATGCGGTAGCGGCCGTTGGCGCTCACCGTGGTCGTGGCGACGTGTTCGCGCAGGTCGGGCACGATGCGCAGGATCTTGCCGCCGAGGGTATCGAGGCGCTGCGGCACCAGGTGCCGTGCATCCTGCCGCTCGCCCGCGCCGGCGTCGCCGACGCCGACGTACATCACGCGCCACTCGGGATCGCCAGGACGCGCCACCGGGTTGAACGTCATCTCGCCGAGCGGGTGAATGGGCGTATCGAGCGGCATCCGGAGGATCTCGCGCGCGGTGCCCTCGAAGGTCGCGTTGGTGACGTCGCGATCGGTCCACTCCACGATCACGCCGACGCGATCGACCGGCACGTCGGGGCGCACCGGCGGCATCACGAGATCGGTGACCGCGTAGCCCTTGAGGTCGAGGCCCGTGACCGCGCCGGCGCGAGGCGCGGCTGGCGCGGCCGTCGTCGGGTCTTCCGTGTGGATCGTGTAGAAGACGCCGTTGCGCGCGTAGTCGGGATCGAGCACGACGTTGATCAGGCCCATCGCGAAGTTGCGCTGGTACGTGAAACGCGGGAACAGGCCCGGCCGACCGTCCAGGCCGTTGAAGTCGAGGTAGGTCGTGAACTGCTTCGTGCGGCGGTTGAGCAGGTAGAGCGGCCCGTTCAGGTCGGGCACGAAGAAGCGCTGGCCGCCGGGTTCCTCGCGCAGGAAGTTGACGCGCGAGAGCTGCGCCCGCGTGAGGTCGCCGGTGGGGTCGCCGGTGATGGGCAGTCGCACGTATTCGGCGAGCCTGGCCTTCGCCAGTGGGGCCGTGCGCGCCGCACCCGCCGCGCCGGTGGTCCCTGCCGAGACGTCGCCGCGCGCGAGTGCGCGCAGGTACGCCACGATGCCCGTCACCTGCGCGTCGGTGAGCATCGCCCCGAATCCGGGCATCATCGTCGTCGGTACGCCCTGCTTGATGACGGCGATGATCGCTTCGTCCGTGAACCCGTGGTCCCAGGCACCGTCGGTGAGATCGGGCGGCTGCTTGCCCCCGTGCTCCTGGATGATCGTGATCAGCACGCCCGCCTTTTCGGCCCCCTGCGCGCGCGGGCCGTGGCACGACGCGCAGTAGATCGCGTAGGCCTGCTGGCCGACCGCGACGGGGTCCTGCGCCGCGGCGGGTCTCGCCGCCGGTCCTGGCGCCTGTCCCGCGCCGGCCGAGAGCACGGCCCCCAGCAACAGGGCAGAGCCCACGACTGCCGCCGACATCACTGACGTCCTGACCATGTCCCGTCTCCTGAAGAGTGACGACAGGATAGACGCACCGCCGCCTCATGGGGCTGGGCGCTGGGTGCTGGATCCAGCCCCAAGCCCCTAGCTCCGGGAGTGTTCAATGTTTTGAGTCACTCCAGAATCTGCGCTACACTGCCGAGGTCGTGAACCCTCCAGCCGAGCTCCTGCGCAGCCGTGGCATCCAGGTGACGGCGCAACGCCTCGCGGTGTTGCGCGCGGTCTCGTG
>NZ_JBIINP010000210.1:0-6635 GCF_044337415.1 Luteitalea sp.
GCCGCGCGCGCCCGTGCCGGCGACGCCGCCAGGGTCGTCGACCTCGACGGACGCACGATGCTGCCCGGCTTCATCGACGGCCACGGGCACGTCGCCCACGCCATCGAGTTCCAGCGCTATCGCTTCCTGCGCACGCCTGACGTGCGCGACGTGCCCGGCCTGGTCGCGGCCCTCAAGGCACACGCGTCGCGGATCGGCGTCGCGCCGGGCGACTGGATCGTCGGCTACGGCCATGACCCGGCCGTGCTCGCCGAGCGGCGACATCCGACCGCCGAGGAACTCGACGGCGTCTCCACGGAGCACCCCGTCCTGCTCATGCCCGCGTCAGGCGATCTCGGCGTTGCGAACCACGCGGCGCTCGTCCGGACCGGGGGCCTTCGCCAGTCGACAGGCCTGGTCGCGCCGCGCGACTACGCCCGGGTGCGCGCCGCCATTCCGGCCCTCACCCCGCAGCAGGTGGCGACGTTCACCGACATGGCGATGCGGGACGTGGCCAGCCGGGGCCTCACGACCGTGACCGAGGGCGACACGACAGCCTCGCAATGGCGTCTGCTGATGGAGGCCGAGGCGCACGGTGCTCTCACGGCCGACGTGGTGGCGTATGCCAACGACACGCAGGCGGCGATGCGGGGGATGGCGATGCGCACCTCGGCCCGCAACGTCGCCGACACCATGAGCGGCGCCCCCGGCCGGCTGCGCCTCGCAGGCCTGGCGTTCTGGACGTCCCGCGCCGCCGGCACCGGCACGGGATGGCGGTCGCCATCGCCGACCGCGCCGTTCCATGACGCGGCGCACGGCCCGCACGCAGGACGACTCGATCCGACGAGGCACGTGCGCGCGTCGATCGACACCTGGTACGCCACGCGTCACCAGATCCTGGTGCACGTCGACGGCGACACCGACGCCGACGCGGTCCTCACGGCCATCGACGCGGCGCAGAAGACCCACGGCGTCGACGACAGGCGCCCGATCCTCGTGCAGTGCGGGCAGTACCGCGACGACCATCTCGCCGCCATGCAGGCCATGGGCGTCATCCCGTCGTTCTCGCCGACGTGGCCGGCCGACGCGATCGGCCGCTGCAGCACGACGCCGGGCGAGGCCCAGGGACAGCGACGCGCGGCGATGGCCGCCGTGGCCGGGCGGGGGATGCCGTACACGATCCATGGCGACGGCACGTTCGAGCCGAGGGACGTGCTGCGCGTCGTCGGCGCCACCGTCAGCCAGCCGGCGCCTCCCAGGGCCGACGATGCCGGCCCTGAGCCGACCGTCACGCCCTACCAGGCGCTCCTGTCCGTGACGCGTCATGCGGCCTTCGCGCTGTTCGAGGAGGGCCGCAAGGGCACCCTCGAGCCTGGCAAGCGCGCCGATCTCGTGATCCTCGAGCGCAACCCCTTGAAGGTGGAGCCCGCCGCCATCGGGGAGATCCGCGTGCTGCAGACCATCAAGGACGGCGTGACGGTCTACCGCGCCCACTGACGGCTGTCGCGGCGGGGCGCCCTGCCGCACAATGGTCCGCGTGCCGCCAAGCCTGACGCCCAGCGTGCTGGAGTTCGGCGCGTATCGCTTCGATGCCGACCAGCAGCTCTGGCGCGGCACGACGCGCGTCGCGCTGACTCCCAAGGAGCGGGCGGTGCTCGCTCGACTGCTCGCCGGTGGCGGTCGTGTCGTCGACCGGCACGCCGTGCTGAACGCGGCGTGGCCGGGCGAGGACGTCGGCGAGGCCAGCCTGATGCGCTGCGTCTCGACACTGCGCGCAAAGCTTGGTCCCCGGCCTGGGGGAGGCTCCTGTATCGAGACGGCACACGGTGTGGGCTACCGCGTCACCGTGCCCATCCGGGTGGCAACCCCGCAGGTCCGGGTGCTGGTGCTGCCGCTGGTGGCCGAGGACGGACAGGCCCCCTCACTTCCGGTGTGCGACGCCATCACGGAGGACATCATCGGGCACGTGTGTCGCTTGCATGGGCGCGGGCTGGTGGCCATCGGCAGCGATACCGCCCTGCGGTGTCGCGGCGACGGCCGCGGCGCCGCCGTCATCGGACGCAGCCTCGGTGCAGACCTCGCGGTGATCCTGCGGTGGAGACGACACCGCGGCAGCGCGTCCGTCCGGCTGCAGGTGGTGCGCACAAGCGACCTCGTGCAGTTGGCCAGCGTGGACGTGCCGGTGCCAACGTCGCCCGTGGAGCAGGTCGCGGCCGCGATCGCGGCCGCGCTGCTGCCGCTGTTGCCCAACGCCGGCGCTTCCGGGCCTCGCATGCGCGACGCCCTCGCGACGACACCGCAGGCGTCGCACGCCTACCTCGACGCGCGCTTTCACTTCCGCCGCCGGACGCCCGCCAGTCTGGCCGACGCCATCACCTTCCTCGAACGTGCGCTGGCAGCCGACCCGCGACACGCCGCCGCGGCCATCACCCTCGCGGAATGTCATGGCTCGCTGCTGGCTTTCACGCTCGAGAGCGCCGCCGAGGCCGAGGCCCGCGTCGAGGCGTTGCTGACCCGAGCATCGGCGGTCGACCCCGATCTGCCGGGCGTTCGGGCCTTGCGGGCCGGACTGTTCAGCGCTGTCCGGTGGCGCTTCGACGAGGCGGAGGCGCTGTTCCTCGAGGCCATGCGAGAGGACGGCCCGGACGTGTACGCCTGCCAGATGTACGGTCGCCATGCCCTGGCTCGCGGACGCGCCGCAGAGGCCGTGCGACTCTACGCGCTGGCCGCCGAACTCGATCCGCTGGCGCCAGCCGTGTATGCGCCGCTCGCGTTCGCGCTCGCCTGCGACGGCCGCCTGCCCGAGGTGCATGCGGCGCTGACGACCCTCGACGCGCTGGGCAGCTCCCCCTCGCCGATGCCGCTCCTGGTGCGGAGCGTCGTGCGGGCGCTCGAGGGCGCCCCGGCGGAGGCCCTCGACCATGCCGCCGAGGCCCATGCGATGGCCCCCGCCGTACCGATGGTCAGGGCCTCGCTCGCGTGGGCCTGCGCCGTCGCCGGCGACACGCGGCGGGCTCGAGACCTCGAGGCCGAGGCCGCAGCCGACCCCGGATTTCTCGCGCCGGGCTGGATGGCCATGTCCGCCATGGCGCGTCAGGACGTGGAGGCGGCTGAACGATGGCTACAGCGGGCGCTGGCCATCCGCTGCTATTGGTGCCCCACGCTGCGCGTCGACCCGCGATTCGCCGCCGGGCGCGCCGAGCCGCGCCTCGCCCGCCTCCTCGCCACCCTCGAGACCTGACAGCGGCATAATCGCCGTCGACATGGTCGACGTCGATCCTCTCGCCCGCCACCTCGCGCCACGCGATGTCCCCCAGTCGCTGCTCGACGCGCTCGCGCATCGCTTCGGTGAGCGCTGCTCGACGGTCGCCTCGGTGCGAGAGCAGCACGGGCGCGACGAGTCGGCGTTCACGCAGGGCCCCGCACCGGCCGCGGTCGTGTTCGCCGAGTCGACCGCCGACGTCGTCGACGCCGTCCGTCTCGCCGCCGCACATCGCACGCCCGTCATTCCCTTCGGCGCCGGCACGTCGCTCGAGGGGCATCTCCTGCCGGTGCAGGGCGGCATCAGCCTCGACCTCGGACGGATGACCCGTATCCTGGCGGTGCACGCCGAGGACATGACCATCACCGTGCAGCCCGGCGTGGTCCGGACCGCGGTGAACCGCGCGCTCGAGGGCCGCGGCTTGTTCTTTCCCGTGGATCCCGGCGCCGACGCGACCATCGGCGGCATGTGCGCCACCAGGGCCAGCGGCACCAATGCCGTGCGCTACGGCACGATGCGCGAGAACGTCCTCGCCCTCGAGGTGGTGACGGCGCGTGGCGACGTCATCCGCACCGGCACCCGCGCACGCAAGAGCAGCGCCGGCTACGACCTCACCCGCTTGATGGTGGGCAGCGAGGGCACCCTGGGGGTGATCACCGAAGTGACGCTGCGCCTGCACCCGCTGCCAGAGGCCGTCAGCGCCGCGACCTGCTCGTTCCCGGCCATCGAGCCGGCCATCCGCACCGCGATGGCCATCGTGCAGCTCGGCATCCCGATCGCGCGCTGCGAGTTCCTCGACGCGCATGGCGTGCGCATGGTGAATGCGCACTCCCGGCTCGCCCTGCCGGAGCAACCGCTGCTGCTCATGGAGTTCCACGGGTCGGCGCACGAGGTCGAGGATCAGGCGCGCACGGTGCAGGGACTGGCGACCGAGCACGGCGCCGAGGCGTTTGCCTGGGCCACCTCACCGGAGGATCGCGCGCGGCTCTGGGCCGCCCGGCACAATGCCTACTTCGCGGCCCTCCACACCAACCCGGGGCGACGCGTGATCTCGACCGACACCTGCCTGCCGATCTCGCGGCTGGCCGACTGCCTCGTCGCCTCCGTCGCGGAGGCAGAAGCCTCCGGACTCCCCCACTACTGCCTCGGGCACGTCGGTGATGGCAACTTCCACTTCGGCTACCTGGTCCGCCCTGGCGACGAGGATGACTGGCGCGTGGCCGAGACGCTCAATCACGCGCTGGTGCGCCGCGCGCTCGCGCTCGGCGGCACGTGCTCGGGCGAGCACGGCATCGGCCTGCACAAGATGGGCTTCCTGCGCGAGGAAGCCGGCGAGGGCGCGATCGCGATGATGCGGGCGATCAAGCAGGCGCTCGACCCGGACGGGATCCTGAATCCGGGCAAGATCTTCGAGTAGGACGTCGAGACGCCCGGGAGCGCTCAGCGCAGGTCGGCCGGACCGGGCAGCCGGATCGACATCGTCGCCGAACGAGAACTCGTCATCGCCATGAGTTCCGACTTGCACCGCTGGCAGATGCCGTGCGAGACCCCGGGCATGGGATCGTGCGGATCGATCCCCAGCTTGTCGAGCGCCGGCTCCACCTCGAGCCAGTCGTCGCCTGCCCGCACGCGCTTGCACCACGAGCACATCGAGACGAGATCGAGGCCGACGGCGGCGTCCGGGTCCAGCAACGCCACGCGCGTCCGGGACTGCTGGCGGATGACCGACGACGTGAAGCACACGCTGCCGTCGAGGCGCGCCTCGATGTGCATGCGCATCAGGCGTCGCAGGGTGGGCGTGTCGCACCGGAAGGCGAAGGTGAAGGGGCGGTGCTCGGCTCGCGTGATGCGGACGAGCGGCTCGTACCAGGCGGCCGCCTCGGGGATCAGGCTCCAGAAGTCGCGCCCGAGCAGGGTGGCGCGGATGGCCGCCGCGGTGGGGCCGGCGTCACCGGCATCCTGGATGTAGGCGTCGTTGACGTCCACGAGTCGATCCTGACCGTCGATCCGGTACATCTGGGGTGGCGCGACTATCGGCACAGCATCGAACCCGAGCGGGGCGGGGGCACTCATGGCGGCTCCAGGGAGAACTGTGGCCGGGAGGGTCGCATTACGGTCGCACGCTTCGCGCGTCGCCGCAATGGCTGAGTTTCGAACCCTGAAAAGAATCTACATATCGTTAGATGGTTCCTACGTGACCTTGACACGATTGCCACGGATGCCGGCACTCCGGCAATCATGGCCTTACGTGATGGCGGGCAGGCCGATCGAGAGCGTGGCGTCGGGGGAGTGCGCCAGCGCGGCCAGTTCGTCGAGGCAGCGGGGACAGATGCCGTGCGACACCGACGGCAGCCGGTTGCTGTCGGCACCGAGACGCTCCATCGCGTCTTCCACCTCGAGCCAGTCGCCGGCGGCGTCGACGCGCTTGCACCACGAGCACATCGACACGACGGGCACGCCCGGGTCGCCCGTGGCGGTCACCAGCGGTACGTGCGGGCGGGGCTGCACGCGCACGACCGCGGATTCGAAGCTGATGGCGCCGCCGGGCTCGGGCCTGATGCGCATGCGCATCAGGCGACGGAGGTCCGGGGTGTCGCACCGGAAGGGGAAGCACACCGTACGCTGCTCCGCTCGCGCGCGCCTCACGAGTGGCCCGTACCACTCGGCCACACCCGGCAGCACGTGCCAGATGACCTGGCCGATGAGGCGCTGCCGCACGTGCTGGGCGTCGCCCCCGGCACCGCCGACATCCGCGACGTAGGCGTCGTTGACCGCCTGGATCCGGTCCTGGCCATCGATCACGTAGACCAGCGGGGGGGCGAGGGGAGCGAGGTCGAGCAGGGCGGAGGCCATGGGGACACACGACGCAGGCCTGGCCAGGCCTGCGCAGGCGCGTCGTCTCACAAGGTCATCGGCCGCGCGCCGCGAAAGCTCAGTCCTGCGCGAGCGGCTCGACCGGGTCGTACACGTGGGTGATCGGCGGCCGGTCGCCGCCACGGGATCCGCCCTTCATCGTGGTCTCGACCACGAGTCGCTTCGTCGAGGGCTCGACGCGGTAGCTGCGCACCACGGTGGGACCGCGTCCGGTCTCCCATTCGATCACCATGGCGCCGTCCTTCCAGCGCGACTTCGTCTCCAGGGTGCCGCTCGTGAGCTGGTGCTTCTCCTCCTTGCCGTTGGCCACGAACCTGCGCACGTGCCCCTCGTCGTCGGTGAAGCTGACGGCATCGTCACGCTGCACGATCGTGAGGCGCACGGGTGCCGCCATCAGTTCGCGCATCAGGTCCCGCAAGCGCTGCATCTCTTCCTGATCCGGCGGTCCCCCGCCACCGGGTCCCCCGCGCCCGCCGCCCCCACCCCGGCCCATGCCGCCCCCACCCCGGCCCATGCCGCC
>NZ_JBIINP010000296.1:0-4096 GCF_044337415.1 Luteitalea sp.
GCCGCCCCCACCCCGGCCCATGCCGCCCCCACCCCGGCCCATGCCGCCGCCTGGCCCACCCATGCCGCCGCCCGGGCCGCCCGCACCGCCACCAGGCCCGCCCATGCCGCCCCCGCCACCAGGCCCGCCGCGCCCTCCGCGGCCACCGCCCGGGGGCGGTCCCATCTCGCCCCCTGCGCCGCCGCCAGGAGCGGTCGAGAGGTCACGGTTGATCTGCCACACGCCACCGAGCGCGGGGCGTGGCGTCGCGTCGACGGCGGCATGCGTCGGGGACGTCGTCACGGCGGGCACGCCGAGACCGAGCGCAGTCACGAGCACGAGAGGACGGAAGAGGTTCACGGTCGGACGCTCCCAGGCACGACCCGCCTCCTCTGGGGGCGCGTGCGTTCGCAGTATTGACGGATGCCGCCCCTCGACGGGCGTGACAGATGTGTGAAACGTGCGCGGCGCGGCAGCGAGCTGGTGCCCGACAGGGCTTCGGCCTGCGGCATCTTCGTGCGGACACACGACCGGCGAGCTCGACCGGCGAGCCCCACCGCGGCGGCCTGTCGGTCGCCACAGGAGTCCTCAGCGACGTGTCGCGCGGTCACTGACGCGCCAGCCGAGCACGCGGTCGGCGTTGGACTGGTAGATCTTCTTCAGCACCGCGTCGGGCAGGTACAGTCCGTACACACGCCACTCGCCGGTCGGTGGGAACGGGTGGTCGTAGTACTTGAAGTACTCGTCCTCGGTCTCGAGCAATCGGTAGTACAGCCGGTGACGCGGCTGATCCGTGCGGCCCGGGTAGCGATCGGTGCCGAACAGCACGCGGTCCTGCCAACGCAGCAGGAAGCGCCGCGCCGTGTATGGCTGGCGTCCGAGTTCGGCCTCGCGCGCCGACAGGTCGACGACGAAGTTGGGGTACCTCGCGAGGCGCACGTCGAGCGCCGCGAGATCTTCGGCATGGTCGCCCAGGTGCGCGCCGATGAACGTCGTGCCCGGGTGCCTGGCGATCACGCGATCGCGCTGCGCCAGCACGTCGGCGCGCGCGCGGAACGCGGGGCCGAAGAAGCTCCAGTCCGGGTGCCGTTTCAGCTGGAGCCATCGCTCGTTCCGCTCGTCGATGGGCGAGAAGAACGCGACCGGGTCGGCCGAGTGGATCAGCACCGGCAGGCGCAGCCGGCCGCAGGCCGCCCAGATCGGGTCAAGCCGCGGGTCATCGATCGGCACGACCGTGCCGGTGCGGTCCTTGATGGTGAGGCCGAGGGTCTTGAAGATCTTCAGGCCCGCCATGCCCTGGGCCTTGCCGCGCTCGAGCATGGCCACCGCATCAGCGGCGAACGTGGGCTCGTCGATCCGCGAGAAGTCGACGTTGCCGAAGATGACGAGACGGCCAGGCGCGGCGCCGTGATACCGCGCGAGCATGCGTTCGAGCTGCGGTCCGAAGCCACCGCTGAGGTTCACCGCCCGCTCGACGCCGAGATCGTCCATCGCAGCCAGCAGGGCCGCGGGTTCCACGGAGGCGGACCAATGTGCGTGGATGTCGGTCGCCGGGAACTTCGCGCGTCGCACCTCGGTGACCCTGGTGACCAGGGCCGGCACCGGATCGTACGGCTTGAGCACGGTGTCGCCGACGAAGATCGCCTGGCCCATGGGCGGATCCTGATCGCGATCCTGCGCCAGCGCCCAGGCCACACTCCCCCCGAGGCACGCGCCGATCGCCAGCGCGGCGAGCGTCCGCCCGCTGCCGCCACGACGGCGCGCGTCCACTACCACATCGTCCTGATTGATGCGAGACTCTCGCATGCCTCGTGCCCTCCTTGCGATGGCGGCCCTGCCTCTGGCAGTGGTCGCGCTCTCGGCGGCGCCGCGCCCGGCGCGCACCGTCCAACATGTCGACGTCTACAAGGTCGCCGGCCGCTACGGCGGCTGGCCTGCCAATCATGGCATCTGGAGCTGGGGGAACGAGATCCTCGTCGGCTTCGAGGCCGGATACTTCAAGGACAACAAGGGCGGGCACTCCATCGACTACACGCGGCCGGCCGATCACCTGCTGGCGCGCAGCCTCGACGGGGGCCAGACATGGACCGTCGAGCACCCGGAGGATCTGAAGCCGCCCCCGGGCGTGCAGCAGGCGGGCGTGCCCGTCGAGGCCGGGCGCCCGGTGACCGACAGCCCGGGCGACATCCCGTTCACCCACCCCGACTTCGTGTTCACGGCCCGCATGGCCAGCATCCATGTCGGTCCGTCGCGCTTCTACTACTCCACCGACCGCGGCCGTCGCTGGAAGGGCCCGTTTGCCCTGCCCGACTTCGGCACGCCGGGTATCGCCGCGCGCACCGACTACGTCGTGGATGGTCCGCGGTCGATGACCCTGTTCCTGACGGCTGCGAAGGCCAACAAGAAGGAAGGGCGCGTGATCGCGGCGCGCACCACCGACGGCGGCCGCACCTGGACCCGGCTGGCGTACGTCCACGACGAGCCGGCCGACAACGAGTTCGGCATCATGCCGTCGAGCGTGCGCCTGTCGCCGACCACGCTGCTCACCTCGGTACGGTATCGCCGCTTCATCGAGCTGTATCGGTCCGACGACAACGGCGCCTCCTGGGCGCACGTGGTCCGCGCCGTGCCCGACACCGGCCGCGGCAATCCGCCCAGCCTGCTGCGCATGAAGGATGGCCGCCTGGTCATCACGTACGGCTACCGCGCCGAGCCCTACGGCATCCGCGCCCGCGTGAGCACGGATCAGGGCCGGACGTGGGACGACGAGATCGTGCTGCGCGACGACGGCGGCACGTGGGACATCGGCTACACCAGGACAGTGCAGCGGCCCGACGGCAAGCTCGTGACGGTGTACTACTACAACGTCGGCGACACCGAGCGCTTCATCGGCGGCACGGTGTGGGAACCGTAGCTCATTGCTCATTACTCATGCCTCATGCCTCATGACGGACAAGGAAGAAGGAAGAAGGGACAGGGGCACGCAGGTGAAGGTCATCGTCGGACTCACGCTCGCCGTGGTGGCGTTGCTGGCCGCGCGGCCGGTGGTGCAGGCGCAGGGCGGCGCGTACTTCCCGCCGGCGAGCGAGTGGGCCCGCAAGGCGCCGGAGGCGACCGGCATGGACCCGGCGCGGTTGGCCGAGGCCCTCCGGTACGCCGAGGCGTCGCCGACGACGCGGGCCATCGACTTCTCGGATCAGGAGAAGACGTTCGGGGCCCTCCTCGGCTCGGTGCCGACGCGACGCGCCGCGACCAACGGCGTCGTCATCCACAACGGCTACGTCGTCGGGTCCTTCGGCGACCCGACGGCCGTCGACCCGACGTACTCGGTGGCCAAGAGCGTGCTGGCGACCGTGACGGGCGTCGCCGTGCGCGACGGCCTGATCCGCGTCGAGGATCCGGTGCGGCTGACGGTGAAGGATGGCGGGTACGATTCGCCCCGCAATGCGCAGGTGACCTGGGCGATGCACCTGCAGCAGGAGAGCGAATGGGAGGGCGCGCTGTGGGGCAAGGCCCACGACTTCGTGGGACGCGAGGCGTTCGGCGACGGCGCGCGCGCGCCTCGCGTGCTCGGCGCGCCCGGCAGTCACTACGAGTACAACGACGTACGGATGAACCGCTTCGCGCTGTCGCTGCTCCGCGTGTTCCACCGCCCCGTGCCCGACGTGTTCCACACCGAGGTCATGACGCCCATCGGTGCGTCCGACACGTGGAAGTGGGTGCCGTATCACAACAGCTACGTGACCGAAGGCGGCACCCGCATGGCCTCGGTGAGCGGCGGCACGCGCTGGGGCGGCGGGCTGTGGATCAGCGCGCTCGATCTCGCACGCGTCGGGTATCTCTGGCTGCGCGGCGGTCGCTGGGGCGACCGACAGGTCCTGCCGCCAGCGTACGTGCGCGCGGCGCTGACGCCCAGCGCGCACGGGCCAGACTACGGCTACCTGTGGTGGCTGAACACGCGTGGCGAACGGTTCGCGGGCGCACCACGCACGGCCTTCGAAGCGCTCGGCGCCGGGGGCAACCACGTGATCGTGTCGCCCGAGCACGACCTCGTCGTCGTGCTGCGCTGGCATCGCGACGACGCCTCGGAGCTCTTGCGCCGGGTGATCGGGGCCAT
>NZ_JBIINP010000232.1:0-5854 GCF_044337415.1 Luteitalea sp.
AGCTCCCAGCTCCCAGCATCAATACACCTTCAAGTACCGCTGGATCTCCCAGGCGCTGACCTGCTGCAGGTACTCGAACCACTCGCGGCGCTTGGCCTCGATGAAGTGCTCGAAGATGTGGTCGCCGAGCGTGTCGCGCATCAGGGCGCTGCGTTCGAGCTGATCGAGGGCCGCGTCGAGGTTCGAGGGCAGCTCGTCGATGCGCAGCGAACGCCGCTCGCGGTGCGACATCTTGTAGATGTTCTTGCTCACCGGCGCGCCGGGGTCGAGATCGTTGTCGATGCCGTCCAGGCCCGCGCGGAGCATGGCGGCGAACGCCAGGTACGGGTTGCACGACGGATCCGGCATGCGCAGCTCGATGCGCGTTGCGGCGCCGCGCGGGGCCGGGATGCGGATGAGCGGGCTGCGGTTGCGCTCCGACCACGCGATGTGGGTCGGCGCCTCGTAGCCCGGCACCAGGCGCTTGTAGGAGTTCACCAGCGGGTTGGTGATCGCGCAGAACGCCTCGGCGTGCTGCAGCAGGCCGCCGATGTAGTTCATGCACGTGCGGCTGAGCCCGAACGGCCCGTCGGCGTCGTGGAACGCGTTGACACCGTCGCGCAGGAGCGACTGGTGCGTGTGCATGCCCGAGCCGTTGACGCCGAAGACCGGCTTGGGCATGAAGGTGGCGTGCACGCCGTTGCGCCGCGCCACGTTCTTCACCACGAAGCGGAACGTGCTGACGTTGTCGGCCGCCATCAGCACGTCGTCGTGCCGGAAGTCGATCTCGTGCTGGCCCCAGGCCGCCTCGTGATGGGCCGCCTCCACCTCGAAGCCCATCTGCTCGAGCATCAGCACGATCTGCCGACGCACGTCCTCGCCCTGGTCCACCGGGGTCAGGTCGAAGTACCCCGCCGCGTCGTGCGTCTCGGTGGTCGGCTCGTCGTCGCGCGTCTGGAAGAGGAAGAACTCGGCCTCGGGCCCGGCGCTCATCGTGAAGCCGCGACGCTGGGCCTGCTCGATGGCGCGCTTGAGCGTCTGGCGCGGGCAGCCGGCAAAGCCGGTCCCGTCAGGATTGGTGATGTCGCAGATGAGCCTGGCGACCTTCTCGCCCGAGGGATCGGTCCAGGGGAAGATGCGGAACGTGGACAGGTCGGGCGTGAGGTACATGTCCGACTCCTCGATCCGCACGAACCCCTCGATCGAGGACCCGTCGAACATCACCTTGCCGTCGAGGGCCGCGGAGAACTGGCGGTCGGGCACCTCGACGTTCTTGATGACCCCGAGGATGTCGGTGAACTGCAGGCGCAGGAACTTGACGCCAGCGGCCTCGGCCTCCGCGAGGATCTCGCGCTTGCGAGTCTCCGTGGCCGGATCCTGTACTTTCTCGCTCAAAGTGCTCTCCGTGACGTGTCGATCGCTCCGCTCGAACTGCCACTACGGAGTCTGTCACAAGTGTAATCCCCGCCGGGACAACCTTCAGGCGACACTTCCCGTCTCATCTGCCAGTCAACATCGCCGACTCCACCGGGGTCGCACACTCGCAGGAGGCACACGCACATGCAGACTCGACTCTGGATGGCCGGCGCGGCCACCGTGGCCCTCGTGGGCACGGGCGTCCTCGCCGCCAGCCCCACTTTGCGCGCGGCAGCGGCCGCGTGGGACTCACAGCCCTCCCCCTCGGCCCCGCCGCCCGGCGCCGACAGCCAGGCCAGGCCCGAGGACGACATGGCCCGCGACATCGAACAGGCCGTCGAGCAGGCGCTGCAGGGCGCCGGCCTCCGCGACGGTCAGCTCGACATCCGGATCCGCAAGGTGGTCGAGGACGCCACCCGCTCGGCCCAGGAGGCCGTGAAGGACATCGACGTGAAGGTCATGGTCGACGACGCGATGCAGGGGCTCGGCGACCTGGGGGGCATGGACCGCCCGAGGATCGGCGTGATGGCCCGCGACGTGACCGCCGACGAGGCGAAGGCCGCGGGCCTGCCCGGGATCACGGGAGCCTTCGTGATGGAGGTGCCGGCCGAGTCCGTGGGCGCCAAGGCCGGCCTGCAGCCCAACGACATCATCGTCACCATCGACGGCGAGACCGTCCGTAGCGCGCGGCAGTTGTCGCGCCTGATCGTCGAATCGCCCGAGGGCAAGGCCCTGCAGGTGGCCTACGTGCGCGGCACCACGCGCGGCACGGCGTCGGTGACGCCCGAGCGCTCGGCGCCCCGGATGATGACGATGCGGGATGGCAACGGCGAGGGCCCGGTGGTGCGCCGGTTCGAGCGCCGGATGGTGCCCGGAGGTCCGGGCGCCAACGAGGAGTTCGACATCATCATCCCGCCGGGCGGCGACGGTCCGGGGCCGCGCGCGTTCTTGTTCCGCGGCATGCCGCAGGGCGAAGTGCACATCCGGACGGGCCGGGGTCGGCTCGGCGTGATGGCGCAGCCGCTCACCCCGCAGCTGGCCACCTACTTCGGCGCCAAGGGCGGCGTGCTGGTGTCGCAGGTGAACGAGAACACGCCGGCGGCCAAGGCGGGCATCAAGGCCGGCGACGTGATCACCACGGTCAACGGCAAGCCGGTGCAGGACACGGGCGACATCATCGCGAGCCTCGAGGGCGTGGCCGACGGCAAGGCCGTGGCCGTCGAGATCGTGCGCGACAAGAAGCCGCAGACGATGTCGGTCACGCTCCAGGCGCCGGCCGACTCGTCCGGGGAGCGGTCCGTCACACGTACACGCCGGTTCACGGCATAGGCGGCCCGGAGGCCGAACCACGGCCTCCGCGTTCTCGTCTCAGTTCGACATCGGCAACGTGTCCCTGCACGATCGAGGAGAGCCAGTGATGATGACCGCGCTGCGTGCCGTGATCGGCGTGTGTGTGCTCGGCATGAGCACGACGCTGCACGCCGCGACCCCGCTCACGCTGCCACTGGGCAGCGAGTTCGCGCTGCTGACGGGCGGCGGGGCCATCGACCTGCCCATCCCGCCGCCGCCCCGCGTGGCGCGGCCAGACGTGTCGCAGATGCGCCTGGTGATCAAGCCGCAGCCGACGAAGGGCTGCGATGAAGAGGGCCCGCGGATGCGCGGGGTCAGCGCCGAGCGCGTGGTGGGGTCGACGCAGCGCCGGACGCGTGCCTGACACAGGGGCACCACGCCTCGAGTCTCGAGTCTCACCTGAGACTCGAGACCTGAGTCCTGCCGTTACTGCGCGTCCGTCGGGATGAGCACGGCCAGCTGGGCGGCGACGATCTGCGCGAGCGCGCGGGTGGCCGCCGCCGCTTCCCGTCCGTGCCGGATCTCGGCCGCCAGCACCCCCACACACCCCTGAGGCACCAGCAGCGGCACGGCGATGGCGCCGGGCGCGGTCTCGGTGGCGTCGACCACCTGGGTCACCGCCGCACGCCATGCCGCCGCCGTCGCGTTGTCGGAGTCGCGCGGCAGCGTCGGAATCCGGCGCAGGGCCTCGTCCGGATACCCGTAGGTCAGCAGCGGCTTGAGGGACCTGCCGCTCGCGTCGGTCACCCACACGATCACGCCCGCCGCATCGAGCAGGCGCGCGGCGCGCCCGAGCGCATCCCGCAGCTCATCGGCATCCTTCACGCGCGCCAGGTCCGTGCACACCCTCGCCGTCGCGTCGAGCGCATCGTCGCCCACCACGCCCGCGACACGACGGGCGTCGGCAGCGGGCACGGCGATCGGCGCGGGCGCCGCAGCCGGAGCGGCGGGCGCCTCCGCCCGCGGCGGTGTGAGGCTCAGGCCGTCGCTGGCCGACGCGGAGACCGGCGGATCCACGCGGCCCACGCGCTCGTTCAGGTGGAGGGACGACTCGGGCGCGTGCAGCTCGACCGCGGGCTCGTCGCGGCGTCCCGTCGGCAGCAGGAGCAACGACACCAGCAGCCCCGCGCCAGCAGCCGAGCCGGCGATCACGTACTGGAGTCGTCGCTGGTCGTAGCCGGTCCGCGCCGGCCCCACGAGCGCGGCGTGGGCCTCGTCCGTCCTGGTGCGCACGAGGGCCGCGGTCTTGAGGCCGTCTTCGTAGACCGTGTCGGCAGCCATCAGGTCGGTGCCGTTGACCACGAAGCCGCGGACCCTGCGGTCGATGCCCTCGTAGACCTTCAGCGCGCGGTCGGCCGCGTCGAGCGCCTCGATGGCGGCAGGCTGGCCGTTGGCCTGGGCGCGAAGCGCCGTGAGCCCCTGCGTGAGGCCGGCCATCGCCTCGGCGAAGCGCGCCTCCCAGAAGTCGAGCCCCTGCCCCTGGGCCAGGTAGGCCTGCTGGGCGGTGCGCGAGTCGTCGAGGGCGTGGAGCACCTCGTCGCGCAGCGCGTCGAGCGACTGCTGCTTGCGGAGATCGTCGAGCCGGCGCTTCTCGAGCACGTACGACTGCCATGCGGCGGCCGCAAGGCCGGCGATGAGCAGCACCAGCAGCGTGAGGCGAACGGCTGGACGCGTCATGACGCCAGGACTCCCGGAAGCGAGGTGGTGCCGTCACTCCACGCGGTCGGATACATGCAGGTCGGTACTATAGCAACTGCGACGGTGGCCATTTGAAATTCGAATGGCCACCTCGGTACATCCGTCATGACGGTCGATCTCATCGTCAACCCCGCGTCCGGCCCGGACCTGCGGCGCGTGCCCCGCCGGGACCGCGTCGACTTCGTGAGCCGCGCCCTGCGCGCGCACGGGGCGACGACGGTCCGCGCCACCGTGACGACGGGGCAGGGCGACGGCCTGCAGGCCGTTCGCCACGCGCTCGAGGCCGGCACCGATCGCGTGGTGGTGTGGGGCGGCGACGGCACGCTGAACGAGGTCGCCGGGGCGATGCTGGGGACGGGCCTGGCGCTCGGCGTGGTGCCCGGTGGGTCGGGCAACGGCCTGTCGCGCGGACTCGGGCTGCCGCAGGCGCCGGAGGCGGCCGTGGCCGTGGCGATGCATGGCCGCGCCCGCGACATCGACAGCGGGCTCGTGAGCGGCCGGCCGTTCTTCAACCTCGCGGGCGTGGGCTTCGACGCCGCCGTGGCCGAACGCTTCAACACCCGCAACCTGCGGCGCGGCCTCGTGCCGTACGTGACGTCGATCCTGCAGGAGTGGCGCACGTTCGAGCCTCGTCGCTTCACGATCACGCTCGACGACCACGTGCCGGTGGTGACCGAGGCGCACTTCGTGGTCGTGTGCAACGGGCAGCAGTACGGACACGGGGCCCGCGTCGCGCCCGATGCCGCGTTCGACGACGGGCAGTTCGACGTGGTGGCGGTGCCCCACATCACGCTGTCGCGCCTGGTGCGGCACGGCTGGCGGCTCTTCAACGGGACGCTGCCGGCGGTGCCCGGGGTGTTCACCGCGCGGGCGCGCCGCGTGGTGGTGGCGCATGCCGATGCGCTCCCGATCCACCTCGACGGCGAGGTGTTCGATGCCGACACGCGGCGCATCTTCGAGGTGCGCCCGCGGAGCCTGCGGGTGATGGTGCCGTGAGAATGCTGCGATGCCGGAATGCCGGAATGACGAAGGTTGACGGCCCACATCGCGGCACCTCGGCTCGTGGAGTCCTCACCACCTCCGCAATTCCTGTTCGTGGGCGTCGAACATCAGTTCGACGCTCGACCTCGACCCGCCTGCCGACGTGCCGCGAGGCGGCAATGGCTCTCGACATTCCCGGCATCGCGGCATCGCGGAATTACGTGCTGCCTGGCACGACCTGGCTGTTGCGCATCACCACGACGTGATCGGCGCCGCGCGCCACGGAGGTCTCGGTGTCGGGCAATGCCTGCGCGCCGCCCACGTAGTCGATCACGACGAGCTGGTTCACGGGAATGCGCCGCTGATCATTGGCGCTCACGCGCAGCCGTGGCATGAGGCATGGGGCATGGGGCATGGGGCATGGGGCATG
>NZ_JBIINP010000377.1:0-2795 GCF_044337415.1 Luteitalea sp.
CGGCTGAGCATGTGCAGCACCAGCGCGCTCTTGTTGTAGACCGTCGACCGGAACATGCGGCTGTCGCCCTTCATGTGCCCGATGCGGTACCCGAGCCAGATGGGCCCCTGGTCCGCGGCCTCCATCGAGGTGCGGGCCAGCTGCCGCAGCATGTTGGCCGCCGACTCCTTCGGCCTGACCTTCTGCGCGTACAGGAACGCAAAATATTGTGCGAAGCCCTCGCTCAACCACTGCTCGTGGTAGTTCTCGCCCGCCACCGTCTGTCCCCAGAACTGGTGCGCGAGTTCGTGCGCCACGAAGAACTGCGGGAAGTCCTCGAACGACACCGGGTCGCGCGCCCAGTTGAAGGGCGTGCCTGGCATCGGCTGGTGCAGCAGCGCGAAGTAGGCCGGGCTGTGCCCGCCCGGCAGCGTGTCTTCGACGAGGGCCAACCGGAGCGACGGAAACGGCAGGTCGTCCACCAGGTCGGCGAAGAAGCTCAGGATGTCGGTGACCGTCGGCAGCAGGTCGCGGGCCCGCCCCGTCTGCCTCGGCTGGCTCCACATCTCGACGGTCGCCGTGTCGGTGAAGGGGCCGGCCGACAACCGCGACCGCCGCGGGCCGAGCGCCGGATCAGGCGCCGGGCGATGCACCTCCGCCGAGGTGACGCGCACCAGGCGGCTGACCGCCACCGACAGGTACCGGACGGGCCGCTGGGCCCGGAACACGAACGCCCGCCGCGGCTTGACGTTGGGAGCCGCGACCGGCACCGGCTCGTCGGCGACGCCGCTGCCGAGCACCGTGTACTCCTCCGGCACCGTGACCCGGATCCGGGCCGTGGCAAACGACGAGACGACGGACTGCGGGTACCAGTAGGCGCGGTAGCTGTAGACGTACCGCGGCTCGGGTTCGAGCGCGAACTCCGACACCATCTGCTGCCCGGCCTGGCCGACCGCAATGGACTCGCGATCAGGGGTCGGGGGCGGGAGGCGTCCGCCGTACGACACGCGGAGGCGGAGCGTCTGCCCCCGCCGCACCGAGTCGGGCAGGTTGACGATGATGTTCTGCTGCCCGCGGACGCGGAGGGCGAGGAGGCGACCGAAGCTGTCGGCGGTGACGGCGCGGAGCGAGAGCGGCTCGGCGAGGCGGAGCGTGAGCGTCTGCACGGCGGCGCCGGTGATCCGGAGGTCGAGGTCCGCCCGTCCCTCGATCCAGAGGCGCGCCGGGTCGAACGAGACGTCGACGTTGTAGTGCTCGATGGAGTAGTCGACCCGGTCCTCGTCGTTGTAGCGGCGCGCGCCCCGTTGGGCCAGTGACCGGGCCGACGTGTACACCGACAGGTTCTTGCGCCGGCGGCGGTCGAACAGCGACACGTCCTCCGATTCGCCCCCGCTGCGGGCGTACGTCAGCTGCCCGTAGCGCGCCAGGTCCATGTCCACCAGCAGGTCGCCGATGGGCGGCACCAGGCTCCACGTGTCGCGGCTGAGGTCGCTGAGGTCGAGGCTGTAGGACTGTCCCACCTGCTCGCCGAAGAAGCGGCGGGCCCGCTCGAGGCCGGCGCGGTCGACGGGCATCGGCGTGAGCGCGCCCAGCGTGAGCCGCTGCTCCACGTCGACGGGGTTCACGCGCAGGAAGAACCGCGACACGCGCGCCCGCAACTGGTTGTCGCCGGCCACCAGCCGGATCTGGCCCTGCTCGGACTCGGTGGGCGGCGCGAACGTGACGTCGCCGTCGCCAACCACCACCAGCGCCGTGATGAGCCCCCGCGCCTCGGCCGCGTACGCGGTGCCCGACGGCACCACGATGGTGAAGTCCTCGCCGCGGATGGTGAGGTCGCGCACGGCGAACTGGCGGTCGGCGAGCGACAGCCGCACGAGGCCATCCACTTCACTCAACCGGGCCGCCGCCGCGATGCGCAGCGGCAGAGCGGGGTCGCCGGCGATCGGGGCGAGGTCGAATCGCCACGACGACACGCGGGCCGTGGTGGCGGTCTCGATGAGGATGTCGGCGAGCAGGCGGAGGCCGTCGGCGCCAAGTTCCTGCCGGTCGCGCTCGCGCACGACGACGCGCGTGGTGAGCGTGGAGGCGCTCTCGCTGGCGAGCGCCTCGACCTGGGCAGCATCAGCCGCGGCAGTGAACAGCGCCTGCACCGCCTCGGGCGCTCCGGCCTGAAGGGCCTGTTCTGCGCGCACGAAGAGCGTCCCGACCGCATCGGTCGGCTGTGCCGTGGCAGGAGTGGCCCCCCACAGCACCGCAACGATCAGGAGCCTGGCTGCGAGCCGCATGGAACGGGCTGACGCTTGATTCTAGCGCCTCACAGGTAGGGCGGCGTGTCCCACGCCGCCGCGGTGGAATGGCGGCAGGCTGCAGGCCACAGGCGACCTGTCGCCGGCAGGCCATCGGCATCTTCAGACCAGGTCGGCAGTCGGCCGTCGGCAGTGACCGTCAGTACGTCACGCCGTCGGGATCGGCGGCGGCGTCGCGTCGTCGAGGCGACGGACGACGAGCACGGTGAGGTCGTCGAACAGCGTGGTGTCGTCGGTGTGGGCCTTGACCTCGTCGATCACGCGGCGGGCGACGAGGCCGGCGCGCAGGCCGCCCATCTGGTCGGCGAGGACGCGGAGGCTCTCGGTCTCGTACGGCTGGCCTGCGGGCGACTCGGCTTCGGTGATGCCGTCGCTGTAGGCCAGGAGCAGGTCGCCGACGCCGAGCGTCAGCGTGGCCTCGGTGAAGGTGGCCTTGCGCGAGAGGCCGAGCGCCATGCCCGTCGGCGCGAGCCACTCGATCCGGCCCGACACGCGGCGGAACAGGGGCGG
>NZ_JBIINP010000141.1:0-10735 GCF_044337415.1 Luteitalea sp.
CCGATCTCCTGCCGACGCGACAGCACGGAGACCGACACCGCGTTGTAGACGAGGAACAGACCCACGAGGAGCGCGATCGACGACAGGGCCGTCAGGTTCAGGTGGAACGCCGCGAGCATCTGCTCGACCTGCTGACCGCGCCGGGCCGGACGCTGCACGACGAGGCCTGCCGGCAGCCGTGAGCGGATCTCGGCTTCAGCCTTGGCGAGGTCGACGCCGTCGTGCAACTGCAGGTCGAGGCGATCGAGGCGGCCGAGCCGCTCGAACGCCCACTGCGCGGCGGCGAGGTCCATCAGGAGGAAATTGCCGTCGAGCAGCTTGGCAGGTCCCTCGGCCTCGAGCAACGCGCGGACGCGCAGTTCCCGCGGCTTGTCGCTCACGATGACCCGAAGCGGATCCCCGACCTTCAGGCCATGCCGGTCGGCGAAGGCGCGCGTGATCACCGCCGCCGAGGGGTCGGTCAGCAGGCCCAGGATGTCCGAGGCCGTCTGGGGCGGCGGCTGGGCGCCGGCGTCGCCCACCTCGTAGTCCCGCACCGGGAAGTCGCGCAGGATGTCGACGCCGAGCACCCGCAACAGTTCGGTCCTCGGCCCCTGCCCCTCTCCCCCCTGACGGTCGCCGACGACGGCCAGGACGTCACCGTCGATGACGGGCGACGTGACGCCGTACGCGCGGAGCCAGTCCAGGTCCGGGAGCCGTGTCTCCTCGAGACCGAAGCCGGAGCCGAGGATTTCGAGGCCGGCCCGGCCGGACGTCAGGTCCAGCGCCGCCTGAAAGCCGCGCACAGCGCTCGCGTTGGTGAGACGGATGGCCAGCACCACGGCGATGCCGGCCGCGACGCCGACGACGGTGATGGCCGTCCTGAGCACCTCGGCGCGCAGGTGGCGGAGGATGAGCTGTCTGAACAGGCGCAGCATTGCGGCGTCAGGCGGGCCGAGCCGGGCGCGCGGGCGTGACCGGCCCGGCGTCAGGCACGAACACGCCGTCCCGCATCTGCAGGGTGCGGTGCGCGGCCCCGGCGATGTCGGGAGCGTGCGTGGCGAGCAGGATGGTGAGGCTGAGGGAGGCGTTGAGTTCCTGCAGGAGGGTCAACACCCGGGTCCCATTGCCGGAGTCCAGGTTCCCGGTCGGTTCGTCGGCGACCAGCAGGGCCGGCTCGTGAACGATCGCCCGGGCGATGGCGGCCCGCTGCATCTCGCCTCCCGACACCTGCGCCGGGTACGCGTCGAGCCGGGCCGACAGGCCGACCCGGTCTCCGAGGGTCCGCGCCCGCCGCATGGCGTCGGCCGGGGTGCTGCCCGCCAGCAGGAGGGGCAGGGCGACGTTCTCGGCCAGGGTCAGGGTGGGCAGCAGGTTGAAGAACTGGAAGACGAAGCCGATCCGGTCCCGTCGTACCCGGGTCAGCGCGTCATCGTCGAGGCGCCCCAGGTCGGTGTCTCCGAGGCGGATCCGCCCGGCATCGGGCCGATCCATGGCCCCGCACAGGTGCAGGAGGGTGGATTTGCCACACCCTGACGGCCCCATCAGGGCGACGAACTCTCCGGCTGCGACCGCGAACGACACGCCCGCCACGGCGTGGCGTTCTTGCCCCTCGTACTGCTTCGTCACCGTTTCGACACTCAACATTGCGATGCTCACGAGGGTTTCGCACGGCTCGCTGACCTGGGAAGGCGCGCCGCACCTGTCGCCTTAGGACTGGTCACACCACCGAGTCGATTCGCGCATGGGGCAGCCCTACTCATGTGCGAGCGCATTACTGCCGAAAGACAGTATCAGGCAACCCTATTGGCAACTGTCGGGAAGCCGCGCCTGGGCCGTGGCAAAGTCTTCCGTGTGGTAGCCTTTGTTTGCCCGGTCGTGCGCTTTCGGGCGGACTTTCGTTGAACCCAACGACGCCACTGCCGACTGCGGGCGCGCCAATTCGAGAAATCCCCGGACAGGCCGATTAAAGACCGGGGGCACCGCAGCCGACCGCGCAGGGCACACGGGTCCAGAGACGCATGAAGAACCCAGAGACGGCGACGCTTATCGGCGTCAGCACCCAGATGGTGGAGCTGAAGCAGGAGATTCAGCGCATCGCCCGTTCGGATGCCAAGGTGCTGGTCACCGGCGAGAGCGGCGTAGGCAAGGAACTTGTCGCCCGGGCCATCCACTTCCACAGCCAGCGGGTCGAGAAGCCGTTCGTGGCCATGAACTGCGCCGGCCTGCCCGAGACGCTGCTCGAGTCCGAGCTGTTCGGGCACGTCAAGGGCAGCTTCACCGGCGCCTACCGCGACAAGCCCGGAAAGCTGGAGTCGGCCGACACCGGGACCATGTTCCTGGACGAGGTCGGCGAGATGACCCTGCGCATGCAGGGCCTGCTGCTGCGATTCCTGGAAACCGGCGAACTGCAGAAGGTCGGCGCCGACCACGGCGGACGCAAGGTGAACGTCCGCATCATCGCGGCGACGAACCGGAACCTGCAGGACCTCATCCAGAAGGAACAGTTCCGCGAGGACCTGTTCTACCGCCTCAACGTGATCCACTTCATGGTGCCGCCCCTGCGCGACCGCCGTGAAGACATCCCGTTGATGATCGAGCACTTCCTGCGCCGGTACACCGCCCTGGGTGGCCACAACCTGGTGCGCGGGTTCGAGCCCGAGGCGTTCCAGGCCCTGGTGGAGTACTCCTGGCCCGGCAACGTCCGTGAACTCGAGAACGTCATCGAGCGCCTCGTCGTGACCGGCCGGTACGAGCTCATCCGTATGGATGACCTGCCGCTCGAGATCAAGGCCCAACGGGGCATGACCCTGCGACCGCGCCGCGAGCGCCGGCGCACGGTGGCCGACGACTTGTACAGGAAATTGGTCGAGGAGAAGCAGTCCTTCTGGACCGCTGTCTATCCGCTCTACATGGAGCGGGAGATCACCAAGCAGAACGTGCGCGATCTGGTGCGTCGCGGACTCGAAGAAGCCCGCGGCAACTACAAGATTGTGTGCAGGATGTTCAACATGGACCAGAACGACTACAAGCGGTTCCTGAACTTCCTGCGCAAGCACGACTGCCAGCTGCCGTTCAAGGAATTCCGTTGAAGGCCACGAGGAACCCGAACATGAGGCGTTTCACCACACTAGCTCTCATTGGCGCCGTCGCCATGGCCGCTGCCGCGTCCCCGAGTGCCGCGCAGTCGACCGTGCCTGCTGCCCCGACGACAGCGGCACAGCCGGTTCCCGCCGTGCAGGGTGTACCTGTCGATGCCTCGTTCGTGATCGGCACCGACGACCTCTTGGCGATCGTGTTCTGGGAGTTGCCCAACCACAGCGCCGAGGTCGCCGTGCGCCCCGACGGCAAGATCACGCTGCCCCTCCTCAACGAAGTGCAGGCCTCCGGCCTCACCCCGGACCAGTTGCGGACGCAGATCACGACGGCCGCGGCCAAGTACATCCGCGACCCGCAAGTCTCGGTCATCGTGAAGCAGATCAACAGCCGCAAGGTCTTCGTGACGGGCAAGGTCCTGCGGCCAGGGTCCTATCCCATCACCCAGCCGACCACCGTCCTGCAGATGCTGGCCATCGCGGGGGGCACGAGCGACTTCGCCAAGACGAAGAAGATCGCCATCATGCGCACGGAGCACGGTCAGACCCAGAGCTTCAAGTTCAACTACGGTGAAGTGCTCCAGGGCAAGAAGCTGGACCAGAACATTGTCCTGATGCCCGGCGATACGATCGTGGTGCCATGACCGCACGCCCCCCCTCCCCTCGCCGTGGCGTGTCGCTCGTCCGCGGAGCCGTTCTGGCTCTCGTGGCCGCGATGTGCGTCCTCGCCCCCACGGGCGTCGCCGCGCAGTCGACGGGCGGGGCCAGCGGCGGGGATCCGGGCAATCCGTTCCCGGCGCAGTTCGGCGGCGCGAACGCGGAACAGCTGGGCAACACGGCGCTGAATCTGTCGATGGCGTTCTTCGGTGGCTACGACGACGACATCTTTGCCCGCGGCCAGAACTCGCGTCCCAATGCCGCGCGGGTGTCCGGCCCCTTCCTCGGCTCCCAGACGAGCGCCACGTACGTCAAGCGTTTCAGTTCAGGCCTCTTCTCGGCCAGGGGCGCGTCGTCGGCCCGCTACCTGACCGAGACCCAGGAAATGGTGCCGACGTTCCACTTCGGGAGCGCCGAGTTCACCAAGGCCTTCAACTCGCGCACGAGCGTCTCCATCAGGCAGGTGCTGCTCTATCGGCCCTTCTTCAGCGCGGCCCCATTCGCCGGGCAGAATGCCGTCGATCCGACCTTCCCGTCATCGGGCACCGCGGTGGGCGGCGAGCCGGACGGGCTCATTGGCGGCGGCCCCGACGACTCCACGCTTGCCTCCGATCGCACGGCCTGGCAGTACCTGACGTCGGGCACATTCACGCGCCGCATCACGCCGCGCGCGCGGCTCCAGTTCTTCGGCGTGTACGGGCAGTCGAGGTTCGACGAAGCCGAGGACGGCACCAACGTCGACAACGCCCGCGTCCAGGCGCGGGGCTCGTTCATCTACGACCTCACCACGTTCCTGGCCGCGCGGCTGGGGTACGGCTACCGATACTTCGGCACCGTCACTGAGGATCGCGACGCGGCCAACCACGACGTGGATGTCGGCCTCCTGCTCAACAAGCCGTTCCAGATCCGACGCGGCCAGACGGAGTTCTCGGCCACGACAGGTACCACCTTGCTCGTGCGAGAGCGCGTGAACGTGGACGGCAGTGCGGCCGACCGTGTCCTGTTCCGCTTCATCGGCACGGGCCAGGTTCGCCATACGTTCACGCGCGACTGGGTCGGCGACGTCACCTATACCCACAGCGTCGGCTACATCGACGGCTTCGTGGAGCCCGTCGAAGGCGACCGCGTGGCCGCCTCGTTGAGCGGGTTGCTCACCCGCTCCCTGGAACTGCAGGTGCAGGCCAGCTATCTGAGCGGCGCGATCGGCTTGCAGGATCGCAACTTCGACACGGGCATCGCCGGCGCCAGGCTCCGGTACGCCCTGAACCAGAAACTCGCCCTGTTCGCGCAGTACTTCTATTTCCAGTACACGTACGACGACGACATCGCGTCCACCCTGCTCACGGCGTCCGACCTCGAGCGCCAGGGCTTCAGGGTGGGCCTCACGGTGTGGCTTCCCGTCGTACGCCAGAGGTAACGACCCGTGTTGCCGACACAGCAGATCACCCCGGATTGGCTCCTCAGCGTCGTCAGACGCCGACTGTGGTACTTGCTGATTCCGTGCCTCCTCGCGGCACTGGGCTCGCTCGTGTACGCCCTGTACCAGCCGAACCGCTACCGGGCGTCGGCGGTGGTCCTCGTGACGCCGCCGCAGCTGCCCTCGACGGTGGTGCGGCCGACGGTCATGCTGCCACTCAACGAGCGACTGCCGATGCTCCAGCAGGAGGTCCTGAGCCGTAGCCGCCTCGAACGCATCATCCTCGACTTCGACCTGTACAAGGAGGAGCGCCGGAGCGGCCTCATGGAAGAGGTCGTCAACGAGATGCGGAAGGACATCAGCGTGAGCGTGGCGCGTGCGGCCAGCCGGCGACCGGACGGGTTGTCGTTCACGCTCGCCTACACCTCGACCGAACCGCGGACGGCGTTCCGCGTGACGGAGCGTCTCGTGGGCCTCTTCGTCGACGAGAACGCGCGGCAGCGTGAGACCATCGCCGAGGGCACCGACCAGTTCCTCGCTGCGGAAGTCGTCACGGCCCGCACCAAGCTCGAGGAGACGGAGAAGAAGCTCGAGGCGTACAAGAAGCAGTTCGGTGGGCAGCTGCCCGAGCAGCTCCAGGCCAACGTCACGTCCGTGCAGAACGCCCAGACCCAGGTCCAGGCACTGAACGAGTCGATCACCCGCGACCGCACCGAGCTCTTGCTCGTGCAGCGGGAGCTGAGCGACATGGGCATCGGGACCGCGGGCGACGAGCCCCTCGCCGATCCCGGTGTCGTCGCCACGCCGTACGACGAGGCCCTGGGCAAGGCCCGCGCGGCGCTCGAGGCCCTCGAGCTTCGCCTCACGGCCGACCATCCCGACGTGGTGCGCCAGCGACGCACCGTCACCGACCTCGAGGAGCGGGTGCAAGCGTCGCAGTTGCGTCGCCCCGTCACGCCGGGCGCCCAGTCGCCCGTCACCACCCGCGCGAACTCGGCAGACCTGCAGCGGCGCAATCGGTTGATCGAGTTGCGCCAGCGCGAGGCCTTGCTGACGCAGCAGGTGGCCAACAAGCAGCGGGACATGGCCGTGCGCCAGGGACAGGCCGCGGCCTACCAGGCCCGCGTCGATGCGGCCCCGTCGCGAGAGGCGGAACTGATCGGCCTGGTGCGCGACTACGAGACCCTGAAGGAGCGCTACAACACGCTGGTCACCCGCAGCGAGGAAGCCAAGGTGGCGGCGAACATGGAGCGCCGACAGGTCAGCGAGCAGTTCCGCATCGCCGACGCGCCGCGGGTCCCCGAGGCGCCGTACAGCCCGAATCGGGTACGCACCACCGCCATGGGCGCCGCGGCGGGCCTGGCGCTGGCCGTCGTGCTCATCGGTTTGCTCGAGTACCGCGATACGACGTTCCACTCCGACAGCGACATCGTGCAGGCGCTCGCGCTCCCCGTCGTAGCGGTCGTGCCGACGCTGCTCACGGCCGGGGAACGTGCGTCGCAGCGCCGGCGTCGCTGGGTCCTCTCCGCCACCAGTGCGGCCGCCCTGTTCATCGTGGGCGCCGTGCTCTTCTGGAAGTTCGGGCGGTAGGCCGCCATGTACGAACCCTTCTTCGGGCTGCGTGAGCGGCCCTTCGACCTCACCCCGAATCCGCGCTACCTGTTTCTGACCAACCGGTATCGCGAGGCACTCGGCAATCTCGTGTACGGCCTGGCCGGTCGCAAGGGCCTCACGGTGCTGACCGGCGAAGCAGGCACCGGAAAGACCACACTGCTCACCGTGGCCCTCGCGCAGTGGCGTGAAGCGGGGCACCTGGTTGCCACGCTTCGCAACCCGACGATGGACCGGCTCGAGTTCCTGCAGTTCCTGGCGCAGGAGTTCGGCCTGAGCGAGGCTGCCGCGCAGTCCAAGACGGTGATGCTGAAGGAGTTCGAGGCGCTGCTCCGGCAGCGCCACGCGGCGGGCCTGCTGACGGCGCTGGTGATCGACGAGGCCCACAGCCTGCCGACCGAGCTGCTCGAGGAGATTCGGCTGCTGGCCAACATCGAGACGCCCGACACCAAGCTGCTCCCCCTCATCCTGCTCGGCCAACCGGAGCTCGCCGATCGGCTGAACGATCCCAGCCTGCGCCAGTTGAAGCAGCGCGTCGCCCTGCGCTGCTCGCTCGTCCCGCTGGATCTGCGGGAGACCGCGGCGTACCTGGCCAAGCGCATCCAGTTGGCGGGCGGCGACAGCCTGAATCTCTTCACGCGCGAAGCCGTCACTGCGATCCATCACGGGTCAGGCGGCATCCCCCGCCTGATCAACGTGATCAGCGACAACGCCCTGGTGAACGGGTTTGCGGCAGGGGTGCGCCCGGTCGGGCAGGACATCATCCGCGACGTGTGCCTTGATTTCGACCTGCCCGTGCTGTCCGCGACGCTGCCCCCCGGGGCCGCCGGGGCCGCCCAGGCCGTCGGATCGACCGCACCGCCCGCGGCAGCTGTCGCCGTGGCGCCCGCGGTGGTGGCGCCCGCGGTGGCGCCCCCAGTGGCGCCCCCGGGCATCCTGTCTGACGCGCGCGTCGTGCCGATTGGCGCCATTGCGGCCCCGGCATCCGAACCTGAGCCCGAGTCCGAGGCTCGGTCGTGGATCCGGTGGCTGCTGCGTCCCTTGTCGTTCCTCACCTTCAGAGACCGAGCATGAGTCGCATCGAACAGGCCCTGTCGAGAGTCCAGCAGTCTGCACCCACGCCTGTGCCGGCCGACGCAGACGGCGTCCCGGAAGATCCCTGGGCTCTCGCGCCACAGGAAGCGCCCGCTCAGCCGGTCATGGAGGCCGGCCCTGCCGAAGCGGCACCAGAGGTCGACATCGACGACCCGTGGGCCGTCGCCCCTTCGCCGCCCACCGAGGCGGCACCGGTCGCCTTGCTCCCGTCCGAGGCGCAGCAGTCCGCGGCGACCGCGGAGACCGTACCGGCCCTGGTGCCCGCCGAGGCCGAGGCGCAGGGCCTGCGTGTCGGGCGCCTGTTTCAGCAGAAGATCGTTGGCGGCGAGTTGCCGGCCCAGGTCGTCGAGGAGTATCGCCGCCTCGGCGCGCTCGTCCACCACCTGCAGGTCGACCGGGGCGTACGCGTGGTGATGGTGACCAGCGCGGTCGCCGGCGAGGGCAAGACGCTCACGGCCTCCAACCTGGCCGTGGTGCTGAGTGCCTCGTATGGTCGCTCGGTGCTGCTCATCGACGCTGACCTGCGCCGGCCGGCGCTCCACCAGGTCTTCAACACCGTGGCCATGAAGGGGCTCGGCGACATCCTCGCCGGTAGTGAGCCGCCCCCGCTGGTGCAGGTGACCCCGCGGCTGACCCTGATGACCGCCGGCGCGCCCAACGCCGACCCGTTGGGTGGGCTGACGTCCGATCGCATGCGGCAGCTCCTCGACGAGGCACGGTCGACGTTCGACTTCGTCATCATCGACACGCCGCCGGTGGGGTTGATGACCGACGCCAACCTCCTGGCCGCGATGGTCGACGTGGCGCTGCTCGTGGTGCGCGCCACGGCGACGCCCTACGAACTGGTCCGGCGGGCGACCGAGGCGATCGGACGCCACCGCATCGCCGGGGTGGTGTTGAACCGTGCCGAGGAGGGACTGTCAGAGCATCGGTCCGGCTACTACGCGGACTACTACATCGAGTCGCGCTCGCGGCGGCAGGGCTGATCCGACGTGGCCGCACTGCTCCAGCGGATCACGTGGCGCAACGCCGTCCTGATCCTCTTCGAAAGCGCGCTCCTGATGGCGGCGATGGCTGTCGCCACCAGCGTCCGTCTTGGCGCAGACGCCTTGCAGGGGCCGGACGCCACCGGGACGCTGCTCAAGATCGCCCTGGTGGTCGCCGTCTGCCAGCTGTGCCTGTACTACGCTGAACTCTATGACCTGCGCGTGGTCGCCGACCGGCGCGAGTTGTTCGTGCGGGTCCTCCAGGCCCTCGGCGCGGCCTCACTGGTCCTCGCAGCCCTGTACTACTGGTTCCCGGTCCTGGTCATCGGCCGCGGCGTCTTCCTGCTGGCGGCCGCCGCCGTGGTGTCGCTCGTCGCCGGGTGGCGCTTCGCCTTCGAGTGGGTCGCCGGGCGTGTCGGCCCGCGTGAGCGGTTGCTTGTGGTCGGGACCGGCACGGCGGCCCTGACGCTCGCGGCCGAGTTGCGAGGACGACGACGCGAACTGGGCGTGAAGATCATCGGCTTCGTCGACGCCGAAGGGATCCGGCCCCTCGAGGGGCAGGAACACGTCATCGGATCGATCGACGACATTCCCGCCATCGTGCACGAGCACATGGTCGACCGGGTGGTCGTCAGCCTGGCCGATGCCCGCGGCAAGCTGCCGATGGACAAGCTGCTCGACATGAAGCTGTCGGGTGTCGTCTTCGACCACCTCGCGTCGGTCTACGAGCAGTACACGGGGAAGATCGCCCTCGAGAACCTGCGTCCGAGCTGGCTGATTTTCTCGGAAGGATTCCGCAAGAGCGCCGTGCTCACGACCGTCAAGCGGGCGGCCGACATCCTCGCGGCGACCTTCGGGCTGATCCTCGCCGCCCCGGTCATGGCGGTGGTCGCCATCGCCGTGCGCATGACGTCGCACGGTCCGGCCCTGTACCACCAGGAGCGCGTCGGGCAGCACGGACGCACGTTCACGGTGCACAAGTTCCGGTCCATGCGCTCGGACGCGGAGGCCGGCACGGGAGCGGTGTGGGCGCAGCGCAACGACTCGCGCGTGACCCCGATCGGCGCCTTCCTCCGCAAGACCCGGCTCGACGAGATCCCGCAGCTCTGGAACGTGCTCAAGGGCGAGATGAGCCTGGTGGGCCCCCGCCCGGAGCGGCCGGAGTTCGTGCGCATGCTCACCGAGCAGATCCCGTTCTACGGCCAGCGGCACAGCGTCAAGCCTGGCGTCACCGGCTGGGCGCAGGTGTCCTACACCTACGGCGCCTCCGTCGAGGACTCGATGGAGAAGCTGCAGTACGACCTCTACTACATCAAGAACCTCTCGATGAGCCTCGACCTGTTCGTCTTGTTCAAGACCGTGCAGACCGTCGTGCTCAAGCGCGGCCAGTGACCAGAGCTTCAGGCGCCGCCGACGCGGTGTGCGCCACGACCAAGGAGTCCCGCTCGTGATCGACCTCCACATGCACACCACGGCGTCCGACGGACGCTGCACGCCCGAAGACCTCGTCCAGCGCTGCTGGGACAAGGGCATCCGGACGATGGCGGTGACCGACCACGACACGATGGCCGGCGTGGTGCCGACGCAGAAGGCGGCGGCAGCCCGCGGCATGACGTGCCTGCCCGGCATCGAGATCACGTCAGTGCACGGTGGCAAGGACGTGCACATGCTGGCGTACTTCCTCCCGGAGGATGCGCCGGGCCTGCAGCCGATGCTGGCGGCCCAGCGGCAGCAACGCGTCAATCGCGCCCTCGAGATCGCCAGCCGCCTCGAGCGGCTCGGGGCGCCGGTGGACAGGGACGCGATGATCGAGGCCGCGGCCGGCAGCGGCAAGTCGCTGGCGCGCCCGCAGATCGCGCAGGCGCTCATCACCGCGGGCCACGTCACGACCGTCG
>NZ_JBIINP010000366.1:0-2948 GCF_044337415.1 Luteitalea sp.
CGATCGACCGGCGGATGAGGCGTCCGGCCGACTCACCGACGAACACGTTGCCGCGGAACTCCTCGGGAAACTGGTCGCCGCGATACACGTTCGGCGCAGCGTTGGCCGTGAACACCTTCAGCTTGCCATCGTCGTGCAATTGCGCCCGACGGTTGACGCCCGGCGTGATCGCGTGCGGCCATACCTCGTTGTCCTGCCCGATGCGCACGTCGACGCCGGCGCTGGCCATGTACGACGGGTTGCGCGTGGCATAGGCCGTGGGCACGAGGCTGCCGCGGATGTGGTCCTGGTTGTAGCTGAAGAACAGGCGGCCCCAGTCGTCGTGCGACATGCCCCACTGCCCCGCCAGTCGCCCGGCCGGCGCCTTCAGCGGCGTCGCGCTCACGAGTCGCAGGCGATCCCCCACCTGGAGCCCGTAGGCCCAGTTGTCGAGCGTCCACGACGGGCTGCTCGGCGCAAGGTGAGGATTGACGGGAATGGGCAGGCCATCCTGCAGGACCACGCGGGTGTCGGCCTTGTCGTCGCCGTCGGTGTCGCGCAGGAGCAGCACCTGCGGCAACGCGAAGACGATCACGCCCCCGTCGACGAGCTGGAAGCCGCGCGGCCAGTCCATCTGCGCGAACACGGTGCGCGTGTCCATGCGGCCATCGCCATCGGTGTCGGTCAGCACCACCAGGCGACTCGCGGGTGTGGGCTGCGACTCCAGGCCCAGCACGTCGCGCAGCGGCCAGTTGTACGACGGCCACTCCAGCACCCACAGGCGGTTCCGCTCGTCGAAGGCGAACGAGATCGGGTCCTGCACCAGTGGCTCGGCCGCGACCAGTTCGATGCGGAACCCGGGCTGCAGTTCCATCATCCGCATCGATTCCTCCGGCGTGCGGACCGGCGCCGGTGGGATCACCCAGTGCGCGGGAGGCGGTGCGGAGTCGATGGCCGCGCGGTCCCCCACCTGCGCGGACAGGCCGACGGCGGCGACGGCACATGCCGCCAAGAGCGTCGCCGCCAGCGCCGCAACGCCACGGCGCGGCGAGAGCCCTGAGCGAAGTCGAAGGGTCATCGGTCAACCGTAACGGCGATGAAGTCCACGACCGTCACTGTGCCTGCGCGTCCCGTCCCCTGCACCGAGATCTTGGACGCCGCAGGAGGCCGGTTCGGGTCGTAGATGGTCGGCCGGAGGGTGTTGAACTCGGCGTCGGCCACCTGGTCGGCCACGTAGTAGGTGGCCTTCGGCACGTGCCGGATGTCGCTGCCAGCGGCCGCGAGCACCGTGCGCAGGTCGGCGAAGATCTCGCGCACCTGCGTGGCCGGATCGGCGGAGCGCCCCGCGAGTCCGGAGATGAAGATCGGACGCCCGGTGAAGATGCGCGCCACTCGGCTGTAACGCGCCGAGATCGGCTCGACGAAGGCCACACGCTGGGTCGGGTCGGTGGCCCCCGGGGCGGTCGCGACGAGTTCGATCTCCGCCGGCGCGCCGGATCGGCGCCACTCGGTAACGACGATGGGTGGCGCGACGCCCTCGAAGGTGGTGGCGACGACGCGGCGGAGGTCATCGGCGCGGGTCATGTCGCCGAGGAACGCCTTCACGTGGACGGCATGCTCGAAGCCCAGCCCGACGGTCTTCAGGTCGCCTCGCAGTTGATCCATCGTGCCGCGAACGGCGGCCTCGAAGTCGCCCTGCGCCGCCCGGCCCGACACGATCACGAACGGACCCGCCGGCTGCACGGCCACATGAGCGGCATCGCCGGCGTTCTTCGGCAGTCGCGGCAGCACGAGGCGCTCGGGGCGCCCCGTTGGCGCCTTGCGCGCGGTGACGGCCACGGCGTCCATCACCACCAGCACGCCCTCGCGCGGCATCCGGGTCTCGACGATCGTCAACGCCGGCGCGTGGTTGGCGCCGAACCGCTTCGCGAGCACCGTGTCGACGGCAGGGGTGACCGACGCGTCCGCGACGTACACATGCAGCCTGGCGAGCTGACCGAGGTTGCTACCGACGACCCGCAGCGCCGCGTCCATGTCGTCGAGCACGCGGATGGCCTGCGCGGTGGCGTCGGTCGCCACCAGGCGTCCGCCAGCATCGACCGGCGAGAACGTCGCCGTGTGCACCAACTGGCCCTCTTCGACGACGAGCGCCGCCGACCAGCCACGTCCGGCCTGGCTGCCGATGGCGCGACGTTCGATGCCGGGCCCTTTCGAGGTCGCGGAACCCTGGGCGATCGCCGCCCCCTGTCCGGCCACGGGCTGGGCGCCCAGTGGCGCAATCACGGCGAGTGCCACCGCGAGCAGGCGCGCGGCGACGGGCGGAGTGGGGATGGACAGGCGCATTACTCGCAGTCTAGCCCGATGCGCGGCCAACGGGCTCCATCACCCAGACGGTCTGGCGCCCGGTCCGCGACGAAACGTCGCGCCGCTCGCACACGCGCCACCCACCTTCGTTCGTCAGCCGTTCGAACCGCTCCGGGGACTGGCTGGTGCTGCACACGACCCGGTCGCCGCGACGCCCTTCGAGCCGGGCGAGGAAGGCGCAGATCAGGTTGGTGCCGACCCCGGCGATCACGAAGCTCGCCGGGGCGTCGGGCAGGACGATCCGCAGGGCATCTTCCCCGCGCACGTCGAACCGCCCGTCTCGCTCGGTCCGCCGCGCCACGAACGCGGCCAGGGCCTCGACGATGGCCGGGCGCTTCTCGACGAAGGTGACGTGCGCCGCCGGCCATCGATCCAGCACCGCGCACCCGATCACGCCGCGATCGCAGCACAGGTCCCACACGGGCAGCGTCGGGTCGATCAGGGCGAGGATCGTGTCGATGCGGGAGAGCGGCACGGACATGCGAGGCAAGAGGGCGAGGCGTGGCGTGTGCCCCGACGCCAGGGTAGGGCGGGGTGTCCCACCCCGCCGCTATCGAGAACGGCGCGGTCGGAGACCGCGCCCTACCCTGTAGGTTACGCTCTCT
>NZ_JBIINP010000367.1:0-2941 GCF_044337415.1 Luteitalea sp.
AGGTCGCCGGCGCCGAGCCCGAGCCCGGTGCGATGACTGAGGGTGTCGCGCACGGTGATCTCGCGTGAGGCGAACGGGTCGGCCAGCGAGAAGCCGGGCAGGTGCTTGCCGACCGGGTCGTCCCACGCCACCTTACCCTCGTCGACCAGCATGCCGAGCGCGGCGGCCGTGAAGGCCTTGGTGTTCGACGCGATGCCGAAGAGCGTGCGGTCGTCCACGGGCGCGGGGTCGCCGAGGCGACGCACGCCATACCCCTTCGCGTGCACCACTGTGCCGTCCTTGACGATGGCGACGGCGATGCCGGGGACCTCGAACGCGCTCATCGTCCGGGCGACCCAGGCGTCGAGGTCGGCGGGTGGCCCTTGCGCGAACGCGCCGGCCGGGAGGAGGCACAGCGCGAACAGAACGACGAGCAGACAGCGGCGCACGGATCGTTCGAGGGCAATCATGCGCGCCAAGATAGCGCACCCGGCGCCGGGGGCATCATCCCGCTCACGCCCACATGCGGTGACGCGGCTGAGGGCACGGCCACGTGTGCCGGAGGGAACACCGCCGCTGGGCAAAGCCGCGCAAAGTGGAGTGATGCCGAAGTCACACGCCCCGCACGACGTCCACGACGACACCGGCGAGCCGTCGAACATGCAGGTCGGCGACGTGCTCGTCGCCCGCTCGAGCTCGTTGCTCGAGCACACGGTCAGCATCGTGCCGGGGAAGCCGTATGCCACCGCCGCCACGCATCACGACGCGATGGAGCAGGCCTCGGAGGACGCGGAGGCCCTGAACGTGGACGCGTGGGCCACCGAGGACCAGATCCACGTGCGGCGGATCTCGACGCACCGCCCCGATCACGAAGACTCGTGACGACTCAGCGGCGCCGTGGCCAACACGTCACCAGCGTCGGCTGACTTCCTCGGCGACCTTCAGGATGCCCACGAGCGGGAGCGCCAGCAGGATCATCGTGATCGGCACCATGAACACGAGCAGCAGCACCAGCAGCACGTCCTCGACGGCGACGAGGTAGCGGTGACGCGCGGGTGGCGGCTGAGGCGCGTGTGCGGCAGAGCTGCCCGCGTCGTGCGGCGGAGCGTGAAACGCCGACCCATCAGGCGTGGGTGGCGCGGCATGATGCGCCGCGATCGGGGTCATCCCCGGAGGGGTGAGCTGCTGCAGGCGCGGCGAGAACGGCAGGGTGGCGACCATGCGTCGACGCTACTCCGCCCTGCGTGGGTCCGCTGTGCACTCCAGCACCCACGCCGGAGGGGGCCGGTCACCTCCAGGGAGGATGACCGGTTGACCGCGCAGGGGTGCCTGCGATGCTGACCGTCGACGCACAGCGTCGACGGCCACGGACCGAAACAGCCACGGACCGCAAGAGCCACGGACCGCAAGAGCCACGGACCGCAGTAGCCACGGATCGAGTTCGGCGCCGGCTCACGCGGTTTGCGCTGACTACCGAGCTCCAAGCCCCAAGCCCCAAGCGCCAAGCCCCCGTCCCAGCCCCCAGCCCCTGTTGCCTGTCCCCGTTCTGTGCCGAGCCCCGAGCCCCCAGCCCCGCGGTCCCTCACATCCCCGACGCGTCCGGAGGACTGAACGGCACACGCGCAGTGCTGGTGGCGGCGTCGGCCTCGCCGAGCTGCTCGTCCTTCGGCCGTCCGGTGAGCAGCGGCTGCGCGCGATAGACGATCGCCCGCCAGTTCTTCCACTGAATCGCACCGGCCGTGAGCGCCATCCAGCCCTGCAGCCAACGCGCCCGCGCGAAGAGCATCCGGTACTCGCGGCTCGACACGCCCTGCAGGTACGGCCGCGCATCCCAGCCGGCGTCGCTCGGGTAATAGTCCTCCGTGATCATGCCGCGTCGTCGCGCCAGGTTGTAGAACTCCGCGCCCTGCACCGGGATGGCAGGCGCCCAGCTGCTGTAGTGCAGCGCGCCCTCGCGCCAGAGCCGCCACGCGAAGCGCAGGCTGTTGCGCACCTCGTCTGCCGTCTCCGACTGCAGCACCCCCTGTTCCTCCCAGAACTGGAACAGCAGGAAGTAGCCCCACACCTTGATGCCGTGGCGCGACAGCATGCGGCACGCGTGCTCGGTCTGCTCCAGCGACATCCGCTTCTTGATGCCCGTGAGCACGCGCAGGTTCGCGCTCTCGATGCCGATGCGCACCATCCAGAAGTTGGCCCGCTTCAGCCAGTACGCGAACTCCTCCGACATCGGCGCGACGCGCAGGTTGGTCTGGAACGACAGGTCGGGATGCCCGAGGGCGGCCAGCGCCTGGCACACCTCGATGCACCAGCGGTGCTGCACGTTGAGCTCGTCGGAGTGGAAGAAGATCTCGCGGTAGCCCATGCCGTACAGCAGCTCGACCTCCCTCGCGATGCACTCCGGCGACCGCTTCCGGTACCGGGGGCCGGTGCCACGGAAGACCGGATTCGCGCAGAACGTGCACCGGTACGGGCAGCCGCGCGTGATGATCATCTCGGTGTTTGGTGAGCCCTTGCTGAACGACACGCCGACGTAGTCCCGCTGGTTGACCAGGTCCCATGCGGGCAGGGGCACCGTGTCGATGTCGTCGATGAGTTCGCGCTCGGCGGTGCGCCGCACGTGATGCCCGTCGCGGTACACGATCCCGGGAATCGCGGCGAGCGCCGCCGGCCACTCGCCCGGCGCCTGCAGGAGCTCGAGAAACGTCCGCTCGCCCTCGCCGACCACGGCGACGTCTGCCGGCGTGTGCCGCAGCACGTGCTCGGGCTCGGCGCTGGCGTGGGCGCCGCCGCACACCACCCTCACGTGCGGGAACTGTGTCTTCACGGCGCGCATCAGCCGATACGCGAGCGGCATGCCGTACGACGTGAACGACAGCGCGTACACGTCGGGCGACCACTCGCGCAGCATCGTGAGGTGGTCCTCGAACGAGCAGCGCTGCGGCAGGTACCTGAACTCGATGGA
>NZ_JBIINP010000142.1:0-10690 GCF_044337415.1 Luteitalea sp.
GCATGAAGCATGAGGCATGAAGCATGAGGCATGAGGCATGAGGCATGAGGCATGAGGCATGAGGCATGAGGGATTACCATGCCTGCAATGGCGGCGGTCGTGCGGTTCGGGGTGGTGGGGGCGGGGGCGGTGGGCGGGTACTACGCGGCGCGGCTGGCGCATGCCGGGTTCGACGTGTCGCTGGTGGCTCGCGGCGCGCACCTCGAGGCCATCCGGGCGCGGGGCCTGTGGATCTGGAGTCCGCTCGGCGACCTCGTCGTCCGTCCGCAGGTCAGCGCCGACCCGGCCGACCTCGGACCGGTCGACGTCGTGCTCTACGCGGTCAAGACCTACGACGATGAGACGGCGCTGCCGCTGGTGGCGCCGCTGATGGGCGAGCACACGCTGGTGGTGACGCTGCAGAACGGCGTGTCGAGCGCCGAGCGCGTCGCGGCCCTCGTCGGCCCCGGGCGCGTGCTGGCCGGTCCCACCTACATCGCCACGGCGCTGCGTGCGCCCGGCCTCATCGAGCAGACCGGGACGCATCGCCGGATTGTCTTCGGCGAGGTGGAGGCGCCAGGCGCGGAGCCGTCGGCACGGGTGCAGGCGCTCGCCGAGCTCTTCCGGCTGGCCGACATCCAGGTGGAGCCGGTGGCCGACGCCCGCGTGCCGCTGTGGGAGAAGTTCATCTACCTCGCGCCGTTCGCGGCGGTGACGGGCGCGGCCCGCCAGCCGGCCGGCGTCGTGTGGTCCACGCCGGCGTTGCGACACACGTTCGAGGCCGCCTGCGCCGAGACCGAGGCGGTGGCCCGCGCCGAGGGCATTGCCGTGGCGGCCGACATCGGCGATCGTGTGCGCGCCTACATGGATGCCCTGCCGCCACGCACGCGATCGTCGATGCTGATCGACCTGCAGGCCGGCAAGCGCATCGAGCTCGACGCCCTGGCTGGCGACGTCGTGCGCCGCGGCGCGCGGCTCGGCGTGCCCACCCCCGTCATGGCCACGCTCGCGGCCACGCTCACGCCCTGGGTGGGCGGCGCCCGGTGACCCGCCCGTGACGCTGCTCGGCATCCTCGGCGTGGCGCTGCTCGGCGCGCTCGGCGGTCTGGTCGGCTCGCTGCTCGGCCTCGGCGGCGGCGTGTTCCTCGTACCCGCGCTCACGCTGCTGTACGGGCTGCCCTTCCAGGAGGCGGCCGGCATCGGCCTGATGACCGTGATCGCGACGTCGACCGTGGTGTCGGCCCAGAAGGTGGGCGACGGCACGGCCAACTTCCGCCTCGGCATCGTGCTCGAGATCGCCACGACGCTCGGTGGGCTGGCGGGCGGCCTCACCGCGCAGGCGCTCTCGCCGCGGGCGCTGCGCATCATGTTCGGCCTCGTGGCGCTGGTGATCGCGGGCGTGATGTTCCGCCAGATGGACAAGCGCAACGCGCTCCCCGAGGGCGATGACGACACCGGCTGGCTGGGCGGGCAGTTCCACCATCCGCAGCGGAACACGATGGTCAGCTACCGCGTGAAGCGCCTGCCGATCGCGCTGTTCGTGTCGTTCATCGCGGGCAACGTCTCCGGGTTGCTCGGCATCGGCGGCGGCATCCTCAAGGTGCCCGCGCTCACTGCCTGGTGCGGCGTGCCGCTGCGCGTGGCGGCCACGACGAGTTCGCTGATGATCGGCGTCACGGCCGCCGCCTCCGCCCCGCTCTACTACGCCGCCGGCGCCATCCCGGGCCCCTACGCGGCCGCCTCGGTGCTCGGCGTGATGGTCGGCACGCGCATCGGGTTCCGGATCTCCGAGCGGGCCAAGGCCAAGAGTCTCAAGGTGCTGCTCGGTCTCGTCCTCGTGTTCGTCGCCCTCGTGATGCTGGTGCGCGCATGACGCTGTTCGAACGGACCCTCGCCCGCACGCTCGGCCTCGGCGTGACCGTGGCCACCGCCCTGCTCGGCATCGGCCTGGCGTGGACGCTCGTCGCACCCGGGCCTGGCGCGAACCTGGCGCTGCAGGCGGGGCTGATCGTGCTGATGGCCACGCCGATGGCGCGCGTGCTGCTCTCGTGCGCCGAGTACGTGCGCCAGCGCGACTGGTTCTTCGCCATCAGCGCGGGCGCCGTGCTGGCCGTGCTCGCCGTGACCATCTGGCAGGCAATGCGCGTGTGACGGGACGGGAGTCGGGAGTCGGGAGTCGGGGATCGGGGATCGGGTGTCGCTCTTCGTGTGGCGCTGCGCCGAGGCCGATCCCCGTAGCCGCGGGTGCCACATCGCCGCATTCCCGGCATCGCAGCATCGCAGCATTACTCACCCGCCGCCTCACGCATGCGGCGGGCGGTCGGCTCCGGCAGGCGCGGGAAGTCCGACACCACGGCGTCCACCGCCTCGCGCGACAGACCGTACAGCCGCACCGCGAGGCCCTGCAGCGCCGCATCGGCTGCGGCATCGGATGGACTGCGCGCGAGCCGCGCCGTGAGTCGCACGAGGCCGCGCCGGTCCGGGTGCGCGGCGGGTGGCTGGGGCACCGGCACGCGCGCGATCAGCCTCGACGTGACATGCGCGCCGAGGTACCTGCGGACGAACCAGTCGGCCACCAGGCTGTTGAGCATGCCGCACAGGTAGAGCTGCTGGACCAGCGGCAACGGGTCGCGCAGGCACGTCACCGTGTGCGTCGAGACGTGCCACGGCGGCAGCAGCGCCGCGATCAGCGAGCGCGTGTTGGTCGGCGACGACACGTCGCGGTAGGCGAGGCGCCAGCGCTCCCAGGGCCGCGTCGGTAGTGCGCCGAGGAGCGCATCGGCCGACGCGCGCGAGGCCTCCGCGGGTGGGCACACCGTGAACGGCCGCAGGTGCTTGCCGTCGACCACCACGATCTCGCCGTCGCCGTCGCTCGACAGCAGGTGCCGATCGTCTGTCGCGTTCAGCTCCCGGCCGAAGCGCAGCGCCCACGGCGGATCGCCGAGCCGCGGCCACCGCACCAGGTGCGCCAGCACCGCCAGGTCGGCCGCCGTGCGCAGGTGCGGGATCGCCTCGGCCTGGCCGCTCGTCGCGCGCAAGAGATCGCGCGACAGCAGGTGCGCGCCGACGCGAGGCGGCTCACGCCGGACGCGCGTCGTGCCGCCCTCGCGCGGGGCGCGCTCCGGCGGATGCGCCGACTCCACCAGCACGGACTCGGTGCGGTCACCGGCCGTGCCCGTCAGCACCACGATCCGCATCGACCGATGGATCGGGAACGTCCCGTCGCGGTTCTCGACGATGGCGAGGCGATCGATGGCGGCGTGGTCGAACAGGTGCCGGCGGAGGCCGGCGGCTCCGGCATCGGCCAGCACGCTGCCGGGGAGCAGGCAGCCGAGGCGTCCGCCAGGGCGCAGCACCTGCAGCATGCGCTCGGCGAACAACTGGTAGAGGTTCACGTGGCCGGCGGCCTCGCGGTAGATGCCGCTCCGCTGCACGAAGCGCTGCATGTGCGCGACGTCGCTGCGGTGCGCCGCGCGGTCGTCGCCCGACCCGAGATCGCCCCGCAGCATCTCCCACGGCGGGTTGGCGATCACCGCATCGAAGCCCCCCCGCCCATCGTCGAACACGTCGGGAAACTCGAGGGCGAAGTGGGTGCAGCCGCGCGCGTCGGCCGCGGCGAGCCAGCGATCCCTTGCCTGGCTGGCCGGACCCGGCCGTGTCGTCCGTCCGGCGCGGAGGTCATCGTCCACGATTCGCCAGGTGGCGGCGGACGCGGGCTCCGGATCCATGGCGGCGCCGCACCACGCGTCGGCGCGCAGCCGCCAGCGCGTGAGCGCCTCGCCGGCGCGCAGGTCGGCGAATCGCCGCGCCTTGAGGCGCACGTCGCCGGCCGTGTCGGAGGGGCTCTCCGTGATCGCGCGCAAGCGGTGGCCGAGCACGGCCGCTTCGTGGTGCCAGTGCTGCAGGTCGAAGAGCGTCAGCTGGCCGTCGGTACGTGGCCAGCGCGAGCCTGGGGCGCGTACGGGCGGTCGCGCCAGCAGCCTGTCGGGCGACACGCCGACCAGGCTGTCGCCCGTCCGCAGGTGCGCGTCGAGCCAGGTGAGCGGACGATCGGGTGCGAGCGAGAGCAGCCAGAGCGACAGGCGCGCCACCTGCACGGCGCGGGCGTTGACGTCGATGCCGTACAGGCACTGCTCGGCGATGCGTCGGGGCAGGGTGTCGCGTTCCTCGCGGGGCACGTCGAGCGGGCCGCCGCGGCCCTCGCGCACCCACGCGGCCTCGACGGCGCGCACGAGGTAACGCAGCGTGCTCGCGAGCAGCGCGCCACTGCCCATGGCCGGGTCGATGATGCGGAGGGCGAGGATGTCGTCGGCGCCCGCCTCGGCGACGAGCGGGTCGAGGGTGCGGGCCACCAACTGATCCGCCATCGTGCGGGGCGTGTAGAAGGCGCCGGTGCGCTTGCGCAGGAGCCACGGACCGTGCGCGGCGCCTGGCGCCATCAGGTGCTCGTACAGCGCGCCGAGGTGCTCCACGTCGAGCGTGGCGAGGTCGACGGGCGTGCCCGCGGCGGATCCTGCCGCGGCAAGCTGCGACAGCATGCCGCCGACCACCGCATCGGGCAGCGTGCGGCCGCCGCGCCCCTCGAGGCGAGGCTCGAACAGCGCCCCGTTGAGGGCCTGCACGCGCAGGGACCCGAGGCGACCTCCGTGTCGGCCCAGATCGCTGACCGCCACGACGCTTGCGTGCATGCCGAGGGGCGATGCCGTGCGTCCTGGCGCCCGCGCGAGGGACGCCAGGCTGTAGCTGCGGGCGTAGGCCGGGTGCCAGGCCGGCACCAGGGCGCGCGCCTCGGCGCACAGCAGGAACAGCCACTGGAACACCTGGGCGACATGCGTGTCGTGCCCGCCGCGTGCGACGCGCGCGAGCGTGGCCATCACGCCCGACACTTCCTCCCGCAGCGCGCCCGCGGCACCCGCATGCGCGACGGCGCTCTCGGCGGCAAGCCTGTCGAGCCAGGCTCCCGCGTGCGCCGATGAGGGCTGAGGCGACGTGGGCTGCCCCAACTGCCAGAGGGCCTGCCAGACGCGGCCATCGGCGACGCCGTGGGTGAGATCGAGGGAGATGTGGTCGCGCGTGTAGGGACGCGTGGTGTCGTACCAGCGCCACTGCACGCCGTTGCACAGGCCGACCCATTGGTGCCCGTGCGTCGCCGCGCGCTTCGTGGCGGCGCGCTGGCACCCGTCGAGCGACATGCCCCACGGCGTGGCGACCAGCCATTGCGCATCGCGACCGAGGCGTCCCGTGGCGACGCGAACGGGTACGCCAGCCAGCATGTCTGCCGCCACCGGCCCGGGGCTCCAGTCGAGTTCCTCGGCGAGCGGCCGCAGCAGCCACTCCCAGACTGCCGACGCACCGCTCGCGGGCCCGAGCGTCTCGGCCGCGGCACGCCACGTGCGTTCGCAGCGCCGCAGGGCGCGGGTGGCGGCAGCCTCGCGGGCCTCATGCAACACCAGTCCGGCGAGGCGTCGCTCGAGGACCGATGGCGCTACCCGCCCGCCGGTGAGCCATGGCGCGCTCATCGCGACGGGGCCTCCGACCCCCGCATGGCGAGTGTGCCGACCATGCGCACGGTGAGCGCCGGCTCCGTGCGCCACGTCGGCGCGCGCGTGTCGTCGTGTTGCGCGAACAGGCCGTGGCTGGTGGTGCGCGCCCGCTCGCGGCTCGCATGTGCCTCTGCCTGCTCCTGCCACGCGTCGAGGCGCCGCGCCCGCGCCCGCTCCCGGCGAAGGCGGTGAGCCAGCAGGCGCTCGATCGCGTCGCCCGCTGGCGTGCCGTCCCGCGGTGTTGCGACCGCCGCGGACAGGTGCGTTGTCGCCAGGGGCGTCGTGCCCGACACGGTGAGCCGCGCCACCTGCAGGCCCGCGGCGCTGGCCGGCAGTTGCCACCGTGCGCGTAGCCGTCGCCACCGGGCCGGCGTGAGCGCGCATGTCAGGCGCCTCGGCCCTGTGCGCGACGTGACCGGCGTGTCGTCCGTGTGCACCCAGCAGGCCTGTGCGATTCGCGTGCGTCTGTGCTCGCGGTCGGCCCCGGGGCCCTCGAGCCATGCGGCGTCCTCGGCCGTGCCCGTCTCGAGGCGCGCGAGCATCTCCACGTCCTCGGTGGCCTGGCTCGCGAGCAGCACCTCGTGCACGCGCCGGTGCTGGCCCAGGCGATCGACCCGTCCGGTGCGTTGCGCGAGGAGGCGGGGCGACACCGGCAGGTCGGCGTGCACCACCAGCCGGCATCGCGCCTGGAGGTTCAGTCCCTCGGCGCTCGCGTCCGTGGTGATCAGCACGTCGGCGTCGCCCGTGGTGAACGCATCGATCGCCTGCGCACGCAGGGCGTCTGGCAGGCGCCCGTGTACCAGGGCGAGGCGCACGCCCTCGAGCCGATCGCGCAGCGCGCGGGCCGTGTCGACATAGGCCGTGAAGACGAGGGCGGGCTCGCGTCCGCGACGGAGCAGGCGTGCCACGGCGGCGAGCTTGCGTCCGTGCGGCGACAGGCGTCGCGCGAGTGCCAGCAACTCCTCGAGTTCACGACGTTCGGCGGCCTCGTCGCGCCACGCAGGCAGGCGCAGCCACGCCTCGTCGCGGTCCTCGATGTCGTCGAACAGGGCTGGCTGGTGCGGCCCACCGTGAGCGGCACTCGCGTCGAGTGTCGTGAGTCGACGCTCGAGCGAGCGCGCGATCGCGTCGGGGCACGAGGCCGCCCGTCGGCGAAGAACGAGCGCTGGCAGGAGGCCCACGCCGCCGCGATCGGCGCGGGCGCAGGCGGCGAAGGCGTCGAGCCGCGCGCAGAGCGCGGCGTGCTGGCGGTCGAGCCGGACGTGGAGCACGCAGGATCGGCGTGCGGGACCCGGGCGTGCCGGCTCGCGACGGAGGATCGGCATCGGCGGCTCGTGATGGCGTGCGCCGATCGCGCGCAGCGCCTGCAACCCGGCGACGCCGCCGGCGGTGGGCGTGCCCGTCAGCAGCAGGACGCGGGCACTCGAGTCGGCGATGGCGCGTACGGCCTCGAGTCGCGCGGTCGCGGGTGCCGCCGCATGGGCTTCGTCCACCACGGTGAGCGTCCAGGCGAGGCGCGTGAAGAGCGGCGTGACGTCGGCCTGGCGGAGCAGGTCGATCGACACGAGCCAGCAGGCGCCACGGCGCGACTCGTCGACCAGGCGCGCAGGCATCAGGGCTTCGATGCGCAGGCGCGCGGCGTCGATCACGGTGGCGTCGAGACCGGCGCGGTGGCGGAGCTCGCGTGCCCACTGCGGCACGAGGCCGGCCGGCGCCACCACGAGGGAGCAGGCTTCGGGGTCGCGGTCGTGCACTTCGCGCAGCAACAGTGCCGCCTGTACCGTCTTGCCCATGCCGACCGGATCGGCGACGAGCACGCGTCGATGGCGGCCCGACAGCACGAGCATCGCCGCCACGCACTGCCACGGCAGCTCATCGATAGGCAACCGTGCGGCCGTGGCGGGCCACCACGAGGGCACCTCGGCTCGCAGGCGCGCGAGCATCGCGCGCAGCCACGCGCGCCTCGACACGCGACGCGCGTCGGCGGCCAGCGGCGTGACGATGTCGGGTGGGGCCGCGAGGAGTCGTGGGGCATCGCGGTCCTGCCGGAGCCACCACCAGGTCACGTCCTCGTCGCGACGCACGTCGAGCACGTCCCACGTGCGTGCCCGGCACGCCACGCGTGTGTGCAGCATCTGCCACCTCCCGCGAGTGCGTGGATCGCACCCGCTGCCATCACCAGCGCGCGGTCGCGTGAAATCCCGAGGAAATCAGCGGCCAGCGGTCTGGTGGTGGCAGGGGACAGTGCAAGGGGAATGCCGCGATGCCGGGAATGCAGGGAATGCCGAACGTCGGAGGCCCAGCGCGGCCCACGGAGTCATGACGTGGTGTCGTCACCGAGCCGAGACAGCGCGCGACCTGACGTAGAATCCGCGCGTGCCAGACATCACACCGCTGTGGGGCCGCCGCTCCCGCGTGCTTGCGGGAGCCGTGCTGCTCATGGCGACGACTTCACTCGTCGACCTGCGCGCGCAGCCGCCGGCTCCTCTCGCAACGCCGACGGCGGCCGATCTCGCCAGTGGCGCGAAGGTGTACGAGGCCTACTGCGGGCGATGCCACGGACTCGATGGTTCGGGAGGTTCCGGCCCTCCGCTCGCGCGCGCGAAGCTGCGGCGAGCCGCCGACGAGGCCGGTGTCATTGCCATCCTCATGGAGGGCGTGCCCGGTACGGCGATGTTGTCGTTCTGGAGCCTGTCGGAGCTCGAGGTGCGGCAGGTGGCTGCGCACGTGCGTGCGCTCGGGCGACGGCCTGCCGAGGCCCTCCCCGGGGACCCCGAGCGGGGGCGCCTGGTGTACGGGCGGGCCGGCTGCGCCACGTGTCACCTGATCGACGGCGAGGGCGCGACCATCGGCCCCGATCTCTCGGAGGTCGGCCTGGTGCGCGGCGCGGCGTTCCTGCGGGAGTCGTTGATCGACCCGGGGCGTGCCCATCCCGTGCGAGCCGTGGCCTACGAACCGTACGAGGCGGCGGCGTACGTGCCGGTGCGCGTGCAGCCGCGCGCCGGCGTCGAGGTCACGGGCCTCCGCGTCAACGAAGACGCCTTCACCATCCAGGTGCGGGAGGCCACCGGCCGACTGCACTCGTTCCGCAAGGCGGACCTCCGGAACCTCACGGTGGAGAAGGACACGAGCATCATGCCCAGCTATCGTGGCCAGCTCGATGACGCGCAGCTGGCCGACCTGGTGTCGTACCTGATGACGCGGCGGGGGCGCCAGTGAGCGGCCGCGGGTGCGGCGTCGCGCTGCTGTCGCTTGCCGCCACGATGGTCCTGTCGAGTGGCGCGACCGCGCAGGTGCCCGCGTCGCGAATCGCAGCCTCGTCGCAGGAACCCGCGTCGTGGCTCACCTACTCTGGCACCTACGACGGCCATCGGTTCTCGCCGCTTGCAGAGATCACGCCTGACAACGTGGCCCGACTGCGCCCGGCCTGGGTGTACCAGGCCCAGGAGGCGGGGCTGCAGACCACGCCGCTGGTCGCCGACGGCGTCATGTACGTCAGCGAGACGCGTAGTCGGGTGGCAGCGCTCGACCTGCGCACCGGGCGCACGCTCTGGCGGTACGAGCCGCCCATCCCGAAGACCGTCAAGATCATCGGGTTCGGGCCCACCAACCGTGGCGTGGCCCTGCTCGACGGTCGCGTGTACGTCGGCACGCTCGATGCGCGCCTCGTGGCGCTCGATGCCGCGTCTGGCGCCGTGCGCTGGACCGTGCAGGTGGCCGACAACGCCCTGGGCTACTCGATTACCGCGGCGCCGCTCGCGATCGACGGCAAGGTGATCGTCGGCGTGAGCGGTGGCGAGGCCGGTGTCCGCGGCTTCCTCGACGCCTACGACGCGAAGACCGGCGCACGCCTGTGGCGCTTCCACACGATTCCCGGTCCGGGGGAACCCGGTCACGACACCTGGAAGGGCGACGCCTGGAAGACCGGCGGCGGCACCACCTGGCTCACCGGGAGCTACGACCCGGCCCTGAACCTTCTGTACTGGGGCATCGGCAATCCGGGGCCCGACTGGAACGGCGACGTCCGGCCCGGCGACAACCTCTACACCGGGTCGATGGTCGCGCTCGACGCGTCGACAGGGACCCTGCGCTGGCACTTCCAGTTCACGCCGCACGACACGCACGACTGGGACGCCAACCAGATCCCGATGCTCGTGGACGCCGACGTGGCGGGCCGTGCCCGCAAGCTCGTGGTCACGGCCAACCGCAACGGCTTCTACTACGTGCTCGATCGCACGACCGGCGAGTTCATCAAGGGGACGCCCTACGCGAAGCAGACCTGGGCCACCGGCCTCGACGCGAAGGGCCGGCCGATGGTGATCCCCGGCACGGAGCCCTCGACGAGGGGGACGCTGGTGTGGCCGAGCCTGCAGGGCGCCACCAACTGGTTCAGCCCGGCCTACGATGCGACGCGAGGACTCGTGTTCGTGCCGATTCGCGAGATGGGCTCGTACTACTTCAAGGCCGAGGCGACGTACGAGCCCGGCAAGCCGTTCATGGGTGGCGGAGAGGTGGTGGCGCAACCGGGCGACGCGTACGGCGCCGTGCGCGCGCTCGACGTGCTCACCGGCGAGCGGCGCTGGGACCATCGGCTGCTCACGCCCCTCTGGGCCGGCGTGATGGCCACCGGCGGGGGCCTCGTGTTCGGCAGCACCAACGAGGGCAACGTCTACGCGCTCGACGCCGCCACGGGCCGTGCGCTCTGGAACTTCCAGACGGGTGGGCAGTGCACGGCCAACCCCATCGCCTACGAGGTGGATGGGCGACAGCACGTGGCCGTCGCCTGCGGCCAGGGCCTGTTCGCGTTCGCCTTGCCCTGACCTCGATGAGGTGGGGCGCCACGCGTTCACCACCCCGTTGATCGCGTCGTGCGTGGGACAGCGGCGGCATGAGGACATGCCGCCCTACCCGGTCAATGTCGCGAGCGTCGCGCCGAGGTGCGCGCGCGGGTCGTCGCGCCAGGAGGCCACGAGCGGATGGTCGCGCAGCACCTGCTGCACGCGGGCGCGTTGCACGCCGATGCCGCGCCCGTGCACGAGGCGCACCTCGCGGATGCCCATGGCGTGCGCTTCACACAGGTAGGCATCGACCACGTCGGGGATGTCGCGTGGCGCGAACGGATGCAGATCGAACTCCGGCTCGATGGGAACGCGATGCGGCTCGTCCAT